>NZ_JCACKQ010000121.1:0-186731 GCF_059505465.1 Symplocastrum torsivum | reverse complement strand
CCTTTTTGCTTCCTTTTTTAACTGGTCACTTATTTCCGCCTCGCTGCACTAGTTGTCACCTCACTCTAGACTGGTGGGTTATTTCTGCCGCGCTGCACTAGTCTTTCTAACAACCAACAACCAACAACTAACAACGACTTTGTGAGGTAGTTTCTACCAGGGCTTTTTTGGTTGGGCGGTTTTTCTGTGCGTTCCGAGGTTTGGCTGATTGCAATTGCACGTTTAACTTGTAGCGCACAGCTTCGTGAACGACTTTGTAGGAGGCATCAATTCCACACTCCTCCTTTAGCCAACTTCTAACGGCTCCATAAGTTTTAAATTCCTCTGGGTTTTGCAACTGCTGTCGCAATCGCTCCATAGCTTCTATTGGAATAGCTGGTTTTCTGCCTTGACCTTTCCTAACTGCAAGTATTCCGTCTAGTCCGTGTGTCTTATACTTTTGTAACCAACGGTAAAGCGTTGCGGGATCTCTGCCTAAAACAAGGGCTAGGTCTTTTAGGGTTGTGGCTTTACCTATTTTGAGTAAGTACAACGCCAGAACACGTTCCTTACCTCTTGCGGTTGTCTGTTTAGCTAGTAGAGTTTTAAGCTGTTGGGCGGTCTGTGTAATGTTGATTTTGAGAACGCCAGCCATGGATTGCTATTTTTCCGCATCGAAATACTTTTAATATAAACTCTGCCTAAAAATAGTGATAGAACTGCAATTTCCAGTCATTAATGGATTTACTTTGATTAAGAAAAAACCTCTGACGATGCTACAGCTTTTGGCAAAGAAAAAAAGAAAAAGAGAAATGCCAAAAACGATGCATTCGTTTATGTACATACCCTTGGCTTTGGGAATGTTGAATATAGTTGCTCCCTTAACTGGCTGTACTAGCCGACCCACGAGTGCCGAATTGGATGCATGGCGTCAAGAAGCGATCGCACAAAATGCGGCAAGGATTGCGAACTTACAGTCAGACAAAAGCAAGAATGATTGGCAGTTCGTTATTCAAGGGCAAACCTCAACAAATCAGCCAGTTGTATTGAGCTTGTCAAAACTGGAAGCTTTAGCAACGACAACAATCCAGACGAAAGAGCCACATAATACAAACACTCCCAATGCAATTTTCAACTTCCGGGGAGTTTCTGTTTCAACCCTGCTCAATGAAGTGGGTGTTGCACCGACGGTTCGTGAAGTGACGTTTGTTGCGCGTGATGGCTTTCGAGCCACAGTCAGCCTTGCTGACCTGCGGCAATACCCGATTATCATTGCCTTAGAGCGGAATGGGAAAAAGATTTCCCGCAGTGAAGGTGGCCCCCTTTACCTAGTCTTCCCTCAGACTCAGTTTCCCCAACTTCAGCAAAAGTATCCTGATCGCTTCTGGGCATTTTACCTCACGGATATGGTAGTCGGTACCGAACCGATACAGTTAAAAGTGGGTAGTCGCCTATTCAATGCGGCTGCTCTTGAAAAACTACCTCAAACAACCATTGAAGAAGCCGTTGGCTACCGGATTGGTTGGCCGGCTGATAAAGTCAAGCTTCATGGTGTACGGGTGCGAGATGCGATCGCCTCTGCTGGACTCACACTTCCTCAAAACGGTGCCGTCATTGTTCGCGGGAAATCCCCCCTTTACCGCGACCCAGCAAGTCCAATCCGCCTAAAAGCCTCGGATGTCAAACGATGTGATATTCTCCTCGCAACTCACTGGGGTGATGAGCGACTACCGATCCCAGCAAAAATGGGTGGTCCCGTAACTCTAGCACTTTCATCAGCTTGTCAAGATCAGGCTGATGTGCGGCGATGGGCCACGTTCGTCGAGGAACTTGAGGTCACACAATAAGTCGTAGAGACGTTCCGCCGAAACACCTCTACAAGGTTATGCGGCGATTTTTATAGACCAATGCATAGCTGCCTAAAAACAAAGACGTGATAGTAAATACAGTACCGCTTCGGCAACACCCAACTCTCAAAACTCCATGAAGCTCTCGATATTCCACTCAATCCACACTCGGATTATGACTGCCACCACCCTTTTGATTGTGGCGATTGTTGGTGCTGTGGTTTGGAGCTGGGCAAAAAATGAAGGTGATGTATATCGCGAACAAAAGCGGCAGCAAGCTCAGACTCTTGCTGTTGCTCTATCCAATGCCTTGACCAATGAACTGGTTGATCAAAATTGGGGTCAAATTCGCCTCGGTCTCAATCTGATGTTGAGGCGAAACCCTGAGTTTGTCTACATCTTGGTTTCAGATGCACGCGCCTCTGACCAAATTGTCGCTGCCATGCCCAATGATTTTCAGGATCAGTACATTCCTGATGTTGTGCCAGCCGATATTACCAATGCCGCGCTTCAGGTGTACACAGATACTCCCCCTGTCGTGGAAACCTTCATTCTGCGAGACATTGAGTTTCAGGGTGAACGGCGGGCGCGTCGTGGTGAACGAGTGCTTGAGGTTGCCTCCGACATTCGTAATGCCTCTGGTGAGAAAATTGGGACTTTCCGTCTTGGAATTTCACTACGACAAGTTAACCGTGCGGTAGTGAATGCGGTGAATAAGGCTTTGTTAGTTGGTGTTCTCGGACTTGGTGTTGGGCTTGTGGGAGCTTACATTCTCGCTAGAGAGTTAACTAACCCTGTACGACGCTTACAGATGAGTGCGACGAAGATTGCGGCTGGGGATTTGGAGCATCGTGCTGACATCCAACGTGCTGACGAAATTGGGGCTTTGGCGGCGACTTTTAATGAGATGGCTACAGCCCTACAAGCGTCCTTTAGTCGGCTTCAGAGAACACTTGAATCGTTTGAACGCTTTGTACCGGGGAAATTTCTGACGGTTATTGCGTCTGATGGCATTGAGAACATCCAGGTTGGTGTTGCTTCAACACGCCTGATCACAATTTTGTTTGCCGATATTCGCGGCTATACATCCATGTCAGAACAGATGACACCATTAGAAACCTTTGCCTTGTTAAATGACTACCTCGCCTGTATGGGGCAAGTGATTAATGATACTGGTGGTTTCATTGACAAATACATTGGTGACGCGATTATGGCACTCTTTGAGGATGAGACAACTGGCTGTGCGCTACACGCAGCGTTAGCAATGCAGCAGAGTCTCAAGGTGTTTAATGAGAAACGAAGTCGCGAATTTCAACCCACAGTCAATATTGGTATTGGTATTCATCGAGGTGAGGTAGTCATGGGTACGATTGGCTTCACTTCACGGATTGAGTCTACGGTGATTGGGGATGCCGTGAATGTGGCAGCGCGGGTTGAGGGTCTTACCCGAAAATACAACTGTGATGTTTTAGTAACCGAGTCTGTTGTTGCGGCGCTACGACGACCAGAGGCGTTTGAACTGCGTTTGGTTGATGAATCAGTAAAGGTTAAGGGGAAGAATGAGCCAGTGGCGATTTATGAGTTGATGGCGAGTTCACGGGGATTGGGGATTGGGAACTAGTTCCTAATTAACTCCGTAATATCACTGAAATAATTTTATTGCTTGTATAAAAAATACTTGACTAAGTTTCAAACTTACTGGTACAGTAACAATGTTGCAACAAAAAAAGTCAGAAGCCAGCGCTTACCTCTGGAAAGTGTCTGCGCTGGCTTCCCAATTCTGGGGGACGCGAGAACTCCGGTTCCATGGCGTTGAGGGTTTGGGCGGCAACGTCCCTCAATCCGGGTTTTTCCAACACAGGTAGGAGGGTGTTTCCCCTTGATAAACTGAGTTTTGGCAACAAATTCTCTATAAAAAACTTCAAAGACTTTAGTTGAAGTAGAAGTCCATTCATGCGTTTAGGTTTGAAATTACTAACAAACACTTCAGTCTTGGCGGCTTCCTTGCTAATATCAATACCCAATGCGATCGCTTTTACAGATATCGACAATCATTGGGCAAAAGAGTGTATCAGCCAGATGGCACCCCGGAAGCTGGTAAGTGGTTACCCAGATGGTAGCTTTCGCCCCAACGCTACTATTACTCGTGCTGAGTTTGCTGTTTTGATGCTGAATGCTTTCCCCGATGCGCCAGTTAAGCGGAGTGGGACAACCTTTAAAGATGTGCCGACTAACTTTTGGGCATATTCGGCAGTTCAAGAGGCGTACAAACGAGGATTTTTCTCTGGTTATCCTGGTGGATTATTTCAACCCAACCAGCAGATTCCAAGAGTGCAAGCGATTGGTGTCTTAGCAGGTGCTAAAAATTTCAGTATCCCTGCTAATCCTGATAGCACGTTGAGGCAGTATTTTGAAGATGCAGCCCAGATTCCCGCCTATGCGAAAAATGCGATCGCATCTGCTGCCGTCAATACCTTAGTCGTCAACTATCCCAACGTTAAACAGTTAAAGCCTAATCAAATTGCCACTCGTGGGGACGTCGCGGCATTAATCTGTCGGGCACTCTTTATCTACGCTGTACCACCGCAGTACATAGCTGGAGTAGAAGTTAGCCCCCAAGAAATTCGTCCTTTGCCGGGAAAACTTGACACAATTCCCACATTCAACAGTAATAGCCCAGAACTCGTAGAAACAGAAGGCATTTTGCTTTCAACTCTTCCACCCGAAGGCAAACAAGTACCCTCTGCCCACCTAAACTATGCCTTCAACGGACGCTTCGACATCTTTACTCACCATATCGCTAGGGCAGAGACTGCCGCCCAAGCCCGCCCTTTCTACCAGGGTTTGATTCTACACAACAAGACTGACAAACCCGTCACGGTAGATGTATTGCAAGCCGTGAGTTATCTCGGAACTCCGGATGCACCGTTCAAAACATTGCCCGATATGGTGGATAATTCCAATGGCAATGTCTACTCTGGCCCCGGTAGTCGTACTATGAGTGATGTCTTGCGGGGAGTCCGACAAGCGATTTTCCCTGAAAAGTTGGTGATTCAGCCGGGACAAAGCCAGATATTAATGAATCAGCCGATTCCCATAGAACGTACTCCCGCCTCGAATGGTCGTTCTACAATGATGCGGTTGAGGAGTGATGGTGCGGTTTATGTTGCCAATTTAATGATGAAAGCACCCCAAGCTAGTAATGGCACCTATCGCGCACCCAACTTGACAGAATGGCAAAACTTACTAGATAGAGGCAGTTTAGCAGAACCGCGTGGTCCCGTTCCTACTCCCCTCGATCCACCCAGAGAACCAACGGTGTTTGGGCGCGTGGCAGGTGTTTCTGAGGGTTCGCAATGGCAAACACAGATTACAGATAATCCAAATATCGAACATCTCAGTATTCCACAACCAGGAAAGGCATTCTCTTACCCACTAGGAACACTCCATTTAATTACCCTCAGCACAGGACAAGTTCAAAGTGCGCCCATGCTGAAGCGCTATTCTGATACTGCCTATTTTGCCCACAGCAACTATGGGGTGGAATACAATCTCACCTTGCCATTGCAAAACTCTACGAGTCAAGCGCAAACCGTGACTGTGTCTGTGCAAACACCGTTGAAAGATGAGTGGGGTAACGAGAACCTTCTGTTCTTGAATCCACGGGTTGAACAGGTATTCTTTCGGGGTACGGTGAAGGTGCGTTACGAGGATGAGAATGGGCAAACTCAGACGCGCTACGTGCATTTGGTACAGAGACGGGGACAACGGGGGGAACCACTGGTGACGCTGAACTTACCACCTGGGGCGCAGCGAGAGGTACAGGTAGATTTTATCTATCCGCCTGATTCCACTCCTCCCCAGGTTTTAACGGTTAGGACTTTGGGCAAATAAGTGGAGAATGCGATCGCACAAGCCAAATATCCAACTACCAATTTAGGCGATCGCAATAACTTTATATTTACTATACGGATAAAGAGAAAAACCTCTGTAAGTGTGAACACACTCAAATTTTAGAGGCGGGTCGTTGTGATTAGTTCATCGAGCGCTTACGGAGTTGCTACCCTTACAAAAAATTTGGTGACAGATACCTGGTGGGGCAAGGTTAGCTGGGAAGAATTTATTGAACTAGCTGAAAATCCTGCTTATGCCGATGGCAGGTTTTATTACCATCAAGGACTCTTAAGAATAGAGATGTCGCCCCTTGGTCCCCGTCATGGTCGTCAAAGTTCGATTATTTCCAAGGCGGTTAGTCTTTTTGCCACCATTAAGAACATCCGCATTGTTGAGTTTGCCAACACGAGTTTTCGGAATGCGGGTGTGGGTGAATTTCAACCCGATTTAGCGTTCTATATTGGTTCTGGGTTGAGAGTCCCACCGCCAAGCAATGAACCAATTGACCTTCAAGACTTTGACCCGCCAAGTTTAGTAGTGGAACTTGGTGCTGCTAGTGTGAGTGATGAATTGGGACGCAAGCGCTTGATGTACGAAGAGTCAGGAGTGCAGGAATATTGGGTAAATGATTTGAATATTGGCGAAATAGTAGCATTTGCGATCGCAGAGGGACGGAGTGGTAGAGTTCGAGAATCACAGGTTTTGCCGGGACTTGCGATCGCATCAGTAGAAGAAGCGATCAAACGTAGTCAGATAGAGGATGATACGAAGATTAATCTCTGGCTACTCAAAACTTTTAGTCAAGGTTGACGGTATGCGGGAGCAATATCTCTTGCTAACCGTCAAAATCTTTGTGGTGAAGTATTAACTTCAATTTTGGCAGTAAAATTTTCGCCGCGCTTCTACCCAAAACTAGGGAGTCTCAATTTGATGGATAGTTCCAAGAATTTTTATGTTTTTCTAAACTTTTGCTCAATTAACAGCCGAAAGGTAACTCGCCTGGTTAGTTGCCTTGCTTTGGGGATAAGTTTAATGAGTGTCTGTAGTTCGGCTGCAATGACATCAGAACCTCGCGAACCTGCTTTGCAACTCAGCCAAACTCAAACTCAGCAATGGCGGCGTATGACATCGGATGAGCAAGCCAATGCTTTGCAATACATTTTAGATAGTCCATTGGGTATCGCTGCACTTAACCAACTAGCGATTGAAGGGTTTATCAGTCCAGGCTGTCCCAAAACTTTCTATCTCAATGAAAACTCAGGAGGATTTCAAACATTGTTACGGGTGAAGTGTCCCAGTGAGCGAGGTGTCTCCGGTGCCGTTGGATATAGCGAGATGCGAGTAATCTTCAATCGCTTTGAAAGTAATATTGAGGATTTTAAGATTGAGCGGGTACTTTCCGAAGGACGTGCCCCATCTACAACGTTGCCTGATTAGAGTTTCTTAAACTTTAATCCCTAGCTTCAGTGCTGGATTATTCTCCCAACGATCAGCAACATGAGCATAAATACAAGTCGTTCTTGGATCGGCGTGTCCCAATAAGTCTTGCACTTGCCGTAACTCTGCACCAGAACGCAAGGCGAGAGTGCCAGCCGTGTGTCTCAAGCTGTGCGCTGAAATCGTTCTACCTGGTGTTTGCTTCAGTTCTGTTTGCTTGAGATAGCTATCCACAATCAGCCTAATCCCACGGCGGGAAATTCGCTCTCCACCTGCTCGATTTCCTACTGCTATAAATAGAGGGCTAGAAGGTTTTAGTTCTTCCCCATTCTCTTCTCTTGCGTCCAAATAACTCATCAAAATGTTGGCAATATCTGGGATTAAAGGAACAACCCGAATATTTCGCTTGCCTTCTACGCGGATTCCTAAATTTCCCCCCTGCCTTACAACATCAGAAATATTCGCACGATGTAGCTCTACTGTACGTGGCCCTTCTAATGTCATAATCGCGAGCATGGCTCTATCCCGTGCAGCTTTGAGTGTTCCATCTTGAGGGATGGCTTCTAAAAATCTCTCAACTTCTGCTTTTTCTAGATAGGTAATTTTTTCGGCTGGATCACGTTTCTCGCGTGGGGGTTTTACACCAAGCGCAGGATTGATGGAAATCAGCCCTTTTTCCACAGCGGCTTGATAAAAGCGTTTGACTACAGATAGCTTCAAGGCTACGGTAGCTGGTTTAAATTTCTGTTTTTCTACCATCCAACGGCGGTAGTGCTTAATGTCATCTTTGGTGACTTCAGCGGCATTGAGTTTTTGGCGATCGCACCAATCAACAAATTGCTGAACTTGGCGACGGTAGGTATTGAGGGTATCCAAGGCAGCATCGCCAGCACTGACATCTATATTTAGGAACTCAGCAAAGATTTCCAGCAGGTTATCTGTCGTGACTACCAAGCTGGATGACTCAGATGTGACTTGGCTTGGCGTAGCCACAGTAGGCATAGCTAAGTTTTTTAAGAATTTCTCTCATGTTATCACCCCTAGTACCGATAATCACACTTATTCAAAAGCTTACTATTCAAGCTTTCTTTCATAAAAGCCCTGGAGCCTCCTATCTTCTGCCTTCTTGCACTTAGGCTCTCGCCTTAAGCCAATTAGCAATGGTTGGCGGAAGGTCTTGCTGCACCTTATTACTGACGTACATCCCAATATGCCCGACTGGGAAGGAACACGCAGTATAGTCAACACTTGCAATGTACTTCTCAAGAGCCATTGAGGATGCTGGGGGAACGAGATGATCTTGCTTAGCGTAAATGTTCAAAGTCGGACTGCGGATATTCCCCAGATCTACTCGTTTCTTGCCAATCTCTACCTCACCTTTAATCAATTTGTTTCCTTGGTAAAAGTCCTTCATGAACTGTCGATAGGCTTCCCCAGCTTGGTCAGGACTATCAAAAATCCACTTTTCCATTCGGAGAAAATTGACTAGTTTGTCCTCAGAGTCGATGTTCTCCAGAAGGTCAATATATTTCTGAACTCCTAACTGAAAAGGTTTCAGCAGCAAAAACTCCAAGTTCAGGAAGTCGCCAGGGATGTTACCCAGAGTATCTACCATTAAATCCACATCTAGAGCCTTTGATCCCAAAGTGCATCCACCCCAAACATTGAGGAGTCCCTCTTTGACGTGAAAATCAACCGGGGTAACCATAGTAATCAGGTTTTTCACCTTCTCTGGGTAAAGGGAACTGTAGCAGAGGCTAAAAGCACCTCCCTGACAAATCCCCAACAGGTTGATTTGCTCTAGGTTATGCCTTTCTAGCACTACATCCACACAGTTATTGATATAGCCATTGATGTAGTCGTCAAGCGTCAGCCAGCGATCGCCTCGACTTGGATAACCCCAGTCAATCAGGTAAACATCCAGACCAAGATTGAGCAAATTGGCAACAAGCGATCGCCCCTCCTGTAAATCGACAATGTAGGGACGGTTGACTAGCGCGTAAACGATGAGGATGGGAATGTTTAGAGAATGCTCCACCTTTGACACGAAGCGGTACAACACCACCTTGTCCTCTCGGTAGACCTCTTCCTTGGGAGTCACCCCAATCTGAATGTCCTCTTCGCGCAGGCGGCTGAAGACCTCACCACCCTTAACCAGTTTTTGAGCTAGCTCATTAAACTCGTACATCGCATCCTCAAACACCTCTGAAGAGAAAAAATAAAAGTTGTTTCCTTCAGGCTACCTAATATCGCTACGCGGAAGTCAAAAGTCAAAATGCTTATGAAGTATAGCAGTCGAAGTATAGATTAAGGCACAACAGAGGCTATGACCCTTAGCCAGAGCTATTTGGCTGAAAGCTGACCGCTGAAAGCTGACGGCTGAAGAGCTATATTGTGCCGTTTCACTCACCTGCCTGTTGAACCTTACACAAATATAAAAATAGAGCAGTGCCTTTAAGAACTTTTGACAAATCAAAGACACTGCTATGAATTCTCATTATGCTGATGTTATCTCTAACCTCAGTTAAGTACCTTCATTCATTAACTAAATAGCACTAAGTGAAAGCTCCATTATAATAAAGAACCGTAGCAAGAAGCAGAAGTACAAAAACTCCTATTGAGACACCGAATGTCAACTGTACAGGAAGACTTTTATTCGGGTTCAGTCCGTCTTGACCATGATCTATAGCGCTCGAAATATCATTAGAACCTGGATCGTAACTCTGTTTTTTTCCGCTTTTCATATCAGTCATTGCTATCTTTACTTATCTTCCAATTTACTCCTCCTACTAGAAATCACATCTAACTCCAGGCGTATCTAAGAAAGTGTATAAAAAGACCTAATACTAATGAAAATATTTTCATTTCAATGTCACTCATCATCTTTGTACTATCGCAGAAATGAGATCTTATAAGCCTTATTCGTTCAAAGCTTTTTTAAGGCTTTTTATCTCCTTACGCATCTCGTAAATACTACGGTGAATTTCGTCCACTTCGCTCCGGGTCGGCAAGTCATACATTTTGAGAAATACTTCCATTAGCTGTTGCTGGTGAAGCTTGTAGGTCATGGCTGAGTTCAAAAACTTCCCCTGGATTTCAAGGGCATCCGCTGAACGGAACGTTTGTGCAAATACCCGGTCAAATAGATTACTCCAGACTTGCAGAAACTGCTGCCAGTTCTGAAGCGTTTCGCCTTTTTCCGTAAAGGAAGCCAACTCCCGCGTCAGTTCTTCAAAGGCTTTCAACCAAACATCGACCAGCACAACTTGATACTCAAAGTTTGCCTTATAGAAGTTTATCCAGGCATCAAAGCTCTTAAACAGTTTGTTGTTGAATTCACGGGTGTACCCCAAGCTTGGGCTTTGTAGAACGGTACCAAATGTCTTTTCATAAATGTCCCAGTAGAGGTTTGCCAGCTCACTTAATGCCAAAGCGTAGCTGACTAGCACCTTACTAACAATTTCTAGTGACAGCCGCAGTAGTCCTGCCCAAAGCTCCATCCTAAATTCGCCCCTCGTTGTTGAATGCTTGTACAACCAGCAATGCCAACGCCGCTATACTGGCGATCGCACCCCACTTAAACGGTGGGTTCTTATCTAGCCAGTCAGTAAGGCTCGGTATCGTTAGGTTCCTAAAATCTCCCTTGGCTCTGTCATTGGCTGCGACAGGTTCATAAAGATTGTTTGGTGCATCTTCAGATTTCGGCTGCGAAGTCCTTTGGAGTCGAAAGGCGACACGCTCTAATATGAAATCTACCAGTGATGGCGAGAGCCGTTGAAGCACATCTATGGCTCTCGCCGCATCCCCAACTAAGAAGTCACGGGTGGGATGTTCGGCAACGTAAAGGATCGCATCAGCTACTAGCGTCGGTTCGTAGAAAGGCGGTAAGCTTGCTGGCTTTACACCTAACCTCGTGAGCGCATTGTTGTAGAGGGGTGTATTGACAGCGGCAGGTTTCACACTTGTCACACTGATGGGGATGCGCTCATGTCGCAGTTCGACGCGCAGGGCTTCGATAAATCCCTCCATCCCGTGCTTAGCTGTGCAATAAGAACTTTGAAGTGGGAGACTTCGTCTGCCCAAGACTGAAGAGATATGAATTAGCGCTCCTCGACCCTCACTCTTAAGATGGGGCAGTGCTGCCATTGCACCGTAAACTTGCCCCATTAGACCAACATCAATGACGCGCTGAAACTCTTCTGGTTTTGTCTGATCGAAAGGGGCATAGACGGCAATAGCAGGGCAATGCACCCAGGTATCGAGTCGCCCATATATCTCAACGGTACGATCTGCGATCGCCTTAACTTGCTCGAATACCGCCACATCGGCTACCACAGCAGTTACCTCACCACCAAAGCCGCGAATCTCGTCTAGCAAGGGCGCTAGCTTCGACTCACTACGAGCCGAGACAACCACCTTTGCCCCTCGCTTGGCAAACTGTAGGGCTGCCTCACGTCCGATGCCGCTGGAAGCCCCAACGACGGCAACAACCTGCTGATTGATTGGCTTCAGTTGCATCGATGTCTCCTTAAAATCCTCATCACACCTTTACCCCTGAAGGTAAAGTCATCTAGAAACGTTTGCTTTAGTTGAAATCGACAAACTCAACTTCTACCAATAAATAGGACAGAGTAAGTGTACCTACCTCAGTCTCAGGGTTGACAGATGGAACCAAATGTCTAACCAGTAACTTCCGTGAGAAACTTGCTTAACTCCGTGCTAAAAATTTCAGCACGCTCGATATGGGGTAGATGACCACAGTCAGGTATCAAGGCAAGCTGTCCATGCCGTAGGCGACTAACGGCATCTTGAGCCTGCTCTTTTGGGAAAACCGAATCATCAGTACCCCAGACAATCAGGGTTGGCATCTGCAACTGTGGTAGAGAATCGAGCAACACTTGGCGCTGTCCCAATACATTAAGCTGGGCACGTAGTGAAGACAGAGTAGCTTGAAGAAAACCCGGCATTAGTGACATTCGCTCCTGCTCCGCCAGCCACACATCGGGAGCCTGCGAGGGGTGGGCAAAAAGCAGTGTTGCCCGTAACCACGATCGCATCTTTGCGCCAATCGGTGTAGCGCACCCCGTGATCGCAGCCTCCCCATAGAAGGGCACGGTTAACTGGGACAGAAACGGCGTAACTGAGTAACCAAGCCCGGAACTGTCTGCCAGCACCAGAGCCGCCACTTGTTCAGGATGTGACAGCGCAAAGCGTAGAGAAACAAGTCCACCTAGGGAGTTACCTACTAGTACCGCCTGCTCAATGCCAAGCGCGTTGAGAAAATCGACCAAGAACTGCTTAAGAAATTCCGGAGTATAGTTACGGCTGGGTTTAGCACTCTCACCAAACCCTGGAAAGTCCGGGGCATAGACGCGATATGTAGCTCCTAGCCTGGGCAGTACCCAAGACCAATCCAGAGCGCTGGCACTATCTCCATGTAGCAGCACTAACGGTAGACCATCATCACCCGCCTTAAAGTAGCGTGTAGTTAAACCGCCTACATTGATTCGCCGCTCTTCAACCTCAATCGCTGTTTTCACACGTTGCTCCGCTACTATATACATTAAGAAGTGTAACTATTGTTCAATGCTAGTTTCTGGCTTTGGGAAGCGCGTCTCTCAAGTATGATGGGCACCATTGACACGGAGAACTTCACCCGTAACATAGCTGCTAGCAATTGGCGAGAGCAGGAACGCCACTGCCCAAGCCACTTCTTCAGGCTTACCAAAGCGACGAAGTGGAATTTCAGAGACAATGCGCTCTTTCACCTTGTCTGGAACCGACTTAACCATATCAGTCTCAATAAATCCCGGCGACACAGCATTGACCCGCACCCCGTACCGAGCTGCTTCTCTAGCTAAGGACTTAGTTAAACCAATCACAGCCGCCTTGGATGCAGCATAGTTGCTTTGACCAAGGTTTCCTCGTTCGCCCGAAATTGAGCTAATGCAGACAACAGAGCCTTCTTGCCTCTCGTACATCTTCGGGATAACGGGCGTTAGCGTGTTGTAAACTCCCTTCACGTTAGTGCCAATGACGGCATCCCAATCCTCAGAAGTCAGTTTTGGAAAAAAGTTGTCACGGGTAATCC
Source organism: Symplocastrum torsivum (assembly GCF_059505465.1). Lineage (NCBI taxonomy): Bacteria > Bacillati > Cyanobacteriota > Cyanophyceae > Oscillatoriales > Microcoleaceae > Symplocastrum > Symplocastrum torsivum. The sequence continues at coordinate 173,483 of NZ_JCACKQ010000121.1, read as the reverse complement.
CAGCATTCGCTACAACCCCATAAATTGAACCAAGTTTCTGTTCAACTTGTTCTGCCACTGCCTCCATTGCAGCGGAGTCGGTCACATCAGCTTGAATTTCCAGCGTCCCCTGCTGAGTAATACTCTCGCTGCGGTGAGTATAGGCTACCTTGGCTCCCAACTCTAAGAGCAAACGAACGATCGCTGCTCCTATCCCTCGATTCCCGCCCGTTACCAGAACAACTTTATCTTCCAGCCCTAAAGATTGCATCAACCACTCTCCACTCCATGAAAGAAAAAGGCGAAAGGAACAAGAAAAGAATTTCTCTTTCCTTATCAAAGCCGCTCTAATGCGATCGCAGTTCCACCACCAGTCCCATGACAGACGGCTGCCAATCCGAGTTGCCCATTCCTTTGTTGCAAGGCGTTGAGCAGCGTGACGATGATTCGCGCTCCTGAAGCGCCAATGGGATGTCCTAAAGCGATCGCTCCCCCATAGACATTGAGCTTTTCGTATGGAACACCCAGCACTCGGTTGAACAACACGCTGCTCAAAGCGAATGCCTCGTTGTTCTCGAACAGGTCAAAATCGTAGATTCTCATCTTGAGCTTTTCTAAAAGCTTGTTTACTGCCAGGATGGGAACTTCCGGGAAGCGCCAAGTTTCGCCACCGATCCAGGCTCCCCCAACCACCCGTGCTAAAGGCTTGAGTTCGTAGCGTTCCACTGCTCTTGCGCTTGCCAAAACGAGAGCGGCTGCTCCGTCTGATATCTGGCTACTATTGCCCGCCGTAAACACTCCATCTTCTCGGAAAGCAGGCTTGAGTTTAGCTAGGCTTTCCAAGGTGGTTTCGAGGCGGATTCCCTCATCCGTGTCCATAAGTCGCGAACCTTTCTTTCCCGAAATTTCAATGGGTACAATCTCCCTTTTAAACCAACCTTGCTCAGTTGCGATCGCTGCTCGTTTCTGTGAATAAAAGGCAACTTCGTCCAAGTCGGGTCGCGTTACGTTGTAAGCCACTGCTAGTCGCTCAGCTTGCTCTCCCATTGTTTCGGAAGTAGTGGGATCGGTGAGACCATCGTACAGCAAAGTATCGGTGAGTTGCTCTGGCGAACCCAGCAGCAATTTGTACCCCCATCTGGCTCGATGTGATAAGAAAAACCCAGCCTGGGACATGGATTCCATTCCACCAGCCAGTACAATTTCAGCATCTCCAGAGCGGATAGTAGTGGCGGCGTTCATCACGCTCATCATTCCTGATGAACACACCATATCCACGGCATACCCATTCACCGTGTCCGGAATCTGTGCCTTAAAAGCTGCCTGACGAGGCACTGACTGTCCATGACCCGCCCTGAGTACATTCCCAAAGATGTACAGGTCTAAAGCGTCGTCCGGTACTCCGGCTTGTTCCAAGGCAGATCGCATGGCATGGGCACCTAAATCGACTGGGGAAAAACCTGCTAATGCCCCTCCAAACCGACCAAGCGGTGTGCGTACTGCTGAGACAATATAAACTTCTTCCATACATCCTCATCATCTTTTAAAATTTCACGTCATTAACTGTTACCAACTTCAAGCAGGATGCTTATGAAAGCAGTTTGCATTGGTAGTCGCAGAAATTTTCTGCTACTTATGAAAGGTTGCTCTAAGATGAGCGGCAGCTATGCTTTTATGAAACTGGAACAACCCAATTCTCTCGATGAACTAACCTGGCAAGAGGTGTTTTTTCACAAAGGTATTTTGCTTAATCCACGAGGATTAAAAGACGTTTCTTCCTAAAGATATGTATTTCTAATGCATCGACATGAAATCTTGTTTTTGTGCATTTCAATTTCAGTATTTATCCATTATTATTCAATAAGATTCTAGATAAGGCAATCAGTATTCATCAATACAGTTAAAGGAGCAAAGGTAATGGATTGGAGTAATAGCTTGGAGCAGTACTTAAGACAGTTAAGTGAGTTGCAAAGAGGAATTTTTACTAGCTGGGCATCTATGATGCCAAATATGCAGAGTTCCAATATGCCTAACGCCCGTGATACTTTCGATAAAACACTGAAATTTCAGGAACAGGTGGTGACAAGCTCACTTGAATTTCAGGCTCTATTCAGCCGTCTGTCAATCGAAGCTCAGAAACAATTGTGGGAGAGTTACTTTAATACATTGCGTAAGTCTTAAATAAAAGCCGAGTGATTAGAGTTACATCAGTCACATCCAGAGCATTTTTTGTTTTTACTAGGCGTAGAGTAAGCCATTAGGAAATCATCAACTCGGCAACATCCTCTTAAGGACTAATAAAGCCCCTAAGATAGTATCTTTGGGAGCTTTTCTATATGAAATAGGTTTCATGCGGAACAGTTAGTGTTTGCTTCTAATGAAATTGTTAATAGACCAGTAAAAGCCTCATATAGACCTTAACTTTATTACTTGGTTCAATCCTCTGTCCATAGGAAGGGTCTAATATTAAGTAAGTTTGTACTATTAACTACAAACGTCTTCAGAGAGAATCTAACTTCTAGGAACCTTGTCTACTTCCTTTACTAAACTGCGGCTAAGTGCTCTAAGCTATTTAATGGGGTGAACATTTTTACAAGAGCGCACTATTACTCCAATACCCAAATCCTCTGTTAGAATCCATCAAGAACCTTTTTGATTGTGAGAGTGAAAGCGTCCAGAAACGAAGTCGCGTTGTTTGAGATGTTTGGTTTGACGCCCACTTACACGTTCGCGCCACATCCTAAAGCTAGACGCCTTCATTTCTCGCCGCATTAGAGCAATGACTTGTTTTTCCTGAAGCCCAAACTGTTGTTCAATTGCCTCAAAGGGTGTGCGGTCTTCCCACGCCATCTCTATAATGCGATCAATGGTTTCAGAATCGAGGTCGGGGAGATTCATTGCAACGATGTCAGAAATACTGTGGAGTACATACTCATAGCCTAACGTATCGAATTCAGGAGTCCGGGAGCAGGTACCAGGATTATTTTACAACTCCAATCAGATTGCTATATCAACACACCCGCTATAGGCGATCGACTAACTCCTCATAATATCCTTCCCTCTCATCCGGTAAATAATTTGTTCTTTGCAGCGTGCGATCGCTCGATGGTCGTACATTGTTCTTCTCCTGTTGATATCTACTAAAAACCCCTCCGAGGATTGCCTGGAGGGGGAACGTTTGGGTATTGCGTGCATGACGAATTACATCACGTCCCTCCAGTCGCGATTTGGGTGGTGGTGGTAGTGGTAGTTGTCATGAAGTCAGCGCAAAGAATCATCTCTTGTTCTCATCGTCAATGTTTTTGCGATTGTGCGGTTGCGTGCTTTTACCTAGAGGGTTTGCAAGCCATTAAAAACCCCTCCGAAGCGTTGCTGGGAGGGGTGCGATTTCTGGCTTCTAAGGCAAGCAGGCTCGTCTCACAACCCTCCCAGGCTGGTAGTCAGGGTAGTTCCGATAGTGGTTTTCAGACAGAGCTTAAGTGCCATTGCTTGTTATAAATACTTACTTACCAAAGTGTCGAATGGTATTAAGACTATTTAAGCAACTCTCTTGGGTTTGTCAAGTCACTACCATAGCGTAGTCATTGCGATCGCACTGGTGCCTACGTGCAGGAACCACCGGAGTTGACCCCGCAGAACGAGTAATGACTTAACAACAATGTTTCCTCTATCATCTGCCGTACTGTTGGTGTTAGCTGACAATTACTGTTGAGACACTCTACGAGTAACTGACTAGCATTGGCATACTGTTCAACCAACTGTTGTGAAGCTTCGCTCAAGTGCCATTTATGACCAATATTGCGATGGTCAATCATGACACTTCTCAATTGCGCTGCCCAATCTTGACCATTTTCTTGCCACCATTGCTTGATAGTTTCTTGGTCTGCATCTGAATTCGGTAGCTGGTTTTTAAGTTGCTTGAGTGAATCGTTGATTACCTCAACCCCAGTTAGGTGGTTAAGGTCAAGGGCAAGGCGAAGGGCAGATATTCGGTTATAGGCTAATTCTGGAGTCAGTGCGAGGGCAACCCCCAAAGCCTGAACTAGAGCCAAATCCAGGGCAAGGTCACCTCCAAAATTACCTGCGAGATTGCGGTCAATGGCTAAGGCTAAAGTTTGGTCACTAGCCAGTCGGTGGTTAGGAGGAAGGGCAAGCGCTAGATAAAAGGCACGAATAGCGGCTGGTTTGTAGGGTGTCTTTACCTCAAGAGATTTCTTTGCTACCCAATTGAGGAATGGTTGTAATGTCTCATCCGCAGATACTAAGGCATCGGCTTGTTGCTTCATTAGTTGCAACAATTCATCTGCATTCGGCAACATCTGGGCGGTTAGTAAAAACACTTCTCGCCAACGCTTCTCGGTCAGGTGTTCTGCTAGCTGTGGCAAGGACAGATGAGTGCCAGTAACGATCGCTCTTGCTGTAAAGTACTCTTGAAACGTCAGGTGGGAGAATGAGTAAATTCGTCGCGCTCGCTCAACTAACAGTCCATGCTGTATCTCAATAGATTTCACGACAGCAAGGCTATTTTGCTCTAGAGCTACTGAGTCAGTTTGTGCGTTGGGTGAGGTGCGTAAGTAGTCCGTAATTAATTGCTGGAGTCGGCTTTCCTCAAAGAAATAATCCCCTTGCTCAAACGTAATTGCTGCTAGCTGACTGAGCAACTGGAGTTTGTGGGGCAATGATAAATTACGATAAATGTCATCTCGCCTAACCCCTCTAGATTCATCCCAACGAATTAAGAGCAGGTCAAGCCCTTGTTTGTAAAGGTCAGAGCGCTTAACGGGAAAATCCGCCTTAGCATGGAACACCAGGCAAGTCAGGTTGAGCAAGACAGGTGTGGCGGCGAGTTCTCTGATAGGTTGATGTTCTGGCAGCGCCATCTGCTCAAGAAACAGTGATGCCTTTTTCAAGCCAGATTCGGGTGAATTCCGAGCAACGGCGACAAACCACTTTTTGGCAAAGTTTTCAATTTGCGCGGGTTTGAAGTCGGCAATCTCGACTTCGGTAAATCCTTGAAATCTGTACTCTTGAGCAGCAATCCGGCAAGTGATAATTAGCTGATTTTTGTAATATTTTTCCGCTATTTTGCGAATTTGTTTGATGACTTCATCACTAGCTGCTTCTGGTACTTCATCTAAACCATCCAGCAGTATCAAGGTTTTGCCGTGATTGAGTAGCGTTTCAACATCTTGCTCGGAAACACCACTGCGGGAGAATTCTTGATTGATGTAGTTTAATAAGCTGAAGTTGCCTTCATCCAGGGCATCCTCTGCAAAGTTCTTCAGCCGGATGAAAATGGGAACACTCCCGCTTTGAAAATGCCCTTGATTGCACTGAATGGCAAGATACTGCAAAAAGGTAGTTTTCCCAGCACCCGGTTTACCCAGTACCATCAATTTGGCATACCGCTCAACGGCTTTAAGTCCTGGTACTTGTTCCTGACGCACTTTCCCCAAACCCAGGCGGTCAAATTCTTCAGGTTTGAAGCCTTGTAAGTCAGAAATTTCTAGCCAACGCTGACTGGTAATTTCTTCAAGGATGTTGACCTCAACGTAAAGGTCATCTAAACCTACAGGTCGTGCAATATCCAAGAGGTGCAGGGTGCCGCATTGGTCTTGAATTTTATCGTGACGCTCTGAGCGCACCCTGGTTACGAGTGCATCAATCGCATTAGCGAGGTCTTGAACTTTCTCTTCTGCTGTGGGTTCATCAATTTGGAGTTGAAGCGCGATTTCTTCCGGTTGCAGGTCTAGCTGAAAGCAGATTTCGCTAAAGACACCTCTATCAACGGGTTTACCCGCAAAAAACTTCCAAATCGGCTGACGAGTTTCTAAACCCACCTCACCCGCTAGGTATTCTTGCGTCCAGCCTTTTCGCAGGAATGCTTGTTTTGCTTTTTTGATGCCTTCTACAGATGCCTGGAGCGATCGCCTTGCCATACCCCAACCCTAATACCTTTCTTCTATTGTGCGTGCCAATACTTATACATAAAGTCAAACATTGGTGCAAACGCGATCGCAAACATCTGGATTTTATACTCAATTCATCTTCAGAAGTCTTCAACCGTCACATCTCCTTAGCTAGCATGAACCTTCGGAATCTGCAACTCTTACTCGAAGCCGTGGCTGTTACTGTCTGCCTCATCTGGATTGCTGGACAACCAGCGGAGGCTAAAACAATAACTTCTAAAGTAGCAATTAATACATTAAATAGAAGTTTCAACGACGGTATGGCGCTAACGGTTGAGCAAAACTTACTTATCTCTCTAGACAAAAAGCTCATTATGAGTTGGCGAAACTAAATGCGATCGCATTCTATCCGATAGCCCTTCTTTCCTCTTCTTGCACTCACTTCTCTCATTTATCGTAAGAAGAAAGCTTTTAGTATCCTAGACTCACGCACACCCTTAATATAATACGGAAGTACTAGGCTCAATCCGTTATCCTTGCTATCAGATTCTCACTTTTAAGATAGAAAGTTCGCTAACCGCTAATTAGGTATGCTAAGGAACATTGATTGTTATTGATAACGTCAATGCATCTACCTGATTATCCGAATTTACTATGCGTAAGCAAAGCTTTTGTGTACTAGTGGTTCAGTCAACTCTGTTAAGTCTCTTAAGTTCGCAGACACTCTCGGCTTACCAGCTACCTGACTCTGGGAATCACAAGCAGCTTGATACAAAAAACCATATTCAACTAGTTAACAGAAACTACACACCTGCTCAAATTAATTATTTTTTTGAAATTGCCCTTGGGTCTGAGTTTGGAAGCTCAAATCCAACCATTAAGAAATGGGATAGGGATATCAAAATTAAGGTCAATGGTTCTCCTACTGCTGAAGACCTTAAAACTTTACAAACAGTCCTTGACGAAATCAATACCTTAACTAATAGTATAAAATTGCAAATTGATGCTAAGAATCCTAATCTAGAAATCTACTTTGTTCCCGAATCTCAATTTGCACAATACGAGCCAAACTATTCTCCCGTCAACTATGGCTTTTTCTGGACAGACTGGGATAATGATGCCATTTATAATTCGAGAATTCTAATTTCCACTATTGGACTAACCCAAAAAGAACGCTCTCACCTGATTCGAGAAGAACTCACACAATCTTTAGGGTTAATGAAAGATTCCTACATATACCAAGAAAGTATTTTTTATCAAGGCTGGACTGATGTTACAGACTATTCAGATCTCGACAAAGCTGTTATTCAAATGCTTACTCTTCCAGAAATCCGTCCAGGAATGACCAAGTCACAAGTTCTAGAGGTGTTGCAAAAACTTGAAGCAAAAAAAGAACCTATATCTAATTGTGGGACAAGTGATGCCGACCCTGCTCTTGATTTTTCAGTTGATCCATTTTGTTCAATTCGTTTTCAGTAGAATGCACCCGTAAAGGAAGTTCATTTCAAACTCCTAGATTCTAAAACCTAATGCAAGAAGGCTCTTATGCAGGAAGCCGAAGGAAAGAAAGCTTATACAGTAAGCTTTTAACCTTTTTCAAGTGGATAGTTATTTCCGCCCCCTGCACTAGCCACCATACAAAACGCCTAGGGTTTGTGATCCAGCAATACCGTTAGCTTGTATTCTCCTGGATATCTGAAAGTCTCTTACAGCGGATTCAGTTAACCGACCATAGTATCCAGTAACGGGTCCGTTGTAGAAGCCAAGGGTTCTCAACCGATTCTGAAGGTTAGTAACGGCTGAGCCATTGCTACCCACTCGTAAGGTGCTTGAGGGCGTACCACCCCCACCGCCGCTTCCCCCAGAACTACCGCCATACAATACGCTTAGGGTTTGCGGTCCAGCAATACCGTTTACTTGCAGTCTCGCCGAGGCTTGAAAGTTTCTTACTGCCGCCGCAGTTGACTGACCATAGTATCCAGTTACAGGCCCGCTGTAAAAACCCAGAGTTCTCAAGCGATTCTGGAGGTTAGTCACGGCGGAGCCACTGCTACCAATTTGCAAGGTGCCTGAGGGTACCCCACCGCCACCACCACTACCACCACTACCACCACTACCACCACTACCACCACTACCAGAACTGGCTCGTATCCAAGTGGAGGATACCCAGTTACCATTAGAAAGTTGTGACCAACCACCAGATGTACGACCACTAAGAGAAACCTGGCTACCGTTGGCGACGCTGCCGACAATAGCGCCACTAGGGCTTGAGCGAATATGAAGCGGTGAGCCATTCGTGCGTACAAGGGCAACGGAGCCATAACCACTGCCACCGCCACCGCCCCCGCCGCCGCCCCCACTACCACTTATCCAACTGGAAGATACCCAGCCACCTGTTGAAAGCCGTGACCAGCCACTAGAGGTAGAACCACTAAGACCGATATAGGTGCCATTGCGTAAACTGCCGATGACAGCACCCCCAGGCGTGGCGCGAATATTCAAGGGACTGCCATTGGTTCTGACATAGGCAGCCAGGGAACTACCAGCCATGCTCAAAACGGAGATAGCGATAACAGTGGCTAAAAACCTAATCCAAGCTGAGCTAGGTGGTTGCCAATTGAAGTTGTTAAATAATTTCAGCTCGTAAGCAGTCGGATTGAGGTCTGCTTCTTCGTAGGCTGTATGTAAATGTGCGTAGGCAAGTGTTTCCATACCATATATTTTCTACTTCTTTTTTCTACTTCAAAAATGTCTTGAGTTATTTCTGGAGGTTGTTATAGAACTCAACACAAAAAAGAACTTGCTCTGACTATGGCTTCTTCTCTAGGGGTACAAACTCTTTAGCCTTTGGTGAGTATTTCCAAGCGATTCCCTCTGGGTCTCGACTTTGACTCCATTCTGAAAAATCAGGGTCAGATTTACGTTTACCAACGGTACTCGAATGAACGTCAAGCCGTTTCGCAAGTTCCGCTTGAATGAGAGATTGAGAATCTTGTTGCTCGTTGTCGGGTGTATCTGCCCACAAGTCTTCCTTTTCGCTTGCTGGCTCCGTTTGTTCCACTGGTTTGGGGTCTGCCTTAACTTCATCGGCAGGGGGAGTAGTTTCTAGGGGCTGAGGTTCTTTTTCGGCTGGAGATTCTACTGGCTGAGGCTCTTTTTCGGCTGGGGGTTCTGGAGATTCTAGTGGCTGAAGCTCTTTTTCCGCTGAAGGTTCTGGAGATTCGATAAGCTCACTAGGAGAGGATTCGCTTTGAGGCGGACTCGACACCTTTTGACTCAAGAGTTCCATCAGCTTTGGACGTTGACTGCCTAACGATTCATCCTCTGGCTCAACAGTTGGTTCACTCTCCTCGAACATACTACCGAGAGCGCTTGCTGTGAGGAAGTAATAGACAGTGCCTTTGCCTTCGTAGTCTTGACGCTGGGCACCGAATTCTTCGGCTCTTTTATCCAGATACCGCGTTGCTGCTGGCGCCGATATGCCAGCTTTCATGGTTAAGTCCAGCACTGTCAGACAGCCCTGGTTTTCTTTAATTAGCTGGTTGAAGTAGGGGTTAACTTGCTTACTCCACTGCTTCCATTGATATTGCTGCCAAACTTGAAAACAAATGCTGAAGATGAGTAGTGCCAGCAGTGCTGGCCAAGCCTTGAACAGGAGGACAATCAAAAACGCGATCGGGAGTATAAGAATGAGTAGGTTATTTGCACTGCTATCGATTACTTTTCCAGTCATGTCCCTGCTTGCGAATTTATTCTATGGCAAACCATCTTAATAATTGCAAAGATTGTGGTCGATGATTGATAACGGGGCGTGAGATTAGATAAACGCAACATTTCTGCTCATCCCTAAGAGCTGGCACAAGCAGCAACTACAGCCTATGGGAGTTTTAGTGATGACTGGTTTATTTCAACAGTGTAGGGGTTCTTTAATCAGGTGGGTAAGGGCGAGGCGTTTAAACATTGCATTCCGTCCTTGTATTGCCAAAGTATCGTCCAAGGGTTTCAGAGGAACAGGGGTTTGATACTTTTGAGTTAGAGCGGTCTGGATAAGCCAATCAGCGACAAAGGGATTTTTCGGTAAGAGGGGCCCGTGGGAATAAGTAGCGATCGCATTTCGATAAACTGCCCCTTCTGTACCATCCTCTCCATTGTTTCCATACCCTTTGACAACGCGACCCAGTGCTTCTACGTTCCCTAAGAAAGTTCGACCCCCATGATTTTCAAAGCCAATCACTATCGGCTTCGTTCCTAGCGTCGCTTCTAAGTCTTGTGCTAAGGGTGATGCTGTTAGCTCAAAGACAACATTGCCAATGCAACGACGAGCATCGGGACCAGGATGCTTGCTCACCATATCAAATAACCCTAAGCCTTCAATCCGCTGACCTATTGCAGGTTCGTAATAGTGACCTAGCAATTGCGGTGCGCCACAGGTAAATACGCCTGGTGTCCCCGCTTCGATTTTTTCACGTAATGTGTCGGCTTTGATGCCCCGGAGGTCGCGCATAACGATTTCCTGTTGCCTATCTTGGGCACCACCGCCCATTAAGATATCAACGTTGTGGATTTCGGCAGTAGGGGCTTGCTCGTCAAGAGAGATGATTTTGACGCTGATTCCTCGCCATTGAGCACGTTGTTGCAAACAGATGACATTACCGCGATCGCCATAGGTACTCATCAGATTAGGATAGAGCCAGCCTATTGTTAGTTCTAGTTGTTGAGGATTCATCACAATCAATTAATTTCTTGAATTCTTCAAGGCTGACCTGACTGCCTCAGAATAATTTAACCACTCTACCAAACGAAGAGTTTATGTTCCTATATAGAAAAACTCTAGTTTGATAGATAGGCAAGTTACGACCCAAAGGTAGGGTGGACGAGAGGCGATCTCTTTTACTGAGCCAACCCCGTCATACGCTACGCTACAGTTAGCGAGATTCTTAGGCAACCGATGACCGCCCTTATCCTCAATTTACGCCCTACCATTGAGCTAACAGATGAACAGTTCTTCCAACTCTGTCAGAACAATCGGGATTTGCGCCTGGAGCGCACGGCAGAGGGAGAATTAATCATCATGCCACCAACGGGATGGGAAAGCGGGAACCGAAACAGTAGACTGACGCAGCGCTTAGCCAATTGGACAGATGCTGATGGCACAGGTTTAGCTTTTGACTCTTCAACGGGTTTTAAGCTCCCCAATGGTGCAAACCGTTCTCCTGATGCATCCTGGGTGAGTCGGGAACGGTTAGAAGCTCTGAATCCAGACCCTACTAGATTCCTGCCTATGGCTCCGGATTTTGCTGTCGAGTTGCGCTCTGCCTCCGATAGCTTGAAGACAGTGCAACAGAAAATGCAGGAGTACATGGACAACGGTGTACGTCTGGGCTGGCTGATTGACCCTCAAAATCAACGGGTGGAAATTTACAGATTAGTACAGGATATTGAAGTTCTAGAATCTCCCACTAGCTTGTCTGGAGAAGATGTGCTGCCTGGATTTGTCCTAGACTTGGCACAGATTTTGAACTAGGTGACTTAAGAAATCACCAGCAATAATTAACCCAATATAGCAAGCAGCAGTCAGCTTTCAGCCAAATAGCGAGGGCTAAGGGTTATAGCCTCCGTTGATGTCCTAAATCTATACTTCGACTGCTATAAATACGATTGACAGCAAATTATAAAATCTGACGACCTGTCAGCAATCCCCGCACTTCCAGCATGGCAGAGTAAGTCGGCAAAATGTGTAGGGTTTCATTGGCAGGAGTATGTTCCAATGCAGTAGCGATCGCTTCTTTTAAGTCTTCTTTCACAATTAACTTGAAGTTATTTTGCCCGTCAGTCTCGCTGTAGCGTAGACGTAGTGCCATATCATAAACGCGATCGCCACTCACTACAACTGTCCCCCCCGATGCTACTAGCTTCTCAGTATCAACATCCCAAATCCAAGAAACATCAGTACCATCTGGTGTTCGATCATTGAGTACCAGCAGCTTTGTTGAAGCCCCTCCATTTTTTTGAAGATCATTCACTGCCCGGATAGTTTCATTCATCCCTACAGGATTTTTCGACAGCAAAATCCGCACATGCTTACCCTTAACATCCAATTCCTCAGCACGCCCAAAAGCCGCACGGAAGTTCTTAACAGTGTCGTAAATAGTAGGGATATCAATGCCAATTTCCTTCGCAACTAACCCCGCCGCGAGTGTGTTGTATTTGTTGTAAATGCCAATCAAAATTTGCGGCCATTCTCGGCTATCAACAGCTAGCTGACTTTTGCTAAAACCACAGCTAGGACAGTGGTAGTCCCCTAAATGGGAGAGGTAAACACCCTTATAGTCCAAGGGATGCCCGCAACTGGGACAGTAAATCGAATCTACAGCGTGGGGAATCTCATCGAGGTAAGCCTCTGGTTCACTCAGTCCAAAGAATAAGACCTTTTGAGGGAGTTGCTGACCGAGGCGCGAGAGAGTCGGGTCATCGGCGTTCAGAATCACCACTGTATCAGTCGGGAGAGGCGCAATTGCTTTTTGCCATCTCTGGCTTATCGTATCAACTTCCCCATATCGGTCTAGCTGGTCACGAAACAGATTTAACCCCAAGATGAACTGAGGCTGACAAGAGCGCAATACTAAGGGCAATACATTCTCATCCACTTCCAAAATCGCGTAGTCAGCATCAAGTTGCCCAATCAAACTCGTATTGTCTAGTAGTGCTGTGACCAACCCGTTAATCAAATTAGCGCCCGTGGCATTATGGGCAACTCGCCACCCCTGACGCTCAAGAATTGTCCGCAAAAGGAGAGAGGTTGTTGTTTTGCCATTCGTCCCAACGATGAGAATCACCCCTCGCCTTACCTGCCCAAATAGTAACGGCAGCACTTTCGGCTGAAGACGACGTGCCATATCTCCTGGCAGCACACTCGCCGCCCCTAGGCGAAGTAACCGCACAAGAGAGGTTACCGTTTTTGCTGCGCCAACAGAGACGCCTAACCGTAATCTATCGATAATTGATATGCTCAACTCTGTACTCCTGCTTGGGCAACACAGTCTCTACGCTTTTAGCGTCTTACTGCTATTTACTCACCTGTTTATTGATCGTCAGCATTCTACACTACCCAGCTAGTTGGTACAGAGATTCTGTCTACGGCTTTTCAGGAAGAATTCAGTGGGGAGTAGGGAATAGACAAGAGTAGCAACAGATAATCTTACGGTGGAAAGCGAATAAATAGAAAAGACCAAATTCAGATGCAACGATTCACCACCAAGCTACGTGTGCGATACCACGAAATGGACGCTTTAGGACACGTCAACAACGCCGTGTATCAGCATTACCTAGAGCAAGCAGCTATTGAACATTCAGAACATCTTGGCTTTAACCATCAGAAATACCGGGAACTGGGTGGTGTCTTCGTTATGCGGCGGGTGGAAATTGATTACCTTCGTCCAGCCGTTGCGGGTGATATTTTAGAGGTCACAACTTGGTTACAACAACTGCGCGGGCCGCGTGCAATTCGGCGTTACGAAATCCGCAAACAAGGTGAAGAGCAACTGCTAGTAACGGCTGAGGTGTTATGGGTTTGGGTTGATACCCAAGCAATGCGCCCACGGGCAATTCCTCGTCAGTTGCTTGATGCGTTTAACCGAGCGAATCAGTCAGACTCAATGCAGCAAACATTGAGAAATTAGTATTGTCTGCCATAGTAATAATCTGTAACTCTCAATACAGCTTGAATGTATCTTCCGGAAGAAGGTCTGTTGTCGCCAGACCCGTAGGATGTCTTTGAGGACGGCGCGTGATGTTTGTGAGAATCGCGATCGCGTCTTTCTTCGTTTGTGCTTGTAGTGCAGAATCCTACGAAATTTAAGGAGATTTACATGCAGCGGATTTTTTCAGCAATTGGGCAAGCTTTTGCTAAGCGCATTTTGCTTTTTACTCTTATGAGTTTGCTAAGCCTATCAGGTCTATTTGTTTTTGCTAATCAACCTGCTTTAGCAGATAAACCCTTGAATAGCCCGTCGAAGGCAGAGGAAACAATCGATCGCGCCTATACGTTGAGTGAAGGAACGGGGCTTAAAGAAGAGGCTCGACAAGAAGCTTACGAGGAAGCAACAGAAGCCCTCAACGACCCTAAAGGTCTGGATAAGATTTATGAGGAAGATTTGAAGGTGTTCAAAAAAGAAAATCCCGGTGAGAACGGTTTAGTTGAAGGAGCAAAAGACCTAGTTGATAAGGTCACTGGCAAGGAATAAGCGTCAGTCAACGATTAGAGATGCCCTTTTTGTGCAATAGTGTATCTCTAAGGCTTAAAACGAAGGGTCTAGTACAAAAAGGCAGAAGGTAGAAGGCATAGGGCAGAAGGCAGAAAGGCTTAGACTTTCTACTTTTCGCTCCGTTGTTAACTAGTTACTTATTTTTGCCGCGCTGCACTAGTGTGATCAAGTTATGCCTAGAGTCAAGTAAGCTACTACTCTTATCGGTAGGTTCTATCAATTAGAACGGGAGCCTGCCTCTAAGAGCAACCCTTCTTGTAGGGGCGTTATGTCTTGCGCCCCTGTAGAATGTTACAAACAGCTAAAACAGAATTAGGCTTTCAGAACATTGAAACCACTTTGCCAACAGCATTAGTATTCATACACCCAAAGCTAGTTTGTCAAAAGGTCTTATTAACTCTAAAGAAGTGTTGACAATACCATTTTGGCAACAGAGTTTTCTCAACTACCTCAACAATCTCAAACCAACAAAAGTGGAGTTCCCAATGCCCCCCGAAGTCGCCCCAGTTCAAACCGCCGTGCTACTCACCATAATTGCTGAAACCGTACTAAGAGACCCCATCGTCAAATTATTTAAACACAATAACGTAAGCGGATATACCATTAATCAAGTGCAGGGTGAGGGTAGCCATGGCAAACGCATGGGAGACATGGCAGGCTACAACACCAATATTGAAATCAAGACTCTTGTGTCACGAGAAGTATCTGATTCGATCCTTTGGTCAGTAAAAGACTATCAGGGCAAGCACGCCATAATTGTCTTCCGACAGGATGTAGAAACCTTGGCTGATTAATCGGGTTTTGAGAGCTTTTCATTCATTAGAGTTTGAAGTTTGCAAGTTAATTTTTTATAGTCTTAAGCGATTATCACTTCACCCAATTGGGTGAACCAGTTGGATGAAGTGAATTAGCGATCGCTCATCGTATCGTTGGGGTTGCTAAATTGAACAGGTGAAATACCTGCTCAATTTAGCAACTCTTATATTTGCTGTGCCTGACTTAAGCCATGAGCTTGGGCTTGAGGCAAAGCTAGACGATGAGCTTGGCTAAATCACTGAACAACTCGGCTATTTGACAAAAATACAAATCAGACTACAATTTGTATTACATGGCATTAAAGAGCCAAAGCGAATAGTTAATCGCTATAAAACTATGAGACTTGCATCTAAAAGCCAAATTGCAGAACCTATGGCGCTGACTGCCTATGATTTGTGGAAAACCTATGGTCAAAGGCAGGTAGTTCAAGGCGTTAACTTTACTCTTAATCCCGGAGAAATTCTTGGTCTTCTTGGCCCTAATGGCGCAGGGAAAACAACAACGGTGGGAATGTTGTATGGGGCAGTGATTCCCAGCCGAGGTTTTGTCGAACTGGGAAAAAATCAGGTACAAGCTCAAGGACGAATAGCTCGTGCCTCTATGGGAATTGTTACTCAAGAAGACAATCTTGACCCAGATTTTACGGTATTTGAGAACTTAGTTCACTTTGCCCATCATTACCGCATCGTTGGTAAGGCAGCACGGCATCTCGCGGGTGAATTACTCGCACAGGTGGGATTGCAAGATTATGCCAGCAACCGTGTTGATGAACTTTCAGGCGGGATGAAGCGGCGTTTAGTTCTCGCACGAGCGATGATAAATAGTCCGCAAGTCGTGTTTTTGGATGAACCGACAACTGGACTCGATCCGGATGCGCGACAGGACTTTTGGCGACTGGTGACGCAGCTAAAGCAGAAGGGATGTGGGGTGTTGTTGACGACTCACTACATGGATGAAGCACAACGATTATGCGATCGCCTTATCTTACTCCAGCAAGGCAAGATGATTGACGAAGGTACCCCAGAAGAACTGATTGAGCGAACGGTTGGTCGAGAAGTGGTAGAAATTGAGGGCATCAATGAAGAAACACTCCAACAGCTAGCCAATGGTGCAAGAACTTGGTACAGACCCTTTGGTAGCAGCTACTTAATAGGATTACCAATAGACAATCCCCAACCACTGTGGGAACAGCTAAGTGGCATTGCACCCGAACGCCTAACCCGTCGTCGCACCAATTTAGAAGACGTATTCTTACGACTAACAGGCACATCACTCGACTAACGTTGATTCCTTGTTGGAAACCCAACAACCAATAACCAATAACTAATAACCAGTATGAAAGGCATCTCAATAACACCTTGGGGAGTCTACTCTGTTTGGCATCGCCACGCCAAAGTTTATCAAAAGACCTGGCTCGTCAACAGTCTACTACCCCTATCAGAACCACTGATTTATCTTGTTGCCTTTGGGTATGGGTTGACTCCGCTTATAGGGGATGTTCCATACAATGGCAAAACTATTGAATATTTAGAATTTCTGGCACCAGGAATGATTGCAATTGGGGTACTGTTCCAATCATTTTTTGAAGGTTCTTTCGGCAGCTTCTTTCGCCTAAGCTATCAGAAAACTTGGCAAGGCTTGCTGACAGCACCCTTGACTTTCACAGAAGTATTCTTAGGTGATTGGCTGTGGGCGACAACAAAGGGTACGATTGCCGGTTTTCTGACTGGTTTAGTCGCCGTAATCTGGGGACTCTACTCTGGATGGCACTTGCTCATATCATTTCCCTTAATTATCTTGGGCAGTCTGCTGTTTGGTGCCATGGGGCTATTCACAGCAGGAACCGTGCGTACCGTCGATCACATTAATGTGCCGATTTTCTTGTTCGTCATTCCGATGTTCACCCTCTGTGGCACTTACTTTCCCCGCAACACCCTACCCCCCTTGTTAGGTTCTGTTGCTGCTGTGTTACCCCTTGCATCCCTCGTTGACTTATTACGTTGGCCCTTGGGATTACCTTCGTTTTGGTTCTTCGAGTTAATCTGGTTGGTGTTGTGGATTGCTGCCTTTTCCGTGTTGGCTTGGCGGCAGATTTATCCTCACTTATTCCGGTAAAACAGGTCATTGAACAATCAGCATTTTTAGAGAAGAGGTGAATCTAAAAGGGAAAACCCTTCTCCCTTCCCTTTAACCTTTTTCCCATGAATGTCTATTACAGATTAAATGCGTCACAGCTTAAGCGGTTTATTAAGTTGTAGTCCCAACGCGACTGAGGGTAGAGGCAAGCATGGTGCATGAAACTCACAATCGAGAGTAGGCAGTGATAAATTGCTGCTCAGTGAGATGCTGGGACTAGTTTGACGATAGGAGAATGAAGAGAGTGAGCCAGTTCAACTCATCCATCACTTCGAGTCAGTTTGATGCTGTCTTATTTGATTTAGATGGCGTGATTACCGCAACCGCGAAGGTTCATGCTGCTTGCTGGAAACAGGTATTTGATGGGTTTCTGAAGCAACGGGCTGAAAAGACCAATGAACCCTTTCAACCCTTCGATATCCAGAATGACTACAAGCTGTATGTTGATGGAAAAATGCGGTATGTCGGCGTTCAAAGTTTTTTGGAATCGAGAGGAATTCAGTTGCCCTATGGAGAGCCATCTGATCCTCCGGGTTATGAGACGGTTTGTGCCCTTGGTAATTCCAAGGATGTTTTTTTTGACCAAGTACTTCATTCAGAAGGGGTTGAGGCATACGAAGGATCGGTTGCTCTCATCCGTCATTTGAGCGATCAAGGGTTCAAATTAGGGGTTGTGTCATCAAGTCATCATTGCAAAGCTGTTCTTAAGCTGACGGGAATCGATCATCTGTTTGATGTTGTCGTTGATGGCAATCTAGCTGATCAATTGCACTTAGCAGGAAAACCTGCCCCAGATGCTTTTCTTTTAGGGGCAAAACAACTTGAGGTTGAACCAAAGCGATCGGTTGTCTTTGAGGATGCAATTGCTGGTGTTCAAGCAGGTCACGCCGGTGGATTTGGACTCGTGGTTGGGGTCGATCGCACAGGAGATCCTGAGGCGCTGCAAAAAAATGGGGCGGATATCGTTGTCCAGGATTTGAGTGAGTTACTTTAACTGAGAATTAAAGACAATTAAGGTTTACGGGATTTTTACTATCTTGCAGTGTTACGTCAGTCTGAACTCAAACGTACCACTACTTGAAGAGGCTATCAGGAAGTCATTAATCAGGTTGAAAATAAATGCAATACCATAAACCTTTAATTCCTCCCAAATATATTTATCCCCCCGATCCTTGGCGGTGGGTTGAAAAGCAGTTCAACCCAAAACTCCTGGTACAAATGGAAACCTTGTTTTCAACAGCAAATGGTTACTTGGGGATGCGAGGAGTATTTGAGGAAGGCACTCCCGTTGGACAAAATGGCACCTTTATCAATGGCTTTTATGAATCCTGGCCCATCGTCTACGCAGAGGAAGCTTATGGCTTTGCTAGGACAGGACAAACTATTGTAAATGCCACCGACAGCAAAATTATTAGACTGTACGTCGATGATGAACCGTTTGACCTACCGATGGCGAATCTGCTCAAGTTTGAGCGGGCACTTGATATGCAAAACGGGACGCTTGATCGCGAAGTTCTTTGGCAAACGCCGTCTGGCAAGCAAGTATCGATTCGATCGCGCCGACTCGTTTCCTTTGAACATCGGCACTTGGCAGCGATTTGTTATGAAGTAACTATCCTCAACGCCAAAGCACCGATTGTCATCTCCTCAGAAATGCACTACGATGCTTCTGCTCGTGCCAGTGAAGGCGATCCTCGTCTCGCCAAGGGCCTTAAAGAGCGGGTTTTGTTACCCCAGCAGCACTGGGTTAAGGATCGTCGGATCGTACTGAGTCACATCACGAGAAACAGCCGGATGACGTTAGCTTGTGGTGTCGATCATGAATTTGAAACGAAATCGCCTTACTTTTATGACAGCCAGTGTTCGGAAGACGATGGCAAGGTCGTTTTCTCGGTAGATGCCCAACCTGGCGTCCCAATTCGGTTAGTCAAGTACATGACGTATCACACCTCTGACCATTTTCCAGCACAAGAGTTGTGCGATCGAGCCGGACGCACCCTTGATCGCGCTCTTGTTCATGGTTTTGACGATCTGCTTGCAAGCCAACGACAGTACCTGGATGATTTTTGGTATCGCAGCGACCTCAAAATTGATGGTGACCCGCACGATCCCAGTGATACAACAGAATTGATGCAGCAAGTGCTACGCTTCAATTTATTTCACGTTCTTCAAGCATCTGCGCGATCGGAAGGAGGAGGCGTTCCAGCGAAAGGACTCACGAGTCATGCTTATGAAGGCAATTACTTCTGGGACATGGAGATTTATCTCCAGCCGTTTTTGACTTATACCGCTCCCCGAATTGCTAAGAACCTATTGCTATTTCGCTACAGCATCCTAGATAAGGCACGACAGCGAGCAAGGGAAGTTAACCAAGACGGCGCACTATTTCCCTGGAGAACCATCAATGGAGAAGAAGCTTCTGCTTACTATGCGGCAGGCACGGCTCAGTATCACATCAATGCAGACATCATCTATGCCTTGAAAAAATATATTAACGCGACTGGGGATGAAGATTTTCTCCTCAATGAAGGTGCAGAGATGTTGGTCGAGACGGCTCGGATGTGGTACAGCCTTGGATTTTTCTCAAATCGAGTCGCAGGTCAATTCTGCATTCATGGCGTTACGGGACCTGATGAGTACAACGCTGTGGTGAATAACAACACCTACACCAACTTAATGGCACGCGAAAACCTATGGTATGCGGCAAACACCGTTGAGATGCTGCGCGATCGCCATCCAGACTGGTTCATTATTTTAGTCGATAAGACCAAACTGAAACTTTCTGAGGTAGAAAATTGGAGGAAGGCAGCGGACAACATGTATCTGCCTTTCGATGAACGATCAAAGATTCACATCCAGCACGATAGCTTCCTGGACGAAAAAGTCTGGGATTTTGAGAATACGCCTGCTGATAAATATCCATTACTCCTACACTTTCATCCCTTGGTGATTTATCGACATCAGGTAATTAAGCAAGCCGATATTGTGCTGGCAATGTTTTTATTAGGCAATGAGTTTTCACCGGAACAGAAGCGACGTAACTTTGACTATTACGATCCATTAACTACAGGAGATTCCTCTCTTTCTGTCTCGATTCAGAGCATTGTTGCCGCCGAAATCGGTTATTTAGAGAAGGCGATGGAATATGCCAAATATGCTGTGCTGATGGACTTAGGGGATGTGGCGGGTAACGTGAAGCATGGCTGCCATATCGCGGCGATGGGAGGAACCTGGATGGTGGCCGTTTATGGATTTGCAGGTATGCGAGATTACAACGGTCACTTATCGTTCCATCCAAAACTGCCTGAGACAGTTAAACGTCTACGATTTCCCTTAACGATTCAAGGACAGCGATTAGAGGTTGATATTCAAGAAGAAACAGCAACCTATTTGCTGCGGCAAGGAACTCAGTTAGCGATCGCACATCAAGGTAAAAATCTTCAACTCCTTGAGGGAATGCCAGTGACGGTAGAACTGAAACCCGTACTTGAGGCTAAGGATGAACGCTAGACACTCCTATTACCAAATTCAGCAAGTTGCGATAGATAATTAGCTAATCATTTGTCTGAGTCTAAGATTTTCAATCTTTACCAGCCTTGCTGTCAGGGAGTTTACTAAGGAGATCTAATCTTGAGTATTTCTTTTGATCGGGTAGCTAGCATCTACGATGCCACAAGGGGTTTACCAGAAGCAGTCTTAGAGCAAGTAACGGAGTGTGTAGTGCGCCTCACCTCGGCTACAGCAGACACGAAGTTTTTTGAGCCAGGGATAGGTACAGGTCGAATTGCTGTGCCACTGGTACAAAAGGGCTATTCTTACACAGGTGTTGACATCTCAGAGAAGATGATGGACGAGTTGAGGAGTAAGATGCAAGGTGTTCCTAACAACCTGACTTTGCTAAAGGCGGACGCGACTTCGCTTCCGTTTGAGGACAATTGCTTTGATGTAGCGCTGACTGTACATCTACTTCATTTAGTTCCTGCTTGGCGAGCGGTGCTTGCCGAAATCCGTCGGGTACTGAAGCCAGACGGTGTTTTCCTACACTGTCATAGCAGTGCAAGCTTCTCTGGATACGACATCTTTGAAAAGCAGTGGAAGGCGATACTTGAGCAGCATGAATTTCCCTTAGCACGGTACGGCGCAACTGAAGCAGAGGTAATGGAGGTGCTAACTGAACAGGGTGCAATGTTGGAAAAGGTAACAGCGGCTGAGTGGAATAGTAGTCGCACAGTTGGTGAATTACTTTACGCTTATCAAGGCAGGTTCTTCAGTTCTTCTTGGCAAATCCCGGATAATATTTTTTCTCAAGCCATACAGGAACTTAAAGATTGGGCATTGAGAACTTACGAATCCCAGGAGACGGTTATTTATTCTAATAGCAGATTTGAGCTAACTGTGGCGCGTCATTGGTCATAAGGCAAGCTGCAACATTGTTCGCAAGCAATTCAAAATCAAAATGGGTAAGCCTAAGAGTATCAATCATTTAGACTGTTCCCTACCTGCGACTCAAATGCACTTCAGCTAGGACTTTTGCTTAAACTGACTAGCTCTTGGCATAATAATCGTGTGCATCTATATATACAAAGTGCCTTAATAGAAGCTCCATCGTTATGGAGACAGGAGACGAGTTGGATAATGGTAAGTTTCGAGTGATTTAGTTGTATTTTGTTCACCCCACTTATTTAATTAAGGAGGGGTGTTTTCCTTTGAATTATTTGGTTATTACTTCTAAGGCATACGACTATTCATTATGATTGAATTTTGTACTAACAACGAAGCTCATCCTGGAGAGTTAGTTGAACTGAATAAGATAAATAAAGATAGCAAGGAGACAGCCAAAGCTCGTAAGGTTAAGCCTTCGGCTATGACTCTTGTTATCAAGCACCTGCTAGTACAACCTCATACGTCTGCTTCGTTAGTTCAAAAGATAGGGATATATAGTTCATCTCATATCAGCCACTGTTTGAGGAAATTGAAAAAGGCGGGGCTTATAGGTGCTGTTTGGGACTTTCAGAAAGTCGGTCTAGTTTATTACAACCTTAAATTAGAGAAGGATGAGCAAGCGAATGAGTAGAGGTGAGAAGTAATCAATTGAGTTAGCGCCGACGTTCTTGCAGTTTGCGATAAACATCTCGTAATTCAACCTTATGGTGAGCGAGGGCAACAAGGGTGTGATAGAGCAAGTCTGCTACTTCAGAAGCGATCGCATCCTTGTCATCATCTTTACAAGCCATCACCACTTCTGCTGACTCTTCCCCAATTTTTTTCAGAATCTTGTTATCGCCACCTGCAAAAAGCTTACAGGTGTAGGAACTCTCTACTGGATTATCTCGGCGATCGCATATCACCCCAAACACCTGAGATAAGGTATCTGCTGGTGGTGGAAGCTTTTCCCCATCGACTTGATGGAAACAGCTACGTTCACCTGTATGGCAGGCAATATCTCCAACCTGTTCAACGCTAACCAGTAGCGTATCGCTATCACAGTCGTAACGAAGCGATCGCACATATTGCAGATGACCAGAAGATTCCCCTTTATGCCACAGTTGGGAACGCGATCGGCTCCAAAACCATGTCTCACCAGTATCCAGAGTCTTCTGCAAGGATTCCTGGTTCATCCACGCCATCATTAAAACTGTGCCATCCAGGTAATCCTGTACAATCGCTGGCACCAGTCCCTGTTCGTTGTAGCGGATTTTGTCAACCGGAATAACTTGGCTCAAAGCGTTGGGTTCAGCAGTAGGCATTGCAGTAGCTGTATTCTACTTGTTAAAAATACCATTTCCGTTACCTTTGACCAAGAAAGGCAGAAGTTTGAGGGCAGAAGGCTCTATTATCCAGATTGACTTGAAATAATGTTTTATTTGCCCACAGTCCCCGCTTATCGTGGCGAGTTGGAACTCAAGGGGGAGTGCTTTGCTGATTCAGTCAGGTTTAAGAGCCAACACTATTTCGACAAATGCCTCAAGTCGTAATCGATTTGTCTGCAATAGTAGGAGGGATGTACTGTCGAGTCTATTCCTGACGAGTTAATGAAGCGTTAACGTAGTTTGGTGTTTGGTAGGCTCTGATCAGGTAGCTCTTACCTTAGGGGTTAGTGCGATCTCACTTATCAATGAAAAACGGTGAACGAGACAATTGCCAGCTTACAGTAAGCTTAAACGAGGATACTCAAATCTCTAGCTAATTTCATTTTTACCGCACTAGCTGCAACTTTATGCGCCTTCGTTGCCTCTCCGTACCACTGAATTGTGGAGTTGTAAGCCGCCCGATACAAGTCCTGTGCCGCCTCGGATAAGCGATCGCGAATTTCTAAAGGCAAATCTTGATTTGTTTTATAAAACATAATCTCAATTTTTTTTGAATGGGATAATCATTTAATATAAGAGTTTTGAACTAAGCTTACCCCTGCCTACAGGTAGAGTTTTAGACATCCTTCTAAGGAGAGAACGTTGGTCAATACCACCATTAAAACGACCCAATCAGAAGAAATCTTTGCTGCCGCCCAAAAGCTGATGCCAGGAGGTGTGAATTCACCCGTCCGGGCATTCAAGTCAGTGGGAGGACAACCAATCGTCTTTGACCGAGTGAAAGGGGCATACATCTGGGATGTTGACGGTAACCAGTACATCGACTACGTGGGAAGTTGGGGGCCAGCTATTTGCGGTCATGCCCATCCGGAAGTGATTGCTGCCCTGCACGATGCCCTGGAAAAAGGGACAAGTTTTGGCGCACCCTCAGCGTTGGAGAATGTCTTGGCATCAATGGTTATTGATGCCGTCCCTAGCATTGAAATGGTTCGGTTTGTCAACTCTGGCACCGAAGCCTGTATGGCAGTAATTCGCCTGATGCGTGCTTTTACCGGACGTGACAAAATCATCAAGTTTGAGGGCTGCTACCACGGACACGCAGATATGCTCTTGGTCAAAGCAGGTTCGGGTGTTGCCACATTGGGCTTACCCGACTCGCCTGGTGTGCCAAAATCTGCGACTAGCAACACAGTAACAGCTCCTTACAATGACCTTAAAGCAGTCAGAGCGATTTTTGAAGCACATCCAGAGGAAATTGCTGGTGTGATTCTAGAACCGATTGTTGGCAATGCGGGTTTTATTCCCCCTGATGCTGGCTTCTTAGAGGGCTTGCGGCTGCTAACCCAAGAACATGGGGCATTGCTAGTCTTTGATGAAGTGATGACTGGTTTCCGGATTGCCTATGGCGGTGTACAAGAAAAGTTTGGTGTCACACCAGATTTGACAACTTTGGGCAAAGTTATCGGTGGTGGCTTACCTGTCGGTGCTTACGGCGGACGCAAAGACATTATGTCAATGGTTGCTCCGGCTGGTCCCATGTACCAAGCCGGAACGCTTTCGGGTAATCCGCTAGCGATGACAGCAGGAATTAAGACGCTGGAATTGCTACAAAAACCAGGTACTTATGAACAGCTAGACCGAATTACCAAGAAGCTATCAGACGGGCTGCTACAAGTTGCGAAGGAAACAGGTCATGCTGCCTATGGTGGGCAAATCAGTGGGATGTTTGGTTTGTTCTTCACAGGTGAACCTGTTCATAACTATGAGGATGCTAAGAAGTCTGATTTGAGTAAGTTCAGCCGTTTCCATCGTGGGATGTTAGAACACGGTGTTTATCTAGCACCCTCTCAGTTTGAGGCAGGGTTTACCTCCTTGGCTCACACGGATGAAGATATTGACCGGACGTTGGAAGCCGCACGGCAGGTTATGTCGAGTCTGTAATTCGATTAGGGATTTCGGCTTTACCTCGTAGCAGTTTTCGATTCAGTACCATACACTCAAGGGCGCACAGCCGTGCGCCCCTACAAGAGATTTGTATTTTATTGGCTTGAAAAACACTTTAAAGTCGTTCCTTTCCAACCCAACTCACCTTTCTTGGAACACCAAACCCATCTTGGATTGTGTGGTCTGTGTAAGAACCAACCCGTGACTGAATCACAATCCAGCAAAGTTCCTCTACATCTGAGGTATTCCGTATACAGCGTTCTCCTTCAGGATCGACACGCACAACTGTACCCTCACCTACAGGAAAAATGCGATCATCAACTTGGAACTCGCCACTACCTCGAACAAAGATATAGATTTCCTCATTCTGTCGGTGCTTGTGATAGAACGGCACTGACTTTTTGGAGGGGAGCTTGTTGAGGGAAATTTCAGCACTGGTGAGATTGAGAAGCTCTTTGAGAAATACCTTGCCTTCTAACTTGAGGGTATTTTCCGGAGCCTCAAAAGTGAATTGATGTAATTCTGAGAATTTACCCACATCAACGACAGCAAAGTTTTCTCCCGTTTTTGGGGTTAGTTGCACTGTTGTCATGATTAGCCTTTTAGCTTTTAAGTTGCAAGTTGAAAGTTAAGATAACAGAGTAACTTGTAAAATGCAAGTAAGACTGATAGGGTTCCAAATTTGATCTATGCAAGAACGTCGTTCTCCATGTCCCATTGCCTGTACATTGGATTTAGTTGGCGATCGCTGGACGCTCTTGGTGATTCGGGACATGATGTTTTTCGGGAAGCAGCGATTTGAGGAGTTCTTGGAATCCCCTGAAGGAATTTCGACCAATATCCTGGCAAATCGCCTCAAATCTCTTGAGGAGATGGGTTTGATAGAAAAGCAGCCATACAGTAGCCATCCTCGTCGGATGAACTATCAACTAACGGAACGGGGGCAAAGTCTTCGTCCTGTACTAAAGACAATCATTGCTTGGGGGCAAAAGCATATTCCTGAAACGAGAGTTCCTAGCGAGTAATAGACCTCTTGCATAAATCCGAAAAACCCCTCCCCAGCCCTCCCCGAAATGGAGAGGGAGCAAGATTTCTTCCCCCGCATCGGGGGGATTGAGGGGGTTAATTTGACTTTTGCAAGAGACGACCATGAGCCTTTGCTCACGAACCTTGCGATGAAAATAGGATAGGAACGATTTAGCGTTGTTTCAGCCTCCATTTTCTAGATAGGTCTAATGCTGAGGCAACGTAATTGAAGCGGCTTGGCGAGGGCTAGCGTGTCTGTGGGATATTCGCTTCATGCTCTTCCTAGAGCTTAGTTTGACGCTTGAGGGTTGGTGGTAGAGACAGAAGCTTTTCAGGATGTCGCTCAGTGCGACTACTAGGGGAAGACGGAGTGTTAGGAGTAGAGTACTCTCGCCAGAGGAGAAAGGGAATGCTGAGGATACCCAGAAGGACTACAACTCCAGCAGTGAACCAAACCATTAGGCGGCTTGGTTTGTAGTTACCTTGCTCAATTTGCCAGAAGACTTGGTTGTAACGCCACACCGATAAGAGAATGACGAGGATGCCGACAATCACCAAACCAAGTCCAGTGTTTTGAGAGTTGAGGAAGGAGGAAGTTGGGAGGTTTTGGCTGGTGACTGTGGTTTCCAGTTGACGCAGAAACAAACCAAAACGAGCGATCGCAAACCCAAATCCAATCAAAGCAATTGAGGTACGCAGCCAAGCTAAAAAAGTACGTTCATTCGCTTGATGCTCTCGCTGTCGGTCAATGTTTGACATCACAGTCTATGCCTTGTAGATGCCATGTCCTCAGAATAAGGAGCTTTAGGCGTTAGTGGAGCGGTTGGAGAAAGAGCATTACCTTATACCAGTAAACTACCATTTCACTCTACCGATAGTTCGTAAATTGCAAAGCCACAGGCAAATCTTCTTGCTTCAATCGTTGGATAACTAATTGCAAGTCGTCTTTTGCTTTGCTAGAAACTCTCACAGCATCACCTTGGATTGAAGCTTGTGCCTTCTTACTAAATTCGTCTCGAATTAACTTGCTGATTTGTTTGGCGATTTCCTGGCTAATACCTTTTTTGAGCTTGATTTCTTGGCGAACGCGATTACCGCTTGCTGACTCAACTTTGCCGTAGTCGAAGATTTTTAAGGAGAGGTTGCGTTTAGCCGCTTTGGTTTGAAGGATTGTTTGAATGGCATCTAGCGTGAATTCGCTATCGGTATTGACCGTAATTGCCTCATCACCTAACTCTAATGTTGTCTTGGTGTCTTTTAGGTCGTAGCGGCTGTTGATTTCACGAACAGTTTGGTCTACCGCATTGACCAATTCTTGTCGGTCAAAATCACTGACAATATCAAATGAATAATTAGAAGCCATAAATCAAGAAGTTAAGGGCTATGGTCGATTAACTAACAACTAACAACCAACAGCTAAAAACTCAAGATGCGATCTGCGCTGACTCTTTCAGAGTCGCTTCGCTGTTTTCATACCCGAAGGGCTGTACGCAGCAACGCAACGCTCTCGCACCCGTCTCTACAAAACTTAAATTAAAGCAATGTGGCTGGATTATTAGTACTGAGGAGGCTCAGGACAAAGAGAGTCCCACTACAAAGTGAGCCAATCGCAAACATGAGCGATCGCCCAAGGGGGATGTTAAAGATATAGAAGACCGAGTATAGCAATCGAGCAACAACAAAAGCGATCGCAGATCCTATCGCTAAAGACGAATTCTGACCTGTCACGTAAGCCATTAGTGCGGCTACTGCGAAAACAAGGAATGTTTCAAACGAGTTTTGATGTGCCCAAGTTGCTCGCTGGGCGTAGGGCGGCAGTTTGTCAAACATCGCACGCGGAGCGCTCATGTCATAGCCCACACTTAGCCTACTGTAGGCTACAACGAGAAAAGGCAGATAAATCAATACGGCTGCTGCCGCAGTGCCGTATAGTAAAATCGCCGAACCGGGTTGATTCATGAATTAATCAAAATAAAACAAAGTGACAAGCTTACGTTGATCTTCCGCCTCTTCACAAGTTTTTAGCAAGGTTTTGCTGTCATGAAACGCGAAGCAAATGAGCTGCTGACACCGGGAAACAATTTCCTGGTTGCACAAAGCACTCGCCTCAGCCAGAGACATTTGATCATTTTCTGGGTTTTCTACTAAATGCATCACCTGTTGCAACTGCTCGCGTGATTCTCGTGGCTGACGCTCTAAGCTTTGAGGCAAAATTACCGTCAGTAAGCTAGGATCAGCCCGCATTGCACCTCGGATTGCCGCTGAGTTAGTGCCTGTTGCACCGGAAGTCATGAGACGATTGCCCTCTAGAACTAGGGCATAGCTCATCATCTCGATCAAATTTTGATGAGTAATAGGAACATGACGCGACCCCAAAAGAGCAATCCGCTTAGAGCCAGTTTGCTGAATAGTCGCAAGTTCTTGTGCCAGTGTATCGACGCCTGAGATGCCTACTGATTGAGTCAAAGATGCTAGCTTGGGCTGAACGACCCAGATATTTTAGCAGAAGCCGCAGCTCTTGGGGCTGCCTGACTAATGTTTTGCTTGGTCAAGGCAGCAGCGGTGGAGTTGTGGATTTGATAAGGACACCCTGATAGTTGTGTTTATTACGTGGTTCATCAAGTTAAGGCATAAACTGGGAAAGTTTTTGCCTCTTTGGGTTTGACAAAAATGTGCTGTCCTTGATCCAACTCAAGTTGGTCAAAGCGATCGCGACTTAAAAGAGCCGCCACGATTTGACCTGACCCTAAAACTAACTCAACTTGGATTTCCCACCCTAGATGAATGATCCGAGCAACCTTTGCGGGTACATAGGATTCACTAGGACTCGTTTGAATCAGAACATCATGGGGACGCAAAAATACTTCTGCTGAAGGAACAACTGAACCATTGTCTGGGAAAAGCGCCGCTGTACTCGGTAGAACATTCACCGGGCCAATAAAGCTCATAACAAACGGTGTTGCTGGGTTGTCATAGATTTCGGCTGGCGTACCGACTTGCTCGACTCTGCCTTTGTTCATCACCACAAGTTCATCAGCGACTTCCATCGCTTCTTCTTGGTCGTGCGTAACAAACACTGTTGTCACACTGACTTCATCATGGAGATGTCGTAACCAAGCTCGTAATTCTTTACGAACTTTGGCATCTAGCGCCCCAAATGGTTCATCGAGCAGTAGAACTTTGGGTTGAACTGCCAGTGAGCGTGCTAAAGCAACCCGTTGCCGTTGACCACCAGAAAGTTGGGATGGATAGCGATCGCCTAAACCTTCTAATTGCACCAACTGCAAAAGTTCTTCCACTCGTGGACGAATCTGAGCTTTATTAACTTTGCGAATCTCTAGAGGAAAGGCAATATTCTGACGGATGGTTAGGTGCTTAAACAGGGCATAGTGCTGGAAGACAAAGCCAATGTTGCGTTGCTGCACTGGCTGGTGAGTTGCATTTTCACCAGTGAGGTAGATTTGACCACTGTCAGGCGGCTCTAGTCCAGCAATCATCCGGAGTAATGTCGATTTTCCTGAACCCGATGGTCCCAATAGTGCGACAAGCGAGCCACCTTTAATCTCCAAACTCACCCGATCAACAGCACAAAAGGAACCAAATTGTTTTGAAACGTCCTGAATCGTAATACTCATAGCTACCTTTTCGGAATTGACATCTCTTTAAAATACACTACGTCTAGCGATTTACAGTAGTTTAAAGAGCGATTTAATAATCAAGCTTCTCCCATAGGTTGCATCAAGAGTCACAAAGGTATAGCCATCAGCAGTCAGCTTTCAGCGGTCAGCTTTGGATCAAATCGGCTCTAGTTAAGGAACGCTCTTCTCCCCTTAATGTCCTAACATTCGTGCCCACTGCTATACCATTAAGAGGAAAGAAACTGAATTATTAATATTCACAGCAGTGAACTTGCTTTTTAGATCAGTTCATGTAATATTCTCTTTAATTTCCATTAAGTACGGTAACTTGACTCAGTTACTGTATTTTATAGAACTTAACAATAATCTTTGTCGCGCTCTGAAAATGTCGTGCTGAACACGTCTTGGACAGCACGACAGATGAGTCGGATATAACATTCAGATGCTGGCTAGTTGCCCCAGACAGATGAAGACTCCGGAAGTATTGGTGGACGATCGCATTCCCATAGGGATTTGCTATTGGTGTTGCTCGACCAAATTCTTCAAGTAAGAATGTGCTTGTTCGGGTGAAAGCAGAAAAAACTGACCATTACACAGAATTTCGTACTTTCCTCCATGAAAACCATGTCCAGAAATTAGACCTTTTTTGACTGCCTGATTGCCAAGCTTGGTTAATTCCTCAATGCCAAACGATTCTCGACCCGTTGGTCTATTGAGAATCTGTTCTTGGTTATTCTCGTCCATCTCCACCTGCTCCTTCCTTCTCTATTGATGTAGGGTGCGACTTTTCCCCTACCAAAAGCATCGACCTTAACGTAGATATCAACCAATCGGACGCTTGCCGGGATTCACCGCATGAATATACTCACTACCCGATGTCGGCCATCCCTGCTTGTAAGAGGCTTCCTCCGGTTTTCCCCAGCCTAACTGCAAGATAACTTCTAAAAATGTAGAATTGCCATGTTGAAAAAGATTTGCCCATTCTGTTCTATACGCGATCGCTCCGACATCATCAGGCATAATCTGCCGAAACTCTTTGCCTGTAGTGATACTTAAGTACAAGTCCATGCCCAGTGTAACGTTGCCCCAGAAAGCCACAATTGAATCCTTAGCCGCCTTTAATATTTCCAAGTCACTCTTAAGTGCCATTAGCTGCTCATCAACAACGGGGTAGCGCAACGTCTGCCCCTTCAGTGTCAGCTGCCGCCAGATAAGACCAGAGACTTGATGTTGCTGTTGATAACGATGAACAGCCGCTTTAAAGTCTCGATAGGCACTAAACTTTTGAATGCCGTCCGGTTTCAAAAATCGGTCAATCAAAGGATTACCAGACGCTGAAGCGGCAAGATTAAGGCGCTGCCCATTCATACAGGCGCGACGCTCATCTGCCAAAATTTTGATTAGCTCCTCTGTGCTGTAAACCTCTGACATCAGCACACCTATTAGATTGAACTTAAAGACAGATTAACGCGAGTAGAAAGAGAGAGGGAGTAATTAGCGTAAATTTAACTAACAACATAAACGGCTTGGTAAAAAAAGTAATGTCCTTTTACCTTTTACCTTTCCCCCTTCTCCTGAAGTTCACGTCAACCTGATAAGTCAAACCTAAGCCTTATTTCCCGTTCGTTAGCTCACTACTAAACTCATTGATCTGCCGTCGTCTTAGCTCAACTGATTCCTCACGAGGCAGTAAGTCAAAGACTTGTCGAAATACATCATCTACCCGTTCAAAGGATACTTGTCCCTTCTCATTCAGAACTACCTTACCCTTCGGGTCAATGAGTACTGTCTGGGGAACCAACCCTTCGTAATAGTAGCCTGGTTCTGTCGGTTCATAGCTAGACTTCAAGAGTAGCCTGTCAACGTTAACGGGAATAAAATTTGCTGCTCGTCCATAAGGAGCTTGGAGCCGCGAGACAACTGGGGCAAATTGCTTACAGTCCTTGCTGTCATCAACATAGAACACCAACAGCGCTGGTTTCTCCTTTTTTAGGGAGTCTGCCAACGTCACTCGTGGCGGGACGATAGAACCATTACCGGCATAAAGACCAAAGATGTTGCCATCAAATCGGTCATCATCTAGTCCTGCTAGAGCGGGTGCTGTCCCTAACACTAGCAGACAACTAAAAATTACCACGAGACTCAATAAGCAACCGGACACTACACGCTTTGCCATGTGACGAGTGGTAAAAAATTTGATTGGAAATCGTAACAAGTTAAAGCTCATCTCTAAGTAACTGTGAAACCGCACAACGAAACCCTGAAAATTCCTCTTTTCCACTCCCCATTCCCTATTTTTAAGCAATGCGACTATTGGCACAGTAACATCTGAAGCCAACCGAATGAACTACCGCACGCAACACCATTAAGCCTGAAGTTCTCATTTTAACGCCCTGCTTGCTTCCCGCAGCCAGAACACTAGCCGACTCAAGGAGAGGCTTGAATTTTACGACAGGGAATAAAAGGCTGGGGTTTAACTCAGCAGGTGGCTAAC
This sequence comes from Symplocastrum torsivum, assembly GCF_059505465.1. Taxonomy (NCBI): domain Bacteria; kingdom Bacillati; phylum Cyanobacteriota; class Cyanophyceae; order Oscillatoriales; family Microcoleaceae; genus Symplocastrum; species Symplocastrum torsivum. Next base: position 141,467 of record NZ_JCACKQ010000121.1, on the reverse strand, counting down.
TGTTTTCAGATCAACATTGCCACCGCTGATGATGATACCAATTCGAGAATCAGGCTTTGTAACAATACCTTCTAATAAAGCAGTGGCGGCTAGAACACCTGTCGGTTCAACGACAATTTTCAGGCGTTCCCAGATAAAAAACATGGTGCGGACGATCGCATCTTCGGACACAGTTACCATATCATCGACATAATCTAGCACCAACGGAAAGGTCAACTGACCGAGGCTTGGAGTTCTTGCCCCGTCAGCAATTGTGTCAGGATTGTGAACGGTTTGCAGTGTTTTTGTGTAAAAGGAGCGGGTGGCATCGTCTGCCTGTGAGGGTTCTACGCCGATGATGCGGCAACTTGGTAGGAGAGATTTGGACGCGATCGCACTTCCTGATAATAAGCCCCCACCACCACAACACACGAGTAAAAGCTCTAGTTCACCAACTTCTTCGAGCAGTTCTTTCGCCGCCGTACCTTGTCCAGCTATAGTGTGCGGATGATCATAGGGAGGAATTATCGTCAGTCCACGCTCATGTGCTAGATTCTTTGCTAATTCTTCCCGTTTCATCTCAGCGCGATTATACAAAATCACCTCAGCACCATAACCACGGGTAGCCGCTTGCTTAACTTCTGGTGCATCCTTTGGCATCACGACTGTAGTGGGAATACCGAGCAACTGTCCGGAAAGCGCGAGGGCTTGCCCATGATTTCCTGAAGAAAACGTCAAAACCCCCCGTTGTTTTTGCGCTTCAGATAGCTGTACCAACGCATTATAGGCTCCTCGAAACTTAAAAGAACCTGCTCTTTGGAAGTTTTCGCACTTGAAGAACACTTGCGAGTTAGTGCGCTCATTCACATTTCTGGATGTGAGAACAGGTGTCCGGTGAGCTACCCCATCGATGCGACTAGCTGCCGCTTCAATATCAGCATAGGTAACAGGTAAAGACTTCGCTTCAGGAGCAATAGATGCAGTAGAGGTCATCGTTATTGGAAATGTAGACAATTTCTCTGTAGTCACTGTAACGGTTTTTTTGCTCAGGCAGGTTTGCCAATCCAAATAACTATGTCGCTATCGGGATGAGCTTGTTAAATGCTGGCGTTGCCTTGCAAGTCATGTTTTGTAATAGTTTTGATACCACTGTACGAAGTGATGAATACCCTCTTCAATTGATGTGGACGGTTTAAACCCTACATCCCTCATCAAATCATCTACATCGGCATATGTGCTTGGCACATCACCAGGTTGCATCGGTAAAAAATTCTTCTCAGCTTGTTTACCAAGTACCTTTTCGATCACCTCAATGAATGTCATCAATTCGACAGGACTATTATTACCAATGTTGTAAAGCTTGTAGGGGACATTAGTATTGTCTTTTGAATTGCCTTTTGGAGGTTTCGACATCACCCGAAATACTCCTTCAACTACATCGTCAATGTAGGTGAAATCACGCTTCATTTTACCAAAGTTGTAAACATCAATTGGTTTACCTTCCTGTATTGCTTTGACAAATTTGAAGTAAGCCATGTCGGGTCGTCCCCAAGACCCGTAAACTGTGAAAAAGCGCAATCCTGTTGTTGGTAAATTATAGAGATGGCTGTAGACGTGAGCAATTAGTTCATTTGCCTTTTTGCTGGCAGCATAAAGCGAAATTGGATGATCGACATTATCACTGACAGAAAACGGAACCTTAGTATTTGCCCCGTAGACGGAACTAGAAGAGGCGAATACAAGATGTTTGACTTGACTGTGCCGACATCCCTCTAACAAATTGACAAAACCTGACATATTACTGTCAACATAAGCGAAGGGATTTTGTAATGAATAGCGCACTCCGGCTTGAGCAGCAAGGTTAACGACACAATCGAACCGATGTTCTTGAAATAGCCGCATCATGCGATCGCGATTGTCTAAATCCAAAAACTCAAACGTAAATTTAGCTTGTGGATGTAGTTGAGCCAAACGATCTTTTTTCAGTTTCACATCATAGTAGTCATTCAGGTTATCAATCCCGTAAACCTGTATTCCTTCCCCTAACAAGCGCTGTGTTAAGTGATAACCAATAAATCCAGCGGCTCCAGTAACCAATACTTTCATGATTCTCTCACTTCATTAATTATCTAGGACAATAGTGCAGTACCAGAACTATTTATTACTTGAAGAACTTGCGAATTATCGCCTGAGGGATAGTAGACAATGATAAGCTGATGTGCATTTAAATTTTATATTGAAAAAGAAGAATACAGAATTTCAGGATTCTCCTGACCTTTGGATAATCTGAAGATAGGAGCGGTCTCCCTGCTGAAAGGCGATCGCTACCATAATTTGGTAGAGGCGGCTCATTATTCAAGATGCAGAAAACAAAGCATTTGCTCCTGTCAGGTTATGGGGTTGCTGTGCTAGCAACCTTAGGTGCCTTACTATTCCGTTCCCTACTGATACCGATCCTTGGGGAAAATGCTCCCTTGTTGGTCTTTATCATGCCAGTGATGGTTAGCGCCTGGTATGGCGGCTTGAGACCGGGATTGTTGGCTACTGTCCTGAGTGCTTTAGTCGGTAGCTATTTCTTCATTCAACCGTTTTTTAGCCTACACGTTATAGGGTTAAGCGAAGGGGTTCGGATCTGCATATTTTTAGTCGAGGGGGTGCTGATTAGTGGGTTGTGCGAGGGATTGAAGAAGGCCAACCTCCGAAAGGATGCGATCGCATCGTCGCTAAAGGAAAGTGAGGAACAATATCGCCTGCTCGTGGAAGGTGTGGAAGATTACGCCATTTTCATGCTTGACCCTAACGGACGTATTGCGACTTGGAACACTGGAGCAGAGAGGATTAATGGGTATAAAGCAGCAGAAATTCTTGGTCGGCATTTCTCAATTCTTTTTAGAGCAGAAGATGTTGAGCGCCACATCCCCGAACAAGAACTCCAAATCGCGGCGGCTGAAGGTCATTTTGTCGGTGAAGGTTTGCGGCAGCGCAAAGATGGCTCCCTGTTTTGGGCAAGTGTTGTCCTGACAGCATTACGAGATGAGTCTGGAAATCTACATGGCTACTCCAAAGTTACGCGCGACATCACTGAGCGCAAACGAGCCGAGGAAGAATCGCGTAAGCTCCTCAAAGACTTGTCAGATGTCAAATTTGCCCTAGATCGAGCAGCAATTTTGGCTGTAACTGATGCCAGGGGAACTATCACCGATGTAAACGACCAGTTTTGCCAAATCTCCCAATATTCTAAAGAAGAACTGATTGGGCAAACTCATCGCCTGATTAATTCCGGCTACCATCCCAAAGAATTTTTTCAAAACCTTTGGTCAACCATTACTAAGGGGAATGTCTGGCATGGAGAAATCAAGAACAAAGCCAAGGATGGAACTTACTACTGGGTAGACACCACGATCGTTCCATTTCTGGATGATCAAGGAAAGCCTTTTCAATATCTCGCCATCCGATTCAATATAAGCGATGCCGTGGCGGCGGCTACGCAACGCAAGCTTGCCGAAGAGGTAATCTATCGCTCGGCTGAACGGTTAGAAGCTTTACATGAAATTGACCGTGCCATTCTCAGAGCAGAATCGGCGGCAGAGATTGCCCGTGCTGCACTTTCACGCCTACGTCGTGTCGTGCCTTATGAGCAAGAGCTAGTCGTCTTGTTCAAGTTTGAAACGAATGAAGCTGAGCTACTGGCAGGGGGGTTAGATGGAGATTTCGCGAGAGCAACTGTGCCGCTCTCTAGCCTGATACCCGTTGAAATTCCGTTGCACCAAGGAGTCATTCGTTATGTAGAAGACTTGGCTACTCTTGAGGAGCATCCGCCTTTACTAGAACGCCAGATAGCTGAAGGCAAGCGGAGTTTGCTTAGTGTCTCTCTGATTGTGGAAGGGGAGTTGATTGGTCAACTTGACCTGTTCGCCAGAAACGTTGCCGCATTTACATCGGAATACCAAGAGATTGCCTCTGAAGTCGCTAACCAACTCGCCGTTGCAATCCAGCAAGCTCGACTGCGGGAGCAACTTCAGCGCTACGCGAATCAACTAGAGCAACGGGTCACAGAGCGCACGGCGGCGCTTCAGGAAGCCAATGAGCAACTGGAGGTGTTTGTCTACTCCGTTTCTCATGACTTGCGGGCACCCTTGCGAGGGATACAAGGATTGGCTCAAGCCTTGGTGGAAGACTACGCCCCTCAATTGGGTGATGAAGGTCAGCTTTATGCCAACCATCTTTTTGCTTCTGCTCAACAGATGAATACTCTACTTGAAGATTTGCTCAACTACAGCCGTCTTAGTCGTGCCGATATTAATATCCAGGTACTTGACTTAGCATCTGTCGTAGCAATGGTCTTCACGCAACTGGAGGCAGAATTTCAAGAGAAACAAGCTCAGGTAAAAGTAGAGACACCGTTGCCTAAAGTGATGGGTCATCGCACTACCCTGGTTCAGGTTGTTACAAATTTGGTCATGAATGCGATTAAATTCATGCCTCCTGGCGTACCGTCTCAGGTGCGGGTATGGGCGCAGGAGGTGGAAAGTGAGGGAGCAGGAGGAGAGGTTGTTACCGATATATCACAAGACAACTCTGCCTCCTCTGCCTCTTCCTCAAAGTGGATTCGCTTGTGGGTGGAGGACAACGGCATTGGTATTAAGCCAGAAAATCAGGAGCGGATTTTCCAAGTTTTCGAGCGCTTACATGGGGCTGAAACGTATCCGGGTACTGGGATTGGATTAGCGATCGCTCGTAAGGGAGTAGAACGTATGGGGGGTCGAGTTGGCGTAGAGTCCCAACTCGGTCAGGGAAGCCGCTTTTGGATAGAACTGCGGCAAGCTTATCCGACAACCTAAATGTTTCACATCAGCGTACAGGAGTATTAGACGTGTCTATTAATTCTTTCAAAAGGTAGCAGTCACAAACACTTGAAATAGTCTATGGTTCGGGAGATAAGTTTTTGCAGGACTACCAGTGTGCCGTCTTGTTATTATTGACGACAACCCAGAAGATCGCATTTTGATTCTCCGTGAATTGAGCCGCGAATTTCCCAACCTAGAGGCAGAGGAAATTATCGACACAGAAGGCTTAAACCAGGCATTAAACACGGGCAATTTTGATCTGGTCATTACAGACTATCAACTACGCTGGAACGATGGGGTGAGTGTGCTACAGGAGTTCAAGTCTCGCTATGCTCACTGCCCAGTGATTATGTTCACCGATAGCGGCAATCAAGAGATTGCTGTCGAAGCGATGAAGACTGGCTTGGATGATTACATTATCAAATCTCCTAAGCATTACATTCGTCTATCGGTGGCAGTACGCGCCGCTTTGGAACGAGCTGAATCTAAGCGCAAAACCGAACGTTTGGAGATGCGTCTAGAGACGCTGCTGAATCGTTTGAATGTTGGTGTGTTTCGTTCAACGTTAGATGGATATCTATTAGAGGGGAATGCCGCGTTTCTGCGTTTATTGGCTGTGAGTTCTTTGCAGGAAGCCCAAACCTTAGATTTGCAGGAACTTGTCTGGCAGCCAGACGTGGAACTTCAGGGTTCAGTCTCGGAACGCGAGGTGCAGTTGCGTCGAGCCGAGGGCAGTAGTCTGTGGGTTTTATTAAACCAGACCATTAGTACCACGGAAGCTGAGCCTGTTCTGGAAGGACTGATAGAGGATATTAGCGCTTACAAACGTGCCGAAGAAACACTGCAACGAGCTAACGAAGAACTGGAAAGCCGAGTCGCAGAACGTACCCAAGAATTACGACAAGCAAATGAACAACTGCTCAAAGAGATACGAGAGCGTGAGCAGGCACAGGAAGTTTTGCGTGAGAGTGAAGAACGCTACCGACAACGGGTGGAATTATGTCCTGAAGCGATCTTTATCCAATGTGATGAGCAATTTGTCTTTATCAACAGCGCAACTGTCAAGCTTTACGGTGCAAGCAACCGGGAAGAGCTACTTGGTAAATGCGTATTGGATGTTGTGCATCCAGACTATCAGGAACTTGTCAAGGAGCAGATCCGAGAACTTAGAGAAGGACAACCAGTAGAGTTGATAGAACAGAAAGCTGTGAGATTCGATGGAACTATTATTGATGTCGAGGTTGCAGCCGCTCCTTTTATCTACCAAGAGAAGCCAGCCGCTCAAGTCGTTGTTCGAGACATTAGCGATCGCAAAAAAGCAGAAGCAGAACTTCGTAAGGCTCTAGAAACAGAACGAGAACTCAGCTCCCTTAAATCCAGAATTATCACCACAATCTCCCACGAATACCGCACCCCGCTCACTACGATTCTTTCTTCCGCTGAGCTTCTCGAAAGCTACGGTGATAACTTGAAACAAGAGAGAAAACTGATTCATCTGCGGCGCATTCAGAACAGCAGCAAACACATGGCTGACTTAGTTAGTGATGTACTATTCATCGGTCAAGCGGAGGCAGATAGATTACAATTCAACCCAGCTCCTCTCAACTTAGAGCAGTTCTGCCAGGAACTTGTTGAAGAAATACGCTCTGCTAGCCAGAACCAGAGGAGGGTAAGTGCCAGCACAGAGGCTCCAGATAACCAAGCCTCATTAGAGCGAGCCACGCCTGGAGAGCTTATCACCTTTACGAGTCGAGGCAACTGTACTAATACTTGTCTTGATGAAAGACTGATACGACAAAGCCTCACTAATTTGCTCTCCAATGCGATTAAGTATTCCCCTCAAGAAAGCACAGTTCGATTTGATCTCGAATGTAAGGAGAGTGTTGCTGTTTTGAGCATTCAGGACAAAGGCATTGGCATTCCAGCAGAAGACTTGCCGAAACTATTCGAGTCTTTCCATCGAGCCAGTAATGTTGGAACGATTCCTGGTACAGGTTTAGGGCTAGCTATTGTCAAAAAGTGTCTGGACTTACACGGAGGTCAAATTACTGTAGAAAGTGTTGTAGGCGTGGGAACAACCTTTATTGTCACGCTGCCCTTGAACTCTTTCGTATCGAATCCTGATGCCTTCGGGGATATAGCGCATGACTAGCAAAACAGGGTTAGGAATTAACGATTTGTTGCAAGAGCGGCGAACGGAAATTCTTGCTATTGCACAAAAGCATGGAGCCTACAACGTGCGGGTGTTTGGTTCGGTGGCACGGGGAGAAGCAACCGAAGAGAGTGATATTGATTTTTTAGTTGACTATGATTTGGGAAAAATCACGCCCTGGTTTCCAGCAGGACTATTAATTGATTTAGAACTGCTACTCAATCGCAAGGTTGATATTGCGACGGTGGATATGTTGAAGGAACGCATACGCGATCGCGTATGCCGTGAGGCTGTGATGCTATGAGGCGAGAGCCTGAACGGCTGCAAGATATTTTAGATGCAATTGTGGCGATTGAACGATATGCAAGCCTTGGCAGACAGGCATTTGATGAACAAGAACTGATTCAGGTTTGGGTTATTCATCATCTCCAGATTATTGGAGAAGCGGCTTCTTCGTTATTTGGTGATTTGATGAACCGATATTCTGAGGTGCCGTGGGCACAGATTGTGGCGTTTAGAAATATTCTGGTGCATGAGTATTTCCGGTTATCGCTGAATTTAGTTTGGGCGATCGTGCAGAATAATCTACCTCCGTTGAAGGTAACGGTGGAAAGGATGTTGCAAGAGTTGGGGGAGGCGTGAGGAGATAATGCAGGGGTTAAGGGTGAAGTTGGAGGAAAAGTTTGAGGAGTTGGCGCGATTGGCAACTATGGCATTCACTAATCCCAATTCAATAGCGGGACTTAAACAAAAATAGTGAAGCAATAAAGTTTTAACCAGGTTATTTGTTGTTGGTTACTCGTTGTTTGTATTCTTTAACAAGCAACCAACAACCAACAACCAACAACAATGAGCCAACTGGAACGCATGATCAAAATGGCAGAAGACGAACTCACTGAGTACAGTACCGATGCCCGGAAAATGGAGAAACTACGCCGTAAAATTGGGCTTTCTGTCTCAGCCGCAGAACAGCGCCTAGCCAAAGAAGCTTTATCAGCACAACTGCAACCCAGCGGTGGCTTACGCCAAGTCGTTGAGGAACAGCGCCAAACTGTTGCTTTACCTTTTTGGGGAATTGCTGGATTGGGTTTATTGGGAGCAATTTCTCTATCACAAGCCTTAGGCTACGTTGTCGCTGTTGCAGGGGCTGTTGCTGCCTACCGCCTTCAGAAATGGGGTTGGGAATTACAGGCAAAGCGTCTACTCCTGAACACCTTGGAGGATATTGAGGCTCGTGTCGCACAACCCCGCCAATCGGACTAAATTAATTAGTCTTTATTGCATTGGCTATCCAGCTAAACAGTCCACTCAAAAGTGTGCCAGCGATGACAATGCCAATTGCTGGCGTAAATACAGGTTGCCAAAGGTAATACCAGAGGTCAAGCCCTAAGGGAAGACCAACGAAGCGACCAAAAGCGGCGATCGCTAGCCAAAAAAAGCTCAACAAGACCAGAAAAAAATCTATCACTAACAACTGGTTGAGCCAACCGATTAGTCGATCTATCATCTTTACTTTGGCAACCACAGAACTGTTGCCTTGTCATCCTAAACAGCACCTAAATCCTACAGCACCATCACGACTTGCCGTTACAACCTTTCCTAAAATTTAGTAAAGGTTAGCCGAGGGAGAACTTACTCATCCTCTTCCTCTTCATCAATCGTGAGAACTGTTGGCTGATCTTGCAAGATGTCAACAGCAATTTTGAGCGCTCCCTCCTGCTCAAGATCTTCGATGTAACCCGCTTGGCTCAGCTTCGCTTCCTGAAGACTATCAAACGGGCCAAAGTAGTATGTACAACGGGGTTTCTCGGTGATAATTTTCACCCACCAAGGGGACGTGGACGTAGTTTGAGATAGCTCAGGTTGAGCCTGGGGTTTCTGAAAGCGGAAGAAAAGTATGCACAAGAATGTGAAAAAGACAAGGGATAAAAAAACTCCGAGCATTTCTGGAACCTTAGGTGTGTCGGCGAGCTAAGTAACTCGGCGTTCTTTGCGAATAGGGTAAGCAGTGTCGCCGCTCACAACAACCGGCACCCTGCTTCAAAATATCCAGACATATGTTAACCCAAGTTGTTACAAACGGTTGCTCTCTCCCCAAAGAGTCTTGCAAAAAACTTGTGAATATAGCTTCTTGCTACCGTTGTACACCCGGTCGGTTCACTAGCATTGATTAGACACATCTGTCAGTGGTATAGTGAAACTTTGTCGCAGCCACTTACCTCCTCAAGTTAAGAGGTACACCTTAACAGTGGGAGCTGAGGCAAGAAGGTCAGTGAAAGAGTTTAATTCACGGCGATCGCATTATGCCGAAATTCTGCCTTCGACTCCACAGTGCCGCTACCGCAGCTTTACTCACATTTGTTGCTGGCTGCTCTTGGACATTACCCCCCAGGACAACAGCCAATAGGACTTTCCCTTTTGCTGCAACTTCAGGCACACGCGCTGTTAGTTCCAGTCAAGCGCCCTCAAGTTGCCCCCAAGTTGACCCCTTCAGCAAAGGCATTGGCAAAGCCCAAGATGCTGCTATCCTTGCTCAATCCGCGCAATCAAAACAAGACTGGGATTTAGTCGTTACGGGTTGGATTCAAGCGATCGAGGGAATGCAATCTGTCCCGCAAGAAAGCCCAAAACGTGCTTTTGCCCAAAAAAAAGTTGCTGAATACCTAAAAAACTTAGACGTTGCCCTCCAAAAATCGGCAACATCCAATTCTCAACTTCCCTTCACCAGCTTTGGCAACCCAATCTTTGATGAGCAACTACTGCTGTACTTATCCTACGTTGCCGCTGTTGGACCACCCGATGTTCTAATTGTCGGAAGTTCTCGTGCCTTAATCGGTGTCGATCCGCGTCAGCTACAGCAAAAATTAGCCGCTCAAGGTAAGGGAAATCTCAAAATCTTCAACTTTGGGGTCAATGGCGCAACCGCTCAAATGGTTGACTTACAGCTACGGCAAATCCTCACCCGTGAGCAACTACCCCGACTCATTGTCTGGGCAGATGGCATCCGTGCGTTTAACAGTGGGCGAGTAGACCGCACCTACAACAGCATGGTAGCGTCGGAGGGATATCAAAGTTTGATTGCAGGCGATCGCCCAATTCTTCCCTCAAGTCCCCCTGACACCGCAGATGCTTGCGAAGACATCCCAGACGCAGCAATTTCCCAGAAAACCAAACAAAAGTCTAATTCCTCCGATTCAACTCACCCGACAGTAGCCGTAATGCGTTGGCGGTTAGCACGAGTATCGTTCGAGACGACGAGTAATCCTACACCCTCTCCGATTAACCGCTTACTCTTAACTCAACTCAGTCAGGGACAGATGCCTTCTCGGCTGACGCTAGTGCGAAATACAACTGGCGGCTACAACAGTTTTGCCATTGATGCCAATGGCTTCCTCCCTCTTGATAGCCGCTTTGACCCCAAAACCTACTACCAGAAAAATCCACGAGTTGCTGGGCGGTATGATGCAGATTATCAACCCTTTAGTCTCGCAGGTCAGCAAGCCACTGCCCTAAATTCAGTAAAAGCCTTTGCTAGACAACAACAAATTCCCTTGGTTTTCGTTAACTTGCCAATCACGCAAGATTATCTAGACCCAGTACGCCGGACTCGTGAACAGCAATTTCAGCAGATGATGCAACAGCAAGCGGGTGGAGGCTTTACCTTTATCGACTTGGGGAAGCAGTGGCTTACCCAGAATGAATATTTTACTGACCCTAGCCATCTTAATCGTTACGGAGCAGCAGCCATAGCAAGTCAGCTTGCAACGAACACTCAGATTCCTTGGCCTCAACCACGGTCTGAGTAAACGGTCAGCCATCAGCTTTAAAGGAGAAAGCGTAAGAGCTTCCCCGTGATAGATTTAGTAACCTTTAATACATTTTTTTTAGAGAGAGATTGATAAAAGTATCAATAAGCTAGACACAGCCTAAGTATTCTTAGGTAATAAGACAACTGCTTCAATCGTGCAGCTAGCTATAGATATTTTGATCACATTCTAAGGAACTTATTAGAGCCGATCGCACCCAAAAAACTAATAGTTGATAGCTTCTAGGGTTCCGGTTTAAGTATTAACGACTTAAGTGACTGGTCCAAGAGAAGCAAGCTGACTTGGAAATTTCCACAAAATTTAGCAAACCAAGATTAGCTACACGGCGGGATAAAAGCCCGGGAGAAGTAAATGATAGTTAGCAACTATCGTTACTTTCCTGGGTTTTTCTTTTTTTTAGTTTGTCAATTTCTAGGATTTTAAACATGACTGAGCGTGAACGTCCCCTTTCGGAAAGTCTAGAGTCTCACCCAGAGCAACCCCCAACGGAAGCTGAACGAGCGTTAGAACGAGAAACCCGACTTCCACTAACAGGCTGGCAACAAGAAGTTTCTAGAGGTTTGGAGTTTGGACTAGAAGCAGCAGAGAGTATTGGCGATCGCTCAATTCCCACCTTCTCTAGAGGAGAATTACCTCACTATGCTGGGATTAATACCTTTCTCAAAGCGCCTTATGTAGAAGATGTGCGTAAGGTTGGAGAGTATGATGTTGCTGTTGTCGGCGTACCTCATGACTCTGGCACTACCTATCGCCCCGGCACCCGTTTTGGTCCCCAAGGTATTCGCCGGATTTCTGCACTTTATACACCCTATAGTTTTGAACTCGGTGTCGATTTGCGAGAGCAAATTACCCTCTGTGATGTTGGGGATATTTTTACGATTCCCGCTAACAACGAAAAGTCCTTCGACCAGATTTCCAAAGGGATTGCTCACATCTTTAGTTCCGGTGCCTTCCCGATTATTTTAGGAGGTGATCACTCCATCGGATACCCTACTGTGCGGGGAATATGCCGTCACTTGGGCGACAAAAAAATGGGAATCATCCACTTTGATCGCCATGTGGATACTCAGGAAAAAGATTTAGATGAACGGATGCATACCTGCCCTTGGTTTCATGCCACCAACATCAAAAATGCACCTCCTAAAAATTTAGTGCAATTGGGAATTGGCGGCTGGCAAGTACCGCGTGAAGGTGTGAAATTCTACCGCGAACGGGCTAGCAATATTCTCACAGTTACAGACATCACAGAAATGGGCTTAGATGCCGCTGTAGAGTTCGCTTTAGAAAGAGCATTAGACGGTACAGATTGCGTCTATATCAGCTTTGATATTGATTGCATTGATGCTGGGTTTGTCCCTGGAACAGGTTGGCCAGAACCCGGTGGACTACTACCTCGTGAAGCACTCTATTTACTAGGCAAAATTATCCAACGTGCCCCTGTCTGCGGACTAGAGGTTGTTGAGGTTTCTCCTCCCTACGACGTTAGCGATATGACAGCTTTGATGGCGGCTCGTGTAATTTGCGACACAATGGGTCATTTAGTAGTGTCAGGTCAGTTACCGAGAAAGGAAAAACCCGCTTACATTCACCCGGAAGCCCAGCCGGAATTGGTTAATGAGTGGAAGTAAGCCATGCATGAAACTGATATGACCAAGGCGTTAATTATAACAGTTAAGGATTGGTGGGAATCCCAGCCAGAACGCCCGAAGATTTCCTGCGTTCACCTAATTGTCGGTAAGTTCACTTGTGTTGAACCTGTAAGTTTGCAATTTGCTTTTGAGGTGCAGTGTCGTAACACTTTTTTAGAAGGGGCAAAGCTTGAAATTCAAGAAACGCCTTTGATTGCCTTTTGCCATCGTTGCCAACAGGAATACAAACCTGAAATTGGGATTCAATACGCCTGTCCTGATTGTCATTCTCCAATGGACGATATTCGCTCAGGGCGGGAACTAAAAATTGACCGAGTTGAATACTGTTCTGACACTACTACCTCAGAGACTTATGCATCAAACCTTTGACGCTGCCTTAGGCATTAATTTACTACACGCCAATCAAGAGGGCGCTGACCATAATCGCGCTCATTTTAATGAATGGGGTATCACCTGTTTGAATATCATGAGCAGTCCCGGTGCAGGTAAAACTGTGCTGCTGGAACGAACGCTAGCCGGACTCAGTAATGAACTTAAAATTGCTGTAATTGAAGGCGACATGACGACGGAACTAGATGCCGATCGCCTACGCCAATACAATGTTCCAGTAATTGCGATTAATACAGGTCGTTCCTGCCATCTCGATTCCAAAATGGTCGCGGGTGGGATTCATCGATTAGCGCATGAATATAATCCTTCAGAATTCGAGCTGGTATTAGTCGAGAATGTCGGTAATCTCGTTTGTCCTGCTGAATTTGAAGTTGGTGAACACGCTAAAGTTGCTTTATTAAGCATTACAGAGGGAGAAGATAAGCCCCTGAAATATCCTGTGATGTTCCAAGAAGCCGACTGTTTGTTGATTACCAAGATGGACTTGGCACCGCATCTGGATGTTGATGTGAATCGGATTGTCGCGAATGTCCGGCAAATGAATCCAGATTGCACGATTATTTCTGTTTCTGCCAAGACAGGAGAGGGATTGGAAGCTTGGTTTGAATGGCTACGTGCTGTATGCGATCGCTCCTCAGTTTCTGAGCAACACCTATCGCCTATCCATTAAGAACCTAACAAACTTACTAATCTAGGGTGGGCATATTGCTCACCTGGCTATTCCCCAACTTCGTTGATTAGGAGGGAGATTGAAGCTCAGAGCCTTGGTTTAAGCAGTCACGCATTTAAGAAAGTGATCTGCACTCATGGGAAAAGGTAAAGGGGAAGGTAAAAAATTTTCCCTTTACCTTTCCCCTTTTCCCTAAAACCGATTAGTTAAATAGGCGGCGCGAGAGGCTCTTGGCAGCTTAATGAGCTTCACCTGATTCGACCTAACCTTAAAAATACTGTAAAGGCTTTGTAACGAATGTTACGGATTAGTGATCGTTATATTCGCTACACCATTAGTTAAGCAATCTACATAAATCGTCGCGGTGGACAGCTAACAGTTCACATTAAATTACTTTATGAAAAATTTGCTATGAAAATGCGATCGCCCTTATCCTACTGCATTGTCTTTTTCATCACCTTGTCTCTGGTCATCGGTTGCACCAATCCAGCCGTCTACATCAAAACCACGACAGAAATGGAAGCTGACGCTTCAGCAGTGGCGGGGGGAGTTCGTTTGGGATTTAGTGCGTGGCCGGGTTGGTTTCCCTGGCAGGTTGCCCAAGAACAAGGAATCTTTAAGAAAAACAATGTTTCAGTCGATCTGAAGTGGTTTGATGGCTATTTGGAATCGATCAGTACCCTAACTGCCGAGCAAATCGATGCCAATAGCCAAACTCTGGGAGATACAGTAAGTTCCGTATCCGGTGGCGTAGACCAAGTGATTGTCCTAGTTAACGACAACTCCACTGGCAATGACAAGGTGATCGTCCGGGATGGCATTAACTCTGTTGCCGACCTAAAAGGGAAAAAAGTCGCCGCAGAGGAAGGGACAGTCGATCACTTTCTGTTGTTACTGGGGCTACAGAAAGAAGGCTTATCAGACCGAGATATTCAGTTTGTCCCCTTAGAAACGGGTAAAGCCGCCTCTGCCTTTGTGGCAGAGCAAGTCGATGCCGTAGCAGTGTTTGCTCCCTTCACAACTCAGGCGCTGAAGCGACCAGGAAGTAAGGAACTTTTTAGCTCTAAGGATTTTCCAGGCGCGATTTCCGACCACTTAGTATTTACACGCAAGTTTGTAGACGAAAAGCCTGATCAGGTGCAAGCCCTTGTTAATTCCTGGTTTGCCACATTGGACTACATGAAGGCAAATCAGGACAAAGCATACGACATTATGGCGAAACGGGCAGGTGTCAAAGTTGACGAATATAAAGAGTACGCTGACGGCACTCAGATCTTCACAATCGAGGAAAACTTAAAAGCCTTCCAACCCGGTAATACTATGACCTCCTTACAGTTTGCTGCCCAGGAGATGACTAAATTCCTCACAGAAGTAGGTCTCGCTAAAACACAACCCGATCTGAGCAAATTATTTGACGATCGCTTCGTTAAAGCCTACGCCGAGAAAGTTAAGAAGTCATAAGCGAATTTAGATTTGGGGCTGCATCTTGTCTACTTGGGCGATTGGTAATCAATGCTCAAACTACTACTCAACTAGCGTTTCATCAACTCCCAGTTACCAAGAGCTAACAACCAACCTCATATATTGCTTTCCCAGTCATCCTGAAATTGAACCATGAGCCAAAGCAGCAGCCCTCGATCGATTCAAGAGTTTATCAAGCCTAAGAGTTTACATCCTACTGTTTTCTGGCGACTCGCGGAAGACATTCCCAGACCCCTTAATACAGCATTAATTGTCACCTCGATCGCATTGCCACTGCTGCTGTGGTGGTTGGTAACAACATTCGGCACTATAGACCCCAAATTTTTGCCCTCACCCGCTAAGGTGTGGGAAGCCTTTGTACGGCTGTGGAGTACCCGCGAACTCCTAAAAGATACAGTGGCGAGTTTATGGCGAGTCGGTGTTGGCTTTCTGTTGGCTGCACTCCTTTCCATTCCGGTTGGTGTGCTGATGGGCAGTTTTGCAAGTATTCGCGCCTTACTCGAACCGCTCTTCGGCTTGGTACGGTATATGCCTGCACCCGCCTTCATCCCTCTACTAATTCTGTATCTGGGCATCGGCGAGGAACCAAAAATTACCCTCATCTTCATCGGAGTCTTTTTCTTCAACTCGTTGATGGTGATGGATACCGTGAAGTTTGTGCCAAAAGAACTGATTGAAGCCACCTACATGCTGGGAGGAAATCGCTGGGCAACTCTAACTCAAGTGATTCTCCCCCACGTTTTGCCTGGAATCATCGATGCCTGCCGGATTAACCTCGCTGCTGCATGGCAATTGGTAATCGTCTCAGAACTAATTGCCGCATCAGAAGGCTTAGGTCGTCGGATTAGTGTAGCAGGTCGATTCCTAAGAACTGATGAAATTTTTGTGGGGTTGATTGTCATCGGGGTGATCGGGCTTGCCTTCGACCTATTATTCCAATACTTCCTACGAGTCTCTTGTAAGTGGGCCAATCAAAAGCGCTAACCAGGTATCCATTTGAGTTGCTCCTAATCCCCAATTCCCAATTCCCAATTCCCTATCTGGAGATTTAACAAAATGTTTCTACAAATTAACAACCTAAACAAGCACTTCCCAACGAAGCAAGGAAATTTAGTTGTCCTAAAAGACATTGATATGGCAATCGAGCAAGGTGAATTTATCTGTGCCGTAGGAGCATCGGGTTCGGGTAAATCTACGCTGCTACGGCAGATTGCCGGACTGGATAGCCCCACATCTGGAGAAGTCAGAATTGATAACGAGCTTGTCACTGGCCCTGGACCCGATCGCGGTATGGTGTTTCAGCACTACACACTCTACCCGTGGATGAGTGTCCAGGCAAATACTGAGTTTGGACTCAAACTTCAGGGCGTGCCGAAGAAGCAGCGACGTGAACAAGCCAGCTACTATTTAAATGTCGTCGGCTTAACAAAGTTTGCTAAGTCCTTGCCGAAGGAATTATCAGGCGGGATGAAGCAACGGGTTGCGATCGCTCGTGCTCTTGCCTCAGAACCCAAAGTGCTGTTGATGGATGAACCCTTCGGCGCATTGGACATCCACACCAAAGAGTCGATGCACGAATTTATCCTTGATCTTTGGCGGCGCACCAATGTCACGATCTTCATGATTACCCATGATGTGGAAGAAGCTGTCTTTCTCTCCAATCGGATTTATGCTCTAGGGGCACGTCCCGGCACAGTTAGAAAGGAAATGTCGATCCACCTGCCTGAACGCAGCCACACTGTTAAGCGCCACTCCATATTCCATGACTACCGAGATGAACTGATGGAGCTAATGCGGAGACATGGACAGGAGGCTGTTGCCGCAGTCGCTTAACGGCATTGGCTTTTAGTTTTAGCTGACGCGGGTGTTGTGCTGTTGTTCTATAGATGCAGGGCTTACGCAGCAAATCTACTTGTAGGGTGCGTTATTTAACGTACCCTACTACTGTTCAAACTAAATTCGATTCCATATCCCCTTTTGGGATTCTAGTCGTAGAGACGTTCCACCAGTTCGGCGAAGCTGTTCCCGAAGGGTACGTCTCTATATACTTTTATGGGTTGCAGAAAAAGGGGTAGCTAACCCGGATTCGGTATTACCTCTTTTGCCATAGCCCTCCAGAAAAACCAACACCTACAGTTTCAGTTGACAAGATTCGTCTACCTGTGAAGCAACCTCGTTAACACCTTGAGCCAGCAAAGTTAGCTCAATCTGTGTACTTGAAAAACTAGGATAATAAATTGCAGAGGATGGGGCTAGTCAATCTGCAAGGAAATCGAGTCACACTCAGCTGCGATTTATATCGGCAATATTTTGGCGATCGCGTTCCTGGCATCAGCAGGAGTTACGAATGCTAAGAATCAGACTTTTCAGGTTACCTTCAGTGCAGGGGTGGCTGAGTACTCTCAGGATGGTACTGACCTACAAGAACTTTACCGAGTAGCTGATGCTGCGCTGTACCAAGCTAAGGCAATTTTCCTATTCATAGGTCTATTGTTTATCGAGAAATTTAACATTTAGATAGTCGTACTGATTAAACCTAGTAATTTCTATATATCCAGATTTTTCGATTTCCTTTGGATATACAGGCACGAGCAGTAGACTTTTTTAGGCAAAAATTCTTCCTAATGCTAATAGAGAATCGAGCACCCTATTGCCAGAGAAAGATAAACACATATAGGGATAAAAATCAATAGTTGTTATTAATTTTCATTATATAAGCAGAATTTACAGCCATCATTATTGAATTATTTAATTTAATCCTTCTTTTTTTGTCAGGTAACCATTACACTGAGGTAATAAAGCTTAAAAAAAAGTTAAGTCAGTGCGTTCGCGAGTCCTGGGAACAACAGGGTAGGCTTAGTATTGCTTTCACAAATTTCAGAATTTCTCCATCCTAAAAGGTAAGGTTGATGGCTCAATTCTTCCTCGAAACGGCTTGGTTGATACCTTGCTATGCGCTAATTGGTTCAATTTTAGCGATACCTTGGTCTCCTAGCATTATCCGTCGCACGGGACCTAGACCAGCCGGTTACATCAATGCATTAATGACCCTCGTCGCATTCTTGCACGGTTTAATTGCTTTACCAGCGACTTGGAATCAACCCGCACAAGAAATACTAATTCCTTGGCTTCAAGTTGTCGATCTCGATCTGACCATTCCCTTGGAATTTTCTTCGATTACCATTGGCGCGACCCTAGTCATTACAGGGATAAACCTGCTGGCACAAATCTACGCTATTGGTTACATGGAGATGGATTGGGGTTGGGCACGCTTCTATGCGCTACTGGCATTATTTGAAGCTGGGATGTGTGCGCTTGCCCTCTGCAACTCCTTGTTTTTCAGCTACATTATTCTGGAAATCCTCACCCTCGGAACTTACCTCTTAGTCGGGTTTTGGTTCAATCAGTCTTTGGTGGTTACAGGTGCTAGAGATGCGTTCTTAACCAAGCGGGTGGGCGATTTATTTCTGCTGATGGGGGTTATTGCTATCTATCCCTTAGCAGGAACCTGGAATTTTTCGGAACTCGCCGAATGGGCAAGTACGGCAAACGTAGACCCAAAAGTTGCGGCGCTATTAGGTTTGGCTTTAATTGCAGGACCGATGGGCAAATGTGCCCAGTTTCCTCTCCATCTGTGGCTGGATTTAGCGATGGAAGGGCCAGTTCCCAGCACGATTTTGCGGAACGCAGTGGTTGTCTGCATGGGTGCTTGGGTACTCATTAAGATTGAACCCGTTATCGCGCTTTCTCCCTTGGCGGCATCAGCCACATTATTTATTGGTGCCGTGACAGCGTTGGGCGGTACGATGGTTGCGATCGCGCAAATTGACATCAAACGTACCCTGTCTTATCTGGTTAGCGCTTACATGGGTTTGGTGTTTATCGCCGTCGGCACTGGTCAAGCCCAAACAGCGCTAACGTTAATGTTGACCTATGCCGTAGCAATGGCTCTGCTGGTCATGAGCGTCGGTGCTATTGTCTGGAACAGCATCACCCAAGATGTTACCAAGTTAGGGGGGCTGTGGGCTAAAAGACCGGCTTCGGCATTCGCCTATATCGTCGGCGCTACGGGCTTAGTGGCAGTACCTCCTCTGGGTGGTTTCTTTGCTTTATTGCAAGTAGGCGACCATCTTTCTAACACTTACCCCTGGTTGCTAGGACTATTGCTACTGGTGAATGGTCTAGCGACCTTTAGCTTAACCCGCGTATTCGGCTTAGTGTTTGGCGGCAAACCCAAGCCAATGAGCGAACGCTCGCCCGAAGTTCACTGGCCGATGATTTTACCTATGATGCTCTTAATGGGCTTCACCCTCCATGTTCCGCTCATCCTCCTGCAATGGCAACTGATACCAGACTGGTCAACCTTGAATACAACGGTCGCTGGTTTGCTAGTTTTGTCTAGTGCAGTGGGTTGCAGTCTTGGGTCATTCATTTATCTCAACAACGGCTTTGCCAAACCCGTGCGCTTTGGCAGCAAGTCCCTGCAAGACCTCTTTGCCTACGACTTTTACACCGAGAAACTTTACCGCTTGACGATTGTATTTGTAGTTGACCTAGTCTCCAGGGGTATTTCCTGGGCTGACCGCTATATCGTTGACGGCGCAGTCAATTTAGTAGGGATATTAACCGTCTTCAGCGGACAGAGCTTAAAGTACAATGTTTCCGGTCAGACCCAGTTTTATGCCCTAACGATTCTATCGGGAATAGTGTTTTTTGGGATTGTAGTGAGCTGGCCTTTTTTGTCTCACCTTACCCTAATCAGTGGTGGCTAACGATTTGAAGGTTAGCCGATTGAACGTTAGCAAGTTAGGCGCTATGAGAAGAGTACTCACGAACATTACGATAAAAAACGCTTTCCCCTGACCCCTATTTTCAAGACAGACTGCCATGAACGCGAACTCGCAACGAAGGGATAAAATCATTACTCCTTCTGCCCTTTGCCTTCTGCCTTATTTTCAAGTTAGCGGCTTAGTAGTTATCAAATTGCCCTCTCAATTTTCAACCTTCAACTCTATTAAACTTTCGACTTTTGAATGCGTGACTTTTCTATGCTAAGTACCCTAATTTGGTTACCTCTATTAGGTGCTGCTATCATCGGGCTTTTGCCCAGAAATGTAGCAGGTACGCGGATACGTTCTATCGCTATTGCGATCGCAGCAGCTATCTTACTTGTCACTCTCTGGCTTGGTTTTCAATTTGACATAACCAATTCAGGAATTCAGTTTCAAGAGTATGTACCCTGGATTCCCCAAATTGGCTTGACCTATAAACTAGGTGTTGATGGGTTATCCTTTCCCTTACTAGCTCTAAGCAGCCTGCTGACGTTAATCGTTATCTTTAGCGCTAGGCTTGAGGTCGATCGACCTCGCCTCAAATATGCTCTAATTCTGCTCGTTAATGCTGGTGTTGCAGGAGCGTTTCTCGCCCAAAATTTACTGCTGTTCATCCTGTTCTACGAAGTAATCTTAATTCCCCTTTACCTATTGATTGCCATTTGGGGAGGTGAGAAGCGCGAATATGCAGCGATGAAGTTCCTCATCTATACAGCAGTATCGGGGATTCTGATTCTAGGCGCATTCCTGGGGATAACTTGGCTTTCCAACTCCACCAGCTTTGACTATGACGCAATTAAAACTCAAGGGTTATCCTTAACTACTCAGCTTGTTCTCTTGACCGCGATATTGGTAGGGTTTGGTATCAAAATCCCTTTGGTTCCTTTGCATACCTGGATGCCAGATGCTTATGTTGAAGCTTCTCCAGTAGTAGCAATTATTTTGGGTGGCATGGTTGCCAAGTTGGGAACCTATGGTTTGGTCCGGTTTGGTTTGCAGTTATTTCCTGAAACTTGGGCATTTGTGGCTCCGGGACTATCGATTATCGGCGTAGTGAGCGTCTTGTATGGGGGGCTGAGTGCGATCGCGCAAAAAGACATCAAGCGCATGGTAGCTTATAGCTCTATCGGTCACATGGGCTACATCGTTGTCGCCGCCGCCGCACTTACGCCCTTGAGCCTCTTGGGTGCTGTTTCCCAGATGGTGAGTCACGGTTTAATCCTGGCAATTCTGTTTTATCTCGTAGGTATTATCGAAGTCAAAGTTGGCACCCGCGACTTGGATGTTCTCAATGGTTTGATGAATCCCATGCGCGGTTTGCCCTTAGTGAGCGCTCTCCTAATTTTGAGTGGAATGGCTAGCGCTGGAATTCCTGGTTTAGTCGGCTTTATTGCTGAATTTATGGTGTTCCAAGGCACTTATCCGGTTTTCCCGTGGCAAACGCTGTTGTGTATCTTTGCATCTGGCTTAACCGCCGTTTACTTCGTGATTCTCCTCAACCGCACCTGTTTTGGCAAGCTTGACAACAAAACATCGTACTATCCCAAAGTCCTGTTCGCTGAAAAAGCCCCTGCTTTTGTTTTAGCTGCTCTCATCTTCTTCTTGGGGATACAACCTACTTGGTTAGTGCGCTGGATGGAGCCGACTACCACAGCAATTATTACGGCGGCTTCAACTGAAGGTAAGCAGCAAGTAGCCGTTAACTCTCAGCCAAACGTGGCAACTAACAAATAGCAAGTTCCGCCAGGGAAGTAATTCCCTGGCTAATAGCTAAAGTCCTAATCAATCCCTCGGCGGTTGAAAGTAATAGGTGCAAGACTCGCCATGAATTACCTTCACAACAAAGAATGAAAATTCCTCTCCCCTACCACCTAGCACCTACTCCCTATTTTCAATAGAGATGGGTAACCAGCAAAATCATCATTCTAAGCAAAAGAAATTAAGACCATGACCACAACTTTAGATAAATCTACTGCAAGTGAACCAAATAAACCTAAATTGCCTCCTTCTAGACATGAATTTGCTGATGTCATTCACCGCTTAGAAGCTGGTGGTGCAATGATACCGGATACGCCGGAAAATCTAATGCAAATTGTCGGCATTTGGAAAGCGTATGCTGTGCCAATGGATTTCTACTGGCGCGACTTGCTTTATATTGCCGAACGTGTCTTTTTAAATCCCCTCCCCTTCTTTAAATACTTCCTCCCCAAAGAGTATTTAGATCTGCACAATCATTACGCTGGCGACGATGCCGACTTGCGGATTTGGCGAGGAGAAGCGACTGCCCATCCCGAACTTTTGGAGTTTATCGAGAAGGGGGAAACAGGCAAAATGCCCAAGTTACTCCATCACTTGTGGCATGACCGGATTAATATGGAGTTCGCTGAAGCCTGTATGCGGGCGATGCTTTGGCATCGTAATATGTACGCGCCAGTTAACCAATTTGACCCCTACTTAGATTCTGAAGAATACAAAGCCAACGCAGATAGAGCAATTAAGGCTTACTTTAAGGGCAATCCTTTAATGTTGGGACTCCATAAAATGTTCCCAGAGATGTTTTTGGAGCAGTGCCGTCAGGCATCTTATTACAGCAATTTGGGGCTATTTTGGGAAATCATGGCTCCAGTTTTCTTTGAAATTTCTGACCTCTACGATGAGGGGAAAATTACAACGGTTCCGGAGGCGATGAATTTTATTGTAAATGGGATTTTTGCGATCGCAGGTCGTCCCATCTACCACCACGTCTACATCCGGGGTGAATGCTACGAAATCATCCCCAAATCAAAGGGTTTCACTTGGTTGTACGAAGCAGCGCTTCCCTATGTAGAAGCTGTTTTCTATCGCACCGCTCCATTTAGAGGAACAAAATCCTACAATGCTCAAGCTGGGGAAGTTCCCGACGATCAGAAAGACTTCCACTATGGAGTTCTCTATGCTGATAAATTCCCAGTTGGTACAGCAGGTATCCCACCGACACTGCTAATGCAGGATATGTACCATTTCCTGCCTCCCTATCTCAAGGACTTCTACAAAGATCGTTGCCGCAGCGATGATGATATCCTCAACCAAATTGCGGTAACGTTCCAGCGTTCGATGTACTGCGTTACCTCAGGGGTGTTTCAAGCGTTGCGGACTGCGCTTCTGTATCCGTTAGATGACCCGAATCCGAAGCACTTGCAAGCAAATCGAGAATTTTTTGAAGCGCAATTAGACCGCTTCTGTCGCCCCGAATATGGGATGCGTAATGCGGCTCGTTTGGGAGCTATTCAGACGCCGGATTATAGGTAGGGAAGGTAAATTTTTTCAGCCCTCCTTTTTAGCGGGGGCTTATTTTTTTAGAGGGGTGTTAGTGTTAACGTTGTCGATAACTGAAGCGCTAAGCTATGCTGCGATAGACACTGATAGATTTACGATATTTACTCATGCTTTCAGGTATTTACTCAGTTAAGTTCAGCTCAAATTTAGGAGACCTCGGTCTTGGAATAGCCGTTTTCGATAAAGGCAAAATTAATGGTGGCGACTTGACCTACTTATACAGAGGAAAATACAACATTATGGCAACTAGCAAATTGGTTAACCCACGCCACGAAGGCGACGCGCTTCGACGCTGAGTTCACGCTTGATGCCACGGAACACGTTTTATCAGCTTTTACAATGTCGATTCTCCGTTTTGAGCGGGGTATTCCAGAGCGATGTCCGCAATGCCAGTCTTATAAATTGGGATTAGATTACGTGCGTGACGATGATGGCGATAAGTGGAAACTGACCTTTTGTATGGTTTGTGACTGGAAAGATCCAGAAATTATGCTGGGTGGAGAGGAGCCGGAAGACCAAGAAGTCGAGAGCAACACAAGCCAATCCGAGAAAGACTTAGAACCGTGTGTAATTGTAGAAATACCACTACGGGGACCAAAGCCTCCAAACCCTCGCAATGAGGGAGTAGTATGAACATCCTTCATCTTGCCTAATTGATCGGGTTAAAGCTTGCGATCGCCTTTGGCACCAGCGAAGCTGATCGTGCTTTCCCTGTTTGCTGGATTAGCAAGTGCGATTACCTACGGTAGCGCTAAAAGCGATCGCGCGAGAATTTCTCTACAGCCCCGATCTGTGTTAGTGCCAAATAGCAGTTCAGCAACTTGGGGCAACTTGTCTTACCAACAAGGTTCACTCATCCCATCAGAATTACTGTGTCAATAACGTGGATGACACCGTTATCGGCTTCGATATCTGCGGCTAGAACAGTGGCATTTTTTACCTCAAAACCATCAGAGGTATCAATCCTTATCGGTGAACCTTCAACAGAGATAACTGAGTCCACTTTTTCCAAATCGGCTTTTGTTAACTTGCCAGAGACGACGTGATACTTCAAGATTCGGGTTAGCTGCGGAATGTTCTGCACGAGGGTTTGAATCGTTCCCGGCGGGAGTTTGGCAAAGGCCTCGTCATTCGGTGCAAATACAGTAAAAGGGCCGGGACTTTTCAGCGTCTCCACTAATCCAGCCGCTTTGACAGCAGTTACTAGAGTCTCGAAAGAACCCGCGCTAACCGCAATATCAACAATATCAGGCATTTATTTATACTCAGCTAAAATTTGCCAAAAAATCTAACTTATTATTTTACTTAAATTTTGTTGCTATTTTTTAGATTTGTAAGCGATCGTTTTATACCAGTCTTCTTATAAATTGACGAGTTTAGATTTGTTCCGACTAAAGAGAAGTCTGAGCGCTTTAGCTTAACCTTTTTTCTATTTGATATTAGACCTCTTGCATAAATCCTAGAATGCTTCCTAAATCTCCAAAATTGAGAAACTTTGAATTCAGGTTTCGCCTAGAATTGAGGGACTAAAGGGGCGAAAATCGACTTTTGCAAGAGGTCTATTCAAGGCTTGCGGGGAGAACCTGGCGATCGCCAGCCAGTTTTCTGACGCATTAGGTTGCCTCGATGCATAGAACCTGCAATGAGGCGGCTTAGGCGATTGCCTCTTTGCTGTAAACCAGGTCAACTGCTTGACGCAGGGCTTCGGTGCGATCGCTTAGAATATGGTCTGAGGTCACCAGATCAAACAGTCCTAACTTTTGCAAGCGACCCTGAATTTTCTCACTGGCACCGACGATATAGACCTGTAACCCCTTATCGTGGGCATCGCGAATCGCATTTTCGATCGCCAGTGAAGCCGTTACCCCCAGCAAGGGTACATCACTTAGATCCATCACCAACGCATCGGCTTCCTTCATGGCATTGTGTTCGCGTGCGATCGCCTTCGACAAGCCAAAAATCATCGGACCACTCAGGTAAAACAGCAAGACGCGCCCGTTGCCTTTATCCAGTAGTTGCTTCTGCTCAGCGCTCAACCGCACGTCGTCATCCGTATCGGTAATCAGCTTGACTTCCTTGGATTGCAAATTGCTCAACCGTTCAATGGTGAGGATATTGGCAATAAACACACCAACACCCACTGCCACGATCAGATCCACAAACACCGTCAAGAGCAACACCCCGTACATAATCAGGGAACCCCTGACAGACACTTGGTGCGATCGCTTCAGGAAGCTCCAGTCGAGAATATCAATCCCTACCTTAAGGGCAATACCCGCTAACACTGCCATCGGAATCGGTTCGGTAAGTCTGGCAGCACCCAAAACTACCACCAACAGCACCAGCGCCCGTGTTAAACCTGATAACGCCGAGGTTGCACCTGTTTGGATATTGACGACCGTCCCCATTGTTGCACCCGCACCCGGCAAGCCACCGCAGATTCCAGAAACAATGTTGCCGATGCCCTGACCAATCAACTCTTTATCAGACTTATGCTCAGTCCGGGTTAGACTATCCGCGATTACGGCTGTGAGCAAGGTATCGATACAACCCAACATCCCCAACATCACCCCATCCACAAACATCACCGTCAGTTGACCGGGTGTAAAGGTTGGGACGTATAACGGAGGTAGACCTACAGGAATTTCGCCAATGCGCCGAATATCTGCTCCTTGAAATACCGTTAAGGAAATCACCGTCCCGACAATCAGCGCGACTAATTGTGGGGGAACTAAACGCTTCAGCTTTTTGGGCATCAGGAAAATGAGCGCCAGCGTCACAGCACCCAGAATTGCCTCCGCCGGATTGATATTCGCCAGCAATTGCGGAATTGCTCCGACTGTGCCCAGAACACCCCCTTTAGGTGGGGCTTGG
This sequence comes from Symplocastrum torsivum, assembly GCF_059505465.1. Classification (NCBI taxonomy): domain Bacteria; kingdom Bacillati; phylum Cyanobacteriota; class Cyanophyceae; order Oscillatoriales; family Microcoleaceae; genus Symplocastrum; species Symplocastrum torsivum. The sequence goes on along the minus strand of NZ_JCACKQ010000121.1, from coordinate 115,450 downwards.
CCCAAAAACGGCGCAATTTGCAGAATAATCAAAATCACGCCAATCCCTGACATAAAGCCGGAAATGACGCTGTAGGGCATTAGGGTAACGTACTTCCCTAACTTGAAAATGCCAAAGATGATTTGAAATAGCCCTGCCAGCATGACAACGGTAAATGCCATCGCCAAACCATTTTCTGGATTGCTGGCTGTGAGTCCTGCCACAATCGCGGTCATTACCACGGTCATGGGTCCAGTTGGTTCAGAAATCAGCGTGGGAGTACCGCCAAATAACGCCGCAAAGAAACCGACGCAAACGGCACCATACAGACCACCGATTGGTCCGACCCCGGAGGCAACCCCGAAAGCTAGGGCAAGGGGTAACGAGACAATGGCAGCCGTAACACCTCCAAAGATATCGCCTCGCAGGTTGTTAAAACTAATACGATTAGTAATTGACATGGAACAGTGACAGACAGAATAGTAGGACAGTCCTGGCTTTGAACGATTGAGCGATCGCAAGGCAAAACTTCTGCCTTTTCAAAGAAATCTGCTCTAGCACAATAGAGCAGATTTAAATGACAATCTGCCTCTGTGCCCTCAGAAATTCCAAACTTTTGAATGATTTGAATACTTTAATATTTTTTTAATATACATTTATATGCGTATGAATACTCACTCTCTAATCAAGAGAACAGTCAATTTTTCATTGAAAATTCTTAGCGTTTCCCTAGATTAGAGCAACCAACCCATCGGTTATTGCTCCATAAATTAAATATTCGACATCTTCCCAAAAGTGTCTGAAACCCTATTGCTACTAAAGCTTTCCCCTTTTTTATTCCCTTCTGCCTTCTGCCTTCTGCCTCCTGCCCTCTGCCTTTCTCTGTACATCAATCACCGATGACCTCAAGGGGTTTTTCACTACGGGAGCATCACGACTAGGGAAAATAGGCGATCGCCAATATCGCAGCAACGCTGCTGCGATATTGGCGATCGCGCTCTCTACAACTGTGCCAAGCATCCGTCAACCACTATCTAAATTGATAGGTTTTGGATTTTTTGGATAGGGCGATCTCAGGGTGAGACAATTTAATGAGTGGAAGATGTATGGAAGATTTCAGTAACTTTCTGAACATGCCTGCAAAACCCTCTCTCGCATATCAACCTTTTCTGCTTCGTATTCTGCATGGGTTGACTGGTCTTTTCGTAATTGCTGCGATTTTGACCGCATTCTGGACATACGATGTCTACGACGGACGATGGGGAAGAATTCCCTTGCCTGAGTTAAAGGAAATAGAAGGAATTCATGGCACATTTGGGCTATATGCCTTACTTATATTCCCTCTATTTGCTTTATACGCTTTCCATCGTGGACACAAAAGACTTATCCAGCAGGATTTTGTGGCAAAACTTGGACAGTTGGGTAAACCTATATGGTGGTACACGCTGCATCGACTAATTAACACGCTTGCTATCTTGGCACTGACTTTTGCCGTTTTCTCTGGCAAGATGATGGATGAAAATTGGTTACCTAAGGGAGAGCTTAATCATGGTTGGTATTATGCTCACCTCATTTCCTGGGTGGTAATGGTTGTCTGTATCGCCTTGCATCTCTTAATGAGTGCCAAGGTAGGAGGAATTCCCCTTCTCTTGTCAATCTTAAGTTACCAGTTCCGCCCTAAAGATAGTCCCGCTTTGTGGCGCGAAAATATTGTTCACTGGTGGTATGGTTTGCGACCGACTTTGGCTAAAGAGTGGCGAAAACTGTCTTTTCCCATCAAAGTTTTAGAGATTATCGTGTTGATGAGCCTAACTGCTGCTTGGATTGTTCCACTCTTTAAGTAGTTGATTAGCTTGAACATAAGCTAACAACTTGTTGGAGCGGATGCAAAGTCGGTCAACTACTGGCTAAGAGTCAATAAAACAGTATGAAAAACTCGGTTGATAAACGGTGACCGAAATTAATGGGATTCAAGCCCCGCCCTGAAACGGCGGCTTTGATGTTTGATGTATTGCTTCAACACTTCAAGGGTTGGTATTCAGGGTTAAGTAAACGTGACATTACTGATAAGGCAGTAGGCAAGAGGTTGATAGTGGGGCGATCGCAATCTGTGGTGTTCATGGTAAATCGATCGCCCCCAGCAACCTCACGGTGTAGGCTAAGATTTACCCACTACAAGGGGTTGTTCGCTCGAAGGTTCTCCTGTAGTTGGGGGTTCCACAGGTTGACCAAAAGCGATCCGCAGAAACGGCGGTGCCAGAAATGTGGTCAGAATCACCATGACAATAATCGATACCTCCAACGGCTTATCCAGAACCCCACTTGCAGAACCGATTCCGGCAAACACTAACCCGACTTCACCCCGTGGAACCATGCCAACCCCGATCGCAAGTCGATTAATTCCGGGCTGACCAAACACCGCCCAACCCGTCACGACCTTGCCGACAATGGCAACCACCATCAAAAATGCGGCAATCAAAAGTCCAGCACGATTCTCAGGCACCGTCGGATTTAACACACCCAGATCAGCCCGCGCTCCTACAGTCACAAAGAAGATGGGCACTAGTAAATCGGCGATCGGCTTCACAAGTTCATCCAACTCATTGCGGGCATCGGTTTCATCCAGAACCAAGCCAGCGGCAAAAGCACCCAAAATTGCTTCTAAATGAATCGCGTTGCCCAGAAATGCCATGAAGAAGGCAAAGATAAATGCTGGCATGACCACGTTGCCACGGGTTTTGAGTTTCTCCACAATCGCAACGAAGGTTTTGTTGAAGATGCCACCCAACAGAATGGAACCAATCAGAAACGCTGTTGCACTCACAATCAGGTAGATGACATTCGCAACATCAATCTCACCCGTTTTAGCTAAACTGGCGACAACAGCCAGGACAATGATTCCCAGTACATCATCAATAACCGCAGCACCAACAATGATCTGACCTTCTTTGGATTTAAGCTGTCCTATTTCAGACAACACTTTGGATGTAATCCCGATACTGGTTGCCGTCAATGCCGCCCCCGCAAAAATTGCTGGAATCGCGGCAACATGGAATAACATCATCAAGCCAACGGTACCAGCGGCAAAGGGAACTGCCACCCCCACACAGGCGACAATCACAGCTTGAGTACCCACTTCTTTGAGTTGTCTGAGATCCGATTCCAGACCAATTTCAAATAGCAGAATAATCACGCCCAATTCAGCCAGCACTGAAATGACTTCACTTTGGGACTCAAATACACTCGTGAGGGCTGCGGGAGACAGATGATTAATCCATTGCAGCACGGTCATAACCGCTGAGTCTGAGGCGGAAAGTCCACTTTCGGGAAAGATGATCAGGTGTAAAGCAGATACCCCGACAATTACCCCTGCCACCAGTTCACCCAGAACGGGTGGCAAATCAAATCGTCTAGCCGCTTCTGCGCCAAGTTTGCTGGCGAGATAAATCACTACTAAACTCAGCAGAACTCCCGCCAGAACAATCGGTGAATTTTCTGCCTCGACCGTTGCCAACAAGGGCATGGGAGAAACTAGGGATGCCATCCCAGAACTTAAAGCTGTAATTGTAGGGTTCAAAAACATGATTAGGTTGTGGTGGTAAAAACGATTTAAACCTGATTTGAATTAGAGGCAACCGATTGCTTACGGCACGCTACGCGATCGCCAGCAATCAGCCCTACCCGAAATCGCAATTGGGCTGTTGCCGTATGCGCTCCAATTTAATCAAGCGATCGCCATCTGCTGACGTAGGAAAGAACGAGGCTGCTGCATGAGAGGATAAGCTTGATTGTCGGCGCTTTCTGACTCTCGGTTCACAGCGTCCAGGACGTTCTGGAACGGGTTTGTGTACAATCATGGCGAGTAAAATGCGATAGATTTTAGGACGAAGGGAGCCAGAGATACCAAACAATTTGGGCATAATCTAAATCGACTAACGTTTTGAGTAACGGCCACCAAAACGCCGGGATCATGCCCCGGCTTTTTAGGTCTGTGTCGTCTCGATTCAACAGCCGTCTGGTCCACAGAAACTGTGCCCGTACAGTACCTCCGCGTCACAGATATAGATCATGCCCGCAAAATCGAGGAAAAATTTTATTGCGACCTGATCCGCAATATTCTCGGCCATATCCCGATCCGGGGTGATCACCTCGAATTTTATATTCGCATTGGTGTCAGAAACGCTGGGTTGTCCCGACGAGCGCACGTTGCGACTGCCTTTACCACCGGTTTCCAGAACCGTATAACCGGTTGCCCCGGATTCTTCGATGATATTGGCGATCTTTTTCAGCAGAATCTTTTCCGTGACGATGACAAGCTTTTTGGCTGGCTTAGCCATGTTGGTTACCTCCTTACCGTAATTGATCTTATATATTGAGTCGCTTGGTCTGCCGGGTCAAGGGAGCGCCGACAGACCGCGACCCATCTGGGATTAGCCGCCACCTATCGCCTGGGCAAGTCCGAGGAAGAGCGGTATTCCCAAGCCGATCGCAATGGGTGTACCGATGGCTGTGGATGCGCCGATGTATGCAGAGGGATTGGCCGACGGAATCCCGGCTCGCAACGTGGGCGGACCGGAGATGTCTGAACTGGAGGAGGCAATAACAGCGAGGATCACAACACCGCCCAGGCTGAATCCTGTGGTGTAGTGGGCAATCATGCCGAGACCGAAGGCGATGAACCCATGCACCAGCGGTCCCACTACGCTATACACGACGTACCACTGGGCTACCTTGCGCAGTTCGCCAAGTCTTGACCAAGCCTCCATACCCATGACCAGCATCAAGATCGAAAGCAAGCCGCGGAAGAGGGGGTCGTAGAAGCTTTTATAGACACTTTCCGGCTGGGTGAACAGGCCAAGAGCAATGCCGAGCAACATTGCCGATAGGGCAGGACCCTGGAGGCTTTCCTGCACGATCGGCCATATTTTGACCCGATTATCCGCAGGCTGCTGCTTGCTGAGATACTCTTGCCGGCTGCTGGGATAATCGCCTGCTGCAACGGTCTGCTTGCTGAGAGACTCGCCTGCTGCACTACGCTTCTTCTTGCTGAGATAAATGTTTGCCACCACAATCGCCGTTACGAGCGCTGGGATATCCATGAAGGGATAGAGTGCGGCAGCCCATGCCTCGTATGGCATGTTTTGTTCTTCCAGTAGTGTCAGGGCTGCAGCCATGGTAGAGCCACTCACAGCACCAAACAATCCCCCGGTCGCAATCGCATCCACGGTGTTGACCTTCGGCAGCTTGGCCAACGTATAGCGCGCGATGAATACAACAAGAACCCCTACTGCTACAGCAGACGCTGCGGGTATCACCATCTCCGTCAGGTTGGAATTGCGGATCGCCTGACCACCGGTCAGACCGATTTTCATGAGCAGCATGAAGACGATGATCTGATTAATCGCTTCTGGAATTACCAATTCGCTACCAAGGGCGGCAATGACCATACCACCAATCAAAAACCCGAGTGTTGGGGACTGCAACTGCTTAACGAAGTCCATTAAGAACAAGGACAAAAAATCCACGAATACCTCCTTCTCCTCTGATGAGGAGTATTGCAATAAATGAACTAAAGGAACTTTAAAGAGTTAAAGAGAGTAAGAGTGAGGCGCTTCACCCCTACAACACAGTCATGGGGCCAGTGGGTTCAGAAATCAGCGTAGGAGTACCACCAAATAACGCCGCAAAGAAACCGACGCAAATAGCACCATACAGACCACCGATGGGTCCGACTCCGGAAGCAACCCCGAAAGCTAGGGCAAGGGGTAATGAGACAATGGCAGCCGTGACACCTCCGAAGATGTCACCTCGCACATTGTTAAAACGAATACGATTAGTAATTGACATGGAAAAGTGACAGACAGAATAGTAGGACAGTATCGACTTTGAACTATTGAGCGATCGCAAGGAGAAGTTTTGCCTTGCCAACGGAATCAGCCGTAGCACAATAGAGCAGATTTAAATGACAATCTGCCTCCACGTCCTCAGAGATTCCAAATTTTTGGGTGATTTAATTCTTTAAGATTTTTTTAATATACGTTAATTTGCGTATGAATAGTCATTTCTTAACCAAGAGAACAGTCAATTTTTCATTGGAAATTCTTAGCTTTTCCATAGATTAGAGCGACCAACCTATCGGTTGCTGATTCACTGTATAGAGAGCGGTGTACTGGGTGATGACTAATGGTGTGAAATCCCCCATTATTTATGCTAGGCATTAATTAGAGCTTTTTTAATAAGCTTGAAAGCATTGTGAAACAAAGTTTTCAAGATTAATAGTTATACCAGTCTTGACAAATTGCCACTTGTCTTTCTTGAAAAAAACTCAATTGTATTAAGAATAGTTTATGGAGGAATGGGAGTTTGATCGAGCGTTAGCGATCGCTCTCCCAAATATTAAGAAAGATGCGATTAATGCATAGGGGGATGAGCTTAATCTCTAATATAATTCCCCAACTTCCCATCTCTTACAACAATCCCCGATAATGAATAAACACCAAAATAGCCGCCCAAGAACCTAACGCGACTTTTACTGCGACGAGGATGTTGAGTAGGGGGATAACCCCGCCGCTAAAAAGTGCGCCCAACTCTCCGTGCGGTAATTCTAATCCGGCTAGAGTGATAACCGACAGGACAATGAAAATAAGAACCGAAACCTTTTCCCATATAGCAGCGTGCCAGCGCTTGTAGATGTCCTGCATCCACTCCGATGATGAGGTAATCGCCACAAGACCGATCGCCGTTCCGCCCGCAACTCCAGCCGCAAAACCACCCCCCGGACTCAGATGCCCCCGAATCGCCAGTTCGATACCCACCAATGCGGCAATTGTTGCTCCCAGACGCGCCATAACAATCGAGGGTTGATCGGTGAACTGATAGATCGTGCAGAATGGTCTTTCATCAGCCAGTAGAAACTTTGCACCCATTACCGCGATCGTAAATACCACCACTTCAAAGATCGTGTCATACAGCCGATTCCTGAGAATGACAGCCGTAACTGCATTAGGTACTCCACTATCTTGTACAAGCGCTTGGACGATCGAGAACGATAAGTCGGGTGCCGGATTGGGCATGATCAGAAATTTGACGAACAGCGCTATCCCTGCTGCAATGTAAACCCATTTCATTTATGTTCCTCCCCTGAGTCTGGTGTATTTATATAGGTTAGGCTTGTCGCTGGTGACGAAAGTTCGGTTCGCATGATCTCATAGAGGCGTTGAACCCTAGTTGTGGTGTGATAGAGTTGCTGTTCGTCCTCAGTTGCTACGGAGTCTTGATTATCGTGCTCTGGTCTGGCACAGGTCGCATGGATTTCTTTGTCCATCAGCGCTCGGTGCAAAGCCTGCGTATTCGTGTACGGGACTAGCTCAAGACGCATATAGTGTTTGCCAAAAATTGTTCGTAAGTCATTCATCAGTTGCTCAAAATGACCTTCGTCATCTGCCTTGATCGCCCCGTCTTCGAGTACACCCAGACGCATTACCAGCGATGAACGCACTGCGATCGCATAAAGCGTAATCGCCAGCAGAGTACCCATCAATGCTTGCGTCAAAGCAACATCCGCCGCCCCGAAAACCGCAAATACCAATGCCGCTACTGCTCCCAGTATTCCCTGGATTACCAGGGCATGGTAGGGATTGGTCTGAAGTATCAGCATGAGCGCGGACAACGGTAGCAGGGCAGTTATGACATAGATATAGCTATCACTCATCGTTCCCTCCTGTGCTGGAAGAGTATGCCAATACATACCCCAGCACTGTATTCCAGATTGCTAAGGTGATAATGCCCAGGATGAGCAGGGGCCATTCACTGGGTATTTTCAGGAGCAGTCCGACGATGATGAGCATACTCCCAAGCGTATCTGCAACCGAAAGAGTATGCAGCTTGAATAATACTGATCGGTGACCGACTAGGGGAAAGGTTCCCCAAAACCAGAAAAAAATTCCTATACCTATGAAGGTATAACTAAGCGCGTTGATCATAGTTCATTTATGCGTTTAAGGACTTGTGCCAACAACATTAATCCGGCATTACCCACACTCAGGATGATCACCCCTGTAACACCGAGCATCCAATCATCCCGTAAGACGGATACGACTAGAATCATGATTGATGTTTTGGTGGCGATACTTGAAAATGCCAACATCTTCTGCCAGATATTCTCATCCTGCCAAGCCTCGTACATGGGTATGAGCAGAGCCAGAATCATTGCAATCAGTACCAAGTTCATGCCTTTTTCCTCCTTCGTACCCAGTGAACTTCATACCAGCCATCTTCGTGGTATTTCAAAACAATGGTCTTGGGCGTAAAGGTGATCAGAAATATATCTAGGAAGATGAGTCCGGGTGTCCGTCCGGCTTTGACTCGTTCCATCGTCACATCCTCGTGACTATGGGGACGGAAGATGATTTCAAATGCCTCCCTATACGCCTGGGGAATCGCCACTATGACCTCACCCAGCACACGTAGCCAATCTTTTAATGCTTCCGGGGTTTTAGGGCGTCCCGGTAATAGGAGGGCGACGGCTATGCCGATGATAATATTTGCCACACTCAGGTTTGCGGTGAGCAAAAACCAGATGACCAGTCGCAATATCAGATTCAGATGTCCAATCATGCCATTACCATCCAGAAGAGAAGGAGCAACATTAGACTCATGCCACCGATCAGATGCTCAAATTGCTCCACAACACGGGGCAGCTTGAGTACAGATCGTTTAAAAATCAAAAGATACGCCAACCAACCAAGACCGATGGTTGCCAGTGGTTTCACGATATTGGCAAGGGTATAAGCCTCGTAATAGGCAATGTTTGCTATAAACAGACCACCGAGCAGCAGAATCGTCGCTGGCCAGAAACCGGGCTTTACTGCCTCCTCGCCGTCTGCTTTATGGGGCAAGAATATGAATTTGGCAAATGAGATTGCCGTTCCCAAAGCCGCAATGTTCATGGCGATCGCTTGCCAGGGCAGAAGATTCTTCGTCGTCAACACCTTCGCCCCGAAGCCAGACAACAAGGGAAAGCCTGAGATCGAGAAGCTGGCGATGACCAGAGCAATCCAGACCATTGTATTGATTGGCCGATGTTGCAACTCCTTGAAGTTGCGGCTCGGTAAAGCACCTGCAATTAAGAAGAGTGCCGATTTGACCAGTCCGTGAGTCAGTGCATAAAAGCCACCTACGATTGGGGCAGCAAGGACAAAGCCCAACTGCGAAACCGTATGAAACGCCAGCATCCGCTTGGTATCCTTTTCAAAGACGGCATAGAACACGCCCAGCAGCGCTGTCCCAACTCCGAAAATCCGGATGAGTGGATCGACCTCCTCCACCATCAGCGCACAACGCACTAGCGGATAAACTCCAGCTTTGACCACAACTCCCGACAGCATCGCTGACACTGGCGTCTCCGATTCGGAGTGGGTCAACGGTAACCACAATCCTGATACAAAGATTCCCCCCTTAACCAAGAGTCCCAGAAAGATCAGGGCAAGCGCTTCCGGTGGTGCTCCGCGCAAAGCTGCAAAACTAAACGAATGATTGGTCTGATAGGCTAATACCGCACCTATCAGATAAAACAGCATAGCCGTGTTGCTGATAAACAGATAACGCAATGCCACCCAAATCGAGCGATCGGTGCGGGGATAGGCAATCAAGAGAAACGCGGCAATCCCACTGACCTCTAACGCCACGTATAAACTGATAAAGTCCGCACAGGCGAACGCGGCATTGATGCTGCCATGCAAAATAATGGCTTGTGCATAAAAAAAAGCCGTCTTACCGCTGTGCCAACAGTAGAGGATGACTGCGGCTGTTACTAGCGCATTGGTCAATATAAAGTAGGCGCTTAACTGATCGACTATTAATGTGACGCCGAAATGATCGAGTAACTCTAGTGTCAGCGGCGACTTTTCGACAAATAGTTGCAACGCATATCCAGCCGAAGCAAATGCCGTGAACAGTGCGAGGTATCGGTCAAGTTTGGGGAACAGATAAATGGTGAACCCCAAGAAAAACGGTAGTGCGATCCAAGCAAGGGTAATGGTATTCATGGGGTATTGCTCTTCTCGATCTCGTTGGTTTCCAGGGTGGGATTATCGCGTGCCAGCTTCATGACACCGACCAGCATTACGCACTGAATCGAAAAGCCGATCACAATCCCGGTCAATATCACCGCCTGGGGAACCGGATCGGAGTAAGCGGCATTTGCGCCGTCTGAAACAATGGGTGTGAATAAGCCATCTCGTGATGCAACCAGCACGTAATAGGCGATAACTCCTGTGCTCATGACATCCATCGAGATGATCTTCATAACCAGGTTCTTTTTAAGGATGATGCCGAAAAATCCACAGAATATTGTTGCGAAGACGAATGCTTCTAACACGGGAATTGCCTATGAGTAAATATCTGTCAAATGGTGCTAAAAGATATATAGCACTTTTTAATAGTGCTAAAAACCCTTAACACTATTGAAAAGTGTCGAGGTAAACGATAGACTCATGCCACACCAAGGTGTTGGTTTGAGCTTGCGATCGGTAGGATGAAACACACAATAGCCGGATGAGAGAATCGATTCGTAGTAAATCAATGCCTAACCTCAGCCCTGACTCGCCCACCGATACCGTTGGCGGCTTGCCAACTAGTGAAGGCGTGCCGCAGAAAGGTTTCTACACTTCAGAGCGGGACGCTAAAGCCGTGAATTTTGTGGATTTATCAGCACCATTTCAATTGGTCGGGCGGCAAGCGCAATTTCAACGCATTACACAGGTTCTAGCCCGTGATGGCAACTTGCTGATTGTTGGAGTGCCGGGAAGCGGACGGCGGACTCTGGTACGACGGGCGGCTCAAGAAGTTGGGGTAAAAATCCTGGAGGTTGACTGCATCCGGGTTACCGATGGTCAGCGCTTCGTGCAACTGCTGTGCGAGAGTATAGACCAGACGTTTCAATGTGCAACGGTTCAAGCTCTAATGCGAGAGTGGATTGAACGCAAGGCACCTGAATTATTTGTCCTGAGAGACGAAGGAAGTGGCAGACAGAGGCTGAAACCTGTTCGCGCAGAAAGCCAAGAGCAGCAATGGGGAGCATTTGAGGGATTACTTAATCTCCTGCAAAGGTTAGCTGAATCTTCGGGCGAACGGGTGGTGCTGATTTTGGAAAGCTTCCCCCACATCCGCTCTTGGGATCGCAATGGGGTGTGGGAAAAATTTTTGAGGAAAGAGATCGAGCGTCAGACTCAGGTGAGTTATGTGTTGGTGGCAACGATCGCAGAAACCAGTCTTCATCCTGATGAACCAGGCAATAGCTTGGCAACCGTGCAGTTGGCTCCCTTATCCGACGATGTAGTCGCTGCATGGGTTCAGGCAGTTTTGCATGGCGAAGGGCTGACCTTCGATCCGCGATCGCAAGCGCTGGAACTGTTTGTCAATGCGGTACAGGGACACTTAGGCGATGCTTCGGCACTGGTGCGACGCCTCAAGTCGGTACGAGTTTCTGATGGGCTAATTCGCAACGAACACGTAGAGCAGGCGATTCAAGAACTGCTAACTGATTTGTCGATGGTTTTTGAATCATTACTCATGCTGCTGCCAGCCAATCAGGCACATCTGTTGGAGTCTCTGGCGTTAGACCCTACTGACAAGCCACAAAGTCGAGATTACATTCACAAGCATTACCTGTCCAGAGGAGGCAGTCTGCAAGGTGCGATCGCAGGATTGCAGCACAAAGGCTTGATTTACGGTTCTGAACAAGGCTACCGACTTGCTCTACCTCTATTTGCTTTGTGGCTTCGCCAGCGCTTGAGTTGATAGCAAACGTGCGGGAGCGATCGCTTAAAGGGGTAGTGCAAGATGTGAGGTGGCTGAATGCTATATTCAGCCTATCAGCGCCTATCTGTGAAGGTAGCCTTTATGACACAGGAACTAATCGACCTAAGAACCAGCATCTTAGAAGGACGCTATGCAGATGCTTTGGCGATTGTAGATGAGCTAGAGGGGATGAGTAAACAAGCAATCCTCCGTAATATCGAATCTTTTCTAGTCAGGATGCTGGTTCACTTGATTAAAAACCAAATTGAACAGCGTTTAACTAATTCTTGGGTAGCTTCAATTTCTGATTCTCTCCGACAAATTCAAAAATTAAATCTCAAAGAGAATAAAACGTCTTACTACATCAAGCAAGATGAATGGGAGCCTTTTCTAGAAGAAGCAATTGAGGCGGCAATTCGTCCGGCAAGTGTGGAAGTTGTGGATGGTGCCTACAATTCCTTTCAACTCTCAGAGTTGGTGAAAAGAACAGAGATAATGATGACCGCTCAGAGATTGCTCGATTTAACGTATGAACATTCGGCAAAGACATTACCAACAATCATTGATGAGAATTTAGTTCAGCTACCAGGTGGAGAAGAGTGGAAAGAGGGTAGGCAATAAAAGTGGCTCTCTTGCTGCTTTGTTCTGCAAAACCACTCAGTTAACAGCCACCAGTTTCCAGTCACGACAATTCTATGATGAACGGAGCTGTTTTGAAGGGGGCATTCCTCAATGGAGCCAACATGAAAGAGACATCCCTTGTCGTAGCCAACCTGGAGGGAGCCAACCTTAAGGACGCTAAAAATCTTAAACAGGAGCAGATTAAAACAGCATTTAGAGATAGCTACACTATCCTGCCAGACGATATTAATGAATGATCAGAACGTTGGATGCAATTTGAGTAAGTGAAAGCCGCCCTCATCACCCAGCAAAAACGCGATCGCTCCTCTCACCTGACATTAAAATTAGTGCTGCGGAGAACCTTGATCGCACCTCCCCTCTTGAGCAACGAAAAGAGCGATCGCTGTCTCAATTATGTTCGCCAGTTATCCAGCCTCAGAGGATAACCTAATGCTTGAATCCGCTGATAGTGAGACAAGTTGCCAGTTACCAAAGTTAAATCGTGTTGTAGAGCAATGGCAGCAATCATTGAGTCAGGATAACCAATTGGTCGTCCTATTCTTTCTAAATCCGCATAGATACACCCTGCCAATACTGCATCATGCAGTTCCAGCATCAAAACTTCTTCAGTGGTAAGTGTAGCCAGAAACTCTTGAACTCGGTCTTCTCGCTGACGCTTGTGCCAACCCTGGACAACCTCCATAACTGTAATGGTAGAGATTGTGTAGCAACCGAAAACAGCACGATAAGCAGTTGCTTTAGCTATAACCTGTCGATTAATCCCCCTGAAAATTTCAGACACAATATCTGTGTCAAGCAATGCCTTTTCCAATGGTTTGATTGAATGACTGTGCTGCCCGATTTCTCAAGGCTTCTTCAAGTATCTCACCAACTAGCTCAGGTTCATCTGCAAACAGTCCCATCCAAGGATCTTTTGCCACTTTTGGCGCGGCTAGTAATTTGATGACTTCTGCAATCAGTTCCGGCAACGTACATTTGCGAGACTCTGCCAGAAGCTTGGCACATTTAAGGGTTTGTTCGTCCAGTTCAATTTCTATCTTTGCCATGTTGCCTCCTGTGCGATCGCAGTTGTCTGCAATTTTAGCGTTGTCAGCCTGCAGTCTTCTCCCCTCTTCAGCAACGATAAGAGCGATCGCTGCTTTCTTCACCTTCCATCAATCGTCTGATTTAAGCAATTCTATAAACTCCTCTCGTGTCAGTTCAGCATCACGCAGTATCTTACCTAGCAAACCTATGCCGATGGTTTTGCCAGCATGAACAGGTATCGTCACTACTCGTCCATCCTCATGCTTCATCCGTACATGACTCCCTTTTTGTCGAATCACCTGAAAGCCTACTTTTCCAAGAACCCTGATAACTTCATTACCTGTTAAAGCAGGAAGTTTTGGCATTAAATCACAACCTTTTGAATGCCTACAAACTCTGGAATATTTTCATCCCCTTCTTCTTCTAAACAGAGTTCAATAACTTCCTTAATATTGAAGAGTAACTCATCAATAGTTTCTCCTTGGCTATAACAGGCTTTGAGTTGAGGAACTTCCCCAACATAATAGCCATCTTCATCCCGTTCAATGATGACGTAGAATTCTCGCTTAGTGGCTTCCATCTTTCTCAGAATAAGGCAGTTGTCTGCAATTTTAGCGTTGTCAGCCTGTAGGGGTTTTGAGCGATTCGGGTGCAGGATAGCTAACGCTTCACGCGCCTCCTCTGTTGGGCAACGATAAAAGCGATCGCTTTTTGTCCGAGATTTTGCTGAAAGGAACTTGTCGCAGTTGTTATAGTGATTCCAAAGCCTCAGAGAGGTCATAATGCAGATTACGCTCGATCTCCCCGAAGAACTCGTATCGCGACTGAGTTTGCTAGAAGACAAACTACCGCAGATCTTGGAATTGGGACTACGGGAGTTAAATGCTAGTTCTCAAACAGGTTTTGCAGGCATAGCTGAAGTATTAAAATTTTTAGCCACACTCCCCACGCCGGAAGAAATTATTGCCTTGCGTCCCTCCGAAGCCTTGCAAACTCAGATTAGTAGTCTGCTAGAGAAGAACCGCACCCAAAGTTTAACGCCTGCCGAGTTACAGATTTGGGAGCAGTACCAGTACCTGGAACACTTAATCCGGATGGCAAAGGCGAAAGCATACCTAAAACTTAAGAGATTAAGTTAGGAATGAGCCGCACCTATATTCCATCTGCGCTCAGACGCCTTGTTTGCGATCGCGCCAAAGGATGCTGTGAATACTGCCTGATTTCTGAAGCTACTACATTCGCCCCTCACGAAATAGACCATATCATTGCTGAAAAACATGGCGGATTAACCGAAGCTGAGAACTTAGCACTCTTATGTACGCTGTGCGACAAACATAAGGGAAGCGATATCGCCTCAATCGATGCAGAGACAACTGAAGTCGTTCCGCTTTATAATCCTCGTCGGGATAAGTGGCACGAGCATTTTCAACTCAGTGGTGCTGAGTTTATCCCTCTAACGCCCAAAGGTCGTGTAACAGTTCGTCTATTACAACTGAACCGCCCTGACAGAGTAGAAGAGCGTAAGCTTCTCATAGAAGCTGAGATGTTCAACCTACCTGACTAGAGCAAATATTTCGTTGAAGTTGTCTGCAATTTTAGCGTTGTCAACCTGCACTCTCCTCCCTCTCTTGGGCAACGATAAGAGCGATCTCTCTTTGTCTAACACTCTTTGAAGGGAAGCGATTGCAATTTCGGCTTGGTGAATACAGTAAGGGCACCCAGCAAGGAGTGCCCCTACGAAATGTACTTTGTGGAAGTGCTATTGGTTCGACAAGCTCTCCACACTGAGGGGAACCATGTCCCCGCTTGTTGTCAATCCCAATAACATCCGCTCTTGCGGTCGAATAAACTTGCCCGTCAGCACGCAGCGTTCTTCTTGCTGAGCCGTTGCCTCCATGCTGGCTCGAATATCAGACGGGGAAAATTCGGGTCGATAATCACCGGATTTTTGCTGCACATAGTTCCAGAGGACATCTCGTATCAGAGCTTGATATCCTTGGTTGCCAGAGAGATCTTTAAGCTTCTCTTTCAATTCGCGCTCTAGACGAATGCTGGTTACTTCCATGTCGGTCGTTGCTGTGCGGGCGAGAGTACGAATCATCATTTTTTTTTCCTCAATTTGTGGACATGCTCGTAATACAAGTGTAGTATTTAGAAAGTCAGCTTTCAAATCCACTTCACCAAATTTCTCTTCTGTGAGCCTTCATCTATCCCACTCCACCCCATGCCCTGAAACTGCTAGCCCCCGAGGTTGGCAATCAGCAGGAATGTCGGTGGAGTTTTTGTTTGAGGGCAGATATGGCTCAAGGGCCCAGCAGACAGAAAAGATTGGAGATCAATTTAATAAAGATGCCCGTAATTTAGTGGCATTTGATGGACAAATAGATAAACGCAGCGGGAGGTACAGGCACAAAATCGCCTTACCGACATAGGACGAGAAGACCCTATTTAAGTTTTTTCAACCCCCGCTCCTAACTAAAAGAAGCGGGGGTTTTGATGTATGAGGAGTCAAACCGTGACGAGCGCAACTGAAGTGCTAAGGCAATCAGTGGTGGTGTTCTCCAAGAACTACCTGCCAGTCAGCCGGGTCAACATCAAACGAGCGATCGCGCTTCTCGTAATGGGGAAAGCCGAACCGCTAGATTTTACCGATAGCAAAGGCTACCTTGTGCGTTCGCCGAGTGTAGTACTGCTGGTACCCGAACAGATTCGTTTGACGATTACCGATGCTGAGCGGGTTTGGAGAGTTCCTCCAGTGAATCGCAAAGAAGTCTTACGACGGGACAAGCATACCTGCCAATACTGCGGTAGCACGAAACAGTTAACACTCGATCACGTTCTTCCCCGCTCAAAAGGCGGAAAACAAAGTTGGGACAACGTAGTTATAGCCTGCGAACGGTGTAATAGCCTTAAAGGCAATCGCACCCCAATCCAAGCGGGAATGACACTACGCACCAAGCCCAAAGCCCCGATGCACCCGACTGTTGCCTTTGCGGAACAGTTCTGGCGTGAACAGCAAGTAAACCTGGACTAGCAGGAGATTCATAGCTGATGCTGAAACTCACTTATACAGAAAACGGCTTTTCTCTGGAGCGTTTGTCTCAGTCCTTGGAGGAGTGGGTGACAACGCGAGTGATTCTGGCGCTGAGGGCGGCTTCCAGCCTCTGCGTCGAACCCAGCACTGCCTCGTTCCTGCTTCCATCTGACTTACCTCAGCTCAATCATCTTGAAAGGATGCGGGAAGGAGAAGATGCGATCGCTTTATCGATTTGCGATGCTGAGTATATTGAAGTTAGCCTCCAAGGAACTTGGATGACTTCAGACTCTGATGGTGAAACAGGTATCTTCGTCACCTCCATGAGCTATGCCGTTGAATTCTTCTTGCTCAAGCTTTGGGAGGAGTCTCAAACCCGTACTCGCTGCCTTCCTTAACTAAATGGAAGCGTTAACTACAAATTGAGTTGAAAAGTTCTGAGGTAGCACTGCGGTGCTACCTTCGCTTTTATAGGGGCAAGCGGAGAACTAAACTGATATGACCTCCTATTACCGATTGAATTTAGTCACGTTTTGTTTACTGTTATCAATTAACGGTTAACAGTGAACCGTCAACAAACAACGAATTACTTACTTGGTTTCGGAGCCTGTATATCGAATTTCTGTCCAGCACCATAGGAGTCAATGTCTACTGCTTCGGAGCCGCCACTGACTAGGAGACTGAGCATTGAACCCAACTGCACCCAGACAAGCAAAGCCGGTAGCAGGACAATAACTGCCCCAATGGCATAGCTTAGCCAGGAGGTAAGACCAAACACCGAGAGGCTGGCTCCCATAAATAGACTTAGAAAAGTACACATTCCTATATAGGCTATTCTTATGTCAGGAGTATCGTAAGTAATTTGTTTCTCTGACTGACGGTTGGTATCCCACTTAGCCACCTGGTATTCCAACATATCTTTAAAAATGAACCCAAAGGCGATCGCAAAGAAATTAGTCACCATGATTATGGTGTATACGGGAGGATTCACAAAGGGTTCAGGATTCATAGCAGATTTAGTAAATTAAGATTTGTAAAGTATTGTATCAGGTAGAGCAGGAGTTTCTCCGTATCTCCTTGAAAAGGTTCTGAGTCCTCACGAGAAGAGTTTCATCTTGAACCACGCAGTTCTGATAAGATAAGCGTTGTCTGCTGCAATATTTCCGCAACTTCCCCGCAAGAGAGATGCAAAATCTTCATCAAGAAGCAGCTTGCTAGCACGCTAAGATCGCATCACTTGTGTAAAGTATTAATCAAGTTTTCTAAAAAGTAAGTATTAAGACTCAGACTAAGGTCAACAATAAAAGTATTGCCAATGACTTGGCTAGCTCTGGGTGCATGAAGAGAGCAGAAAGGTCAGAGCGACCGCACACTTGTTTTTGCTATAGATCAACGAGACGCTAACGAATAGGTCAATTAAGGGTTGCATCTGAGGTGGCTTTGACCAGCCATGAGTCCACGTAATTTTGATTTATTTGTCAAACATTCATGATAGCCTCCAAACCCTTGAGCATGTCCCTTGAAAGCCAAGAACTTCTAGAAGTGTCCACTGAAAAGGCTGAACTGATTGAGCAGCTATTAGCCATTGGTACAGCGCTTTCGAGCAGCAACAATTTAGATGAATTATTGCATCTAATTTTATCCAAAAGTAGGGAAATTACTTGTAGTGACGCAGGTAGCGTTTATCTGATAGACCGTAGTAATGTAATTCCAAAGTTGCTCTTCAAGGTCGCGCAGAATGATTCTCTACCGAGAGATTCCTTTCAGGAATTTGCGATGCCTCTGACTAAAAAAAGTCTAGCGGGGTATGTAGCGCTGACAGGTGAAAGCTTAAATCTGCCAGATGCCTATCAATTGCCATCGGATGTGCCTTACCAGTTGGATCGGAGCTTTGACACTAGTATGCCTTATCGCACCTGTTCGGTATTAGTGCTGCCGATGCAAGATCAAGATAGGGAAATTATCGGTGTCCTACAGCTAATTAACCGGAAGGTAAAATCCGATATTGTTTTGACACAACAGAATGCAATGGAGGTAACTCAACCTTATACCGAGTGGGAAGAACGCATTGTGCGATCGCTTGCTTCTCAAGCCGCCATTTCAATTGAACGTAACCACTTGCAAAAGAGTATTGAAAATCTGTTTGAAGGGTTTGTAAAAGCGTCGGTTCAGATTATTGAGGCACGAGATCCAACAACCTCTGGTCACTCGGAACGAGTCGCTGACTTGACTGTGCGCTTGAGTCAAGAGGCGAGTGCAATTAATATGGGGCCATTGCGGTCAATTTATTTTAGCGATCGCCAAATTCAAGAAGTTCGCTATGCAGCACTATTGCACGACTTCGGCAAAGTTGGCATTCCCGAAGCAATTTTAGGTAAGCAGAAAAAACTTTATCCTTCACAGCTAGACATCATTCGTCACCGCTTTGCTTTGGCACAGCGCACCTTAGAAATGGAATGCGCTCAAACAAAATTCAAGTATCTAGTTGAACACCCTAGCCACACCCATCAGGATGACTCGTCTTCCTCTGGCTGTTCCCACTGTGAGAAGTTAGAAAAAATTGATACCCAGCTAGCTCAAACGATTGAAACTCTAAATTACTATTGGGAGCTACTACAAGAACTTAATGAACCTGATGTTTTGCTGACAAGAGAATTTCAGGCTTTTTCTGAAGAAACTTCGGCTCAACTAGCCGCTTTGTCACAATACACCTATCGAGACGTTGATGGGGAAACTAAACCCTTGATTTCTCAAGCTGAGATGGAGCAATTGTTAATACCTAGAGGGAATTTAACACCGCAAGAACGCTTGGATATTGAATCACACGTTACTCATACTTACCACTTTCTTGAGCGGATTCCTTGGACGAAGCACCTCAAAGGCGTTCCTGCGATCGCCTACGGGCATCATGAGAAGCTAGATGGTAGTGGCTACCCCCAAGGCTTGAAACAAGACGAAATTCCTATCCAAAGCCAGATTCTCACGATCTCGGATATTTATGATGCTCTCACGGCTAGCGATCGCCCTTATAAGCGTCGGTTACCTGTGAACACCGTTCTCCACATCCTGCGACAGGAAGCTGCCAAAAACAAAATTAACAGTGACTTAGTTGAGTTATTTGAGCAACGCCAAGTGTTTACCGTTTTGGGCCACACGTTGCCAGTAGACGTTCATTCGGTTGCTTGATACTGAGTTGCACTCAAGGATGCGTACTGATTCGCTGAGAGAGAAAGGGAAAAGGCGAAGGGGCAAACGGGCAATTGGTTCCTTTTCCCTGTTTCTTTCTGAGAGCTAGACAGAGCGAGTTTTTGAGCCGTTTGCCCCATCTTCCTCCCGAACTGTTTGCAATTCTTATCTTTCGCGCTACTTTTCCCCACAGATTCCCCAGCGTTTCCACACAGCCTTTCAAAGTTTTCCACAGATTCCCACGAGTTTTCCACAAGTGTAAACGGTAGAATCGGGGGTTCCAGTCTTACTGGGGATTTCCTCAAGTGAATCTCTAAAGGTCAAGGTGGACTGAGTTCTTGTAAAGTTATGTAACGGAAATCGGGTTTTAACCCTGATTCTTTCGTGGCAATTTTGAAGGTTTGCGAGGGGTTGTAATATTTCGCAGCATTGACAACCCCACCCCATCTCAGCCGACAATGGTGCGACCAACCCATAAAAGTTTTGAATTGAGAAAAGCGATCGCGGCGGTAGAAGTGGGTGCTTTTTCCAAGTTCATTTGTCGCAAGCTTTCAGTTGGAAAGTCGGTTCCTCTCCGGCGCTGAAAGCAAGGTTTGCATTGTCCCAACACGCACGAAACGAGAGTTAAATATATATGAACGCAACCGTTAGCATCCTGGCAGAAATCCCTGAAGACCTGCACGAATCCCTTAAACGCTACCTGGAAACCCATCCTAGCTGGGATCAAGACCGAGTTTTTGCGGCAGCATTGTCGCTGTTTTTGCTCCAAAATGGGAGTAGTAAGACACCAGAAGCCTCCCAGAGCTATCGCGCTTGTGCGCGTGTCTATTTGGAATCCCTGTTTCAGCATCCTGCCTAAGTTAGGGACTGGGGATTAGGGGGTTTCTCAAGGGGAGGTTTCTAATAAAGGCTCTCAGTGATGAGGTGAAGGGGAGGTGGAGTGATAAGTGAAAAACTCCGACAGTTTATGTATGCTAACTTCCTAGCTCCCCACCTCCCTACCCCCCAGTCGCTAGTGCAAGAAGGCAGAAGGCTCTTATGCAGGATGCAGAAGGAATATTGCTTGTACTGTAAGCTTTTTAAACTTTTTCAACTGGATAGTTATTTCCGCCCCCCAATCGCTAGTTACCAGCCCTCAATGCCAGTAGAAACCTATGACAGAAGCTACCTCACAATCTACCCAATCTACTTTGGTTATTCCTCAGCTGATTGTAGGTTTGGGGAATCCAGAGGCGAAGTATGAGAAAACGCGGCACAATATTGGCTTTGATGCTGTTGATGCCCTAGCGAAGAGGTCACAGATTTCTTGGAATGAAAATCGTCGGTTTCAAGCACTGTTTGGGGAAGGGCAAGCAAGCAGGGTAGACAAATTACGTTTGCTCAAGCCACTTACCTATATGAACCGTTCTGGGCAAGCGATTCGTGCCGCGACAGATTGGTATAAGCTGCCACCTGAGTCAGTACTAATCATCTATGACGATATGGATTTACCAGTCGGACGTCTGCGTCTACGTCTTTCAGGTTCAGCAGGAGGGCACAATGGGATGAAGTCTGCGATCGCACATCTTGGTACTCAAAATTTCCCTCGTCTGCGGATTGGTATCGGTAAGTCGGGCACAGACAAAGATACTGTATCTCACGTTCTAGGGAAGTTTTCACCTCAAGAAACCCAGTTGATGTCAGAGGTTCTCCAAGTCGTGGTTGATGCCGTAGAACTTGCTCTCAGGCAAGGGGTTGAAAAGGCGATGAGTCTCTACAATAGTCGCAGTGTAGAGATTAATACCTAAATAGGATCGCGAACAATGTTCAGTGGTCAAAAAACCAATAACAACGAACAACGAACAACTGACAACTAATAACCAACCACTTACATAATTTGATTCAGGCAAGAAAGGTCAGCTGACCCAAAGTGGACACTCAGCGCTATATTCAAGTTTTCCAGAGATTTGATTAACCAGGGTACGCCGTCTCTCGCCGAAGTCTCGTAGTGGTTAAACAAAATGGAAAAGCGCTTTTCCAAGTAGGGCTTGACTTTCCGACACAACAACACAATCTTGAGTAACAAGCAAGTGGTTAGGGTTGCGCCTAGGTTAGTAATCAAATCGACAAAAACAAAGTGGTTAGGTCGCTGAGGACTCTCCACTACTAAGAAGTTTAAGAGTTGGCTGCAAGTTCGTACAATCAGGAATTCACTCGGCTTTTGGGAATCGCTAACTGGTAGAGTGTTTTTTAGATGAGTGTACAGTCGATCGTTAAACTGGCGCTTCCCATAGGCAGGGTCAATCGAAGCCGTCAGGTACTCATACAAATCATTTTTAAACTCTTTGTAGGAAACTGTCTGGCTAGTGTGAGTCAGGAAGCTTTGGGCAATATCCCGATAGGTATCAGAACCTTGGACTTTGCCAACAAACTGCTTAAGAGCTATCCCCAACTCGCGATCGCTTAATAGTGTAGGATTTCTGACTGGCTGAATAATTTTGTCTAATGTTTCTACAGACTGTGTACGCAAGGCTTGAGCGCGTCGCACCTGATAGGTAACGTATTGGGACAAATCAAACTCAAAGCGCCGCTGAACCCGTGATTGAATGTGTCGGACAGTCTGCTGATGCTCGTAACTACTATCTTCACTGAGAAGGCAGTGTTCATACAAGTAGGGATACCGCTGAATCAGGTTTCCTACTACCTTGGAATTATTAACTTCTGCCGTCTCACTCATCACGCGAGACAATCGCTGTAATGTTACATACTGCTCTGTCTCTGTGAAAAGCTGCACCAGTTGTCGTAGACGCCTTGCCCCGCGAGATTGCACCTTCATCGGATCAGGCGGATTTTCAAACAATGCGACTAACTCTGGAATCGCTCCTTGTTGTTGAGGACTCAACTGCCAGCGATTGATCAGTATGTGGCAGCATCGGTTGAGTACAAACCTGAAATCTTGCTCCGCCCGCTTGTCCATTGCCACCTTTTCCAAGGACAACCAGATTTGCGGGTCTACATATCTTGCGCCATCCAAAAAAAGGCGTTGGAAACGCTCAATTAACTGGCTACATGACTCTACCTGTACACAATAAAGTAGATGATCGTACAGTTGCTGCTCTTCTAGGCTAGTTTGTCGAATGTCAGTGTCTGTCCAAGTAGTCACTTTAGTGTGCCCCCTTACACGCAAATGCTAGGGCCAATAACAGGAGTTTTGTCGAGAAGATGCAAATTTAAACTTGACCTGCTCCTTAGGTAGATACTTAAAATTTAGATTAATCATAGATTATTTCTCTGATTTATGTGGGTATAATCAACGACTTACTAAATTAAGATAATCTATCCAAGGAAAAGCATATCTTGACCAAGTCTTCATTGGGATGCGTAGATATACGGCACTTTGTAAAGATTCAGTGAAGTAACCTCTTAGCCTCTTTAGACTATGTACTACCAGACCTTACTCAAGCAAAGCATAATTTTGTCAAATTAGGGGAGATAGACTTATGCCTTGTCAGATTTCGGTGACTCAGTTAGTTGACATCCTCGCAGCAACGCCAGTGAATCTATCAGAGGAAGTGGCTTTGGCTTGCTGTACGGGGATTACGACTGATACTCGCAGCCTCCAACTAGGTCATGTGTTTGTTGCGCTGCGCGGAGAAAAGTTTGATGGGCATGACTTTGCAGGAGTGGCTATTGAGAAAGGCGCGATCGCAGTAGTCAGTGACCGTCGCGCCGGGACTCAGCTTGATGGCATTCCCCAATTACAGGTAGAAGACACACTTCAGGCTTACCAGCAAATTGCTCGGTGGTGGCGTGATCAGTTTGATATCCCCATCATTGCTGTAACGGGTTCTGTAGGTAAAACAACAACCAAGGAACTAATTGCCGCAGTTTTATCAACCAAAGGCAACGTCCTCAAGACACAGGCAAACTACAACAATGAAATCGGTGTGCCTAAAACGTTGCTGGAATTAGGTTCAGAGCATGACTACGCCGTAATCGAAATGGCGATGCGGGGTTCAGGGCAGATTGCGCTATTGAGTCAGATTGCCCGTCCCACAGTTAGCGTTATTACAAATGTAGGAACCGCTCATATCGGACTTTTGGGTTCTGTAGAAGCGATCGCCCAAGCAAAATGTGAGTTGTTAGCCGAAATGCCTGCCACTGGTGTTGCGGTTCTCAATCACGATGACCAACGCTTAATTGAAACCGCCGCAACAGTTTGGCAAGGGCAAACCTTTACCTATGGGTTGGAAGCTGGTGATTTACAAGGGCAGCTGATTGATTCAGAAACACTCAGGGTTGAGGAAATGCGGCTTCCTCTGCCTCTTGCAGGTCGCCACAACGCCCTAAACTATCTAGGGGCGCTAGCGGTCGCGAAACTGCTCCAGATTGGCTGGAAAGGTCTAACAAAGGGGTTAGCCGTGGAACTTCCCACTGGGCGATCGCAACGCTACGACTTGCCTAACGATATTGTGATTCTCGACGAAACGTATAATGCTGGATTGGAATCAATGATAGCCGCGCTACATCTGTTGGCAGAAACCCCAGGGAATCGACATATTGCCGTGCTAGGCACGATGAAGGAATTAGGAGAGCGATCGCCTGAACTACATCAGCAGGTTGGCAATACAGCAGAGAAACTCAATCTCGATGCCTTGCTGATTGTGGTCGATGACCCAGAAGCAAAAGCGATCGCTTCCGGCACCACAACACTGCAAACTGAATGTTTTGACAACCGAGATGCCCTTGTCAGCCGTTTGAAGGAAATAGTACAACCAGGCGATCGCTTTTTGTTCAAAGCCTCGCGTTCAGTAGGACTCGATCAAATCATGAATCAATTTCGGGCAGAAATTTCTAGCTGAATTTTATTCCTTCAAAGTACCAGTCTTCTTAAAAGTCAAGCTAAGCCGGTTGACTCAAAGCATCAGTCAAATAATCAGCCGCCGTTTCCACTAAAGCGATCGCATTTTCATAAATCATTCGAGTTGGTCCCAAAATGCCCACACTCCCGACAGGTTGTTCCCCTTGCCGATAGGTAGCACAAACCAAGGCGCAGGTACGCATGGGTTCCAACTGATTTTCTGAACCAATTCGCACCGTCACCCGACGCTCCGATCCCAGTGTCTCCGGTAATTCAAAGATTACAGGCCAAAGTTGCTCCTGTTCCTCTTCCAATAAGTGCAGCAGCATCTTGACTTGCTGCAACTCCGAAAATTCTGGCTGGCGCAACACTTCTGAAATGCCACGAACCATGATTGGTGTAGGAACAGGTGCTTTGGCACGGCGAGTTACCTCGGCTAGCAACGTTCTTAACAAATCTGCATACCGAGCAAATTCCCGATCTAACTCACTCCAATCCAGCGTAGCCAGTTCACTAAGCGATCGCTCCCGTAGCTTACTATTCAAAAAGTTGGATAGAATCTGTAACTCCCGCTCCACAATCGACCCATCCACTTGAGCCTCATCCTTTGACTGGGGCAGTTCCATCAACACAGACTGCGTTTCATAAGAATCTGTTACCACAATTAACATCACTCGCCCTTGCTCTACCTGCACTAGCTGCAAATGTCGCAAGCGTGTAGTTCGAGTTTGAGGCATCGTGATTAAAGCAATGTATCCGCTGACAGCCGCAAGAATTTGCGCTGCATCTCGTAAGAGCTTCTCAAAGCTTGGATCTTCGCTCTTTAAATTGTCGCTGAGTAAATGCTCAACTTGACGCCCTAAAGCATCAGAAGGTGTGATTAGCTGGTCAACATAAATGCGGTAGCCAGAATCAGAGGGAACCCGTCCCGCAGAGGTATGAGGCTGATACAACAACCCCGATTTTTCCAGGAAGCCCATGCAAGAGCGAATCGTAGCAGGGCTGACACTCAAGTCATACTCTGCTGCCAAGGCTTTGGAACCCACTGGTTCGGCTGTCGCGATGTAGTGACGAATGGTTGCCCAAAGAATCTGTTGCTGTCGATTAGTCAGACTCACTTGCAGAGACATTTTGAACCAAAGTTGATTTTAATCAAATTTTAAACAGAAGCTAATGATTGTTTGGATTAGAAGATTAAGATGAACTACTAACCTGGCAGACTTCCATGCGGAAAAGTCTGGCTTGAGGTAAGTAGGATGAAGTCCAAAAGCACGTCTAGCATCTCTCGGTTGAGAGAAGTTACCAATCAAGTAGCTTGAAGTACGGAGCAAAAAGAGGCTGCGCCGTTATCTAAATTACTATTGGCTTTAAGATAGCAGAAGAATGCCAGTGACAGTGGGTTGCCGTCTTCTTCCTCTAGTACTGAGGAATACTCGAATCCACAATCAGCGAGTAGGCATCAATGCCCCCTACGATATTTTTGACATTCGTAAACCCCTGACTCATCAACCAGCGGCACATCTGAGCTGAGCGCACGCCATGATGACAGAGTACCAGTGTCTCGGCGTTCGGGTCAAAGCGAGTGTGAATATGATCTGACCAGTCAGCAAAGTCACTCAATGGGAGATTCTCGAAGCCATCGAGATGTGCGATCGCAATTTCCTGTTCTTCTCGGACATCGATTAGTTGAAGACTTTCAGGAGATTGGGCCATACGCATTGCCAGTTGTTCAACACTAATTTGAGGAACAGCTTGAGTAGAAAATTGATGTGCCATTAGATGAATTACGTTGATTTCGTTGTGAGTCTACAGGTGAATACCAACAGAAAGCGGCAATAGTACCGAAATAGAGACCTTTGAGACCTTCTCTAGCAACTCAATTACCGACTCCCTATCTTTAAGCTAAGCTCCATTGATTGAAGTACACAAGTGTTGGAGAAAAACTCTCCTTCCCAATCCCCAATCCCTATTTTCAAACCAGACGTATTCCAGGGCAGCATATAATAGGCGTGGAATTGGTACTCTTTCTCGGTCAATCGCCCCAAAGACGCGCTCGGAATTCACAATGAAGCTACGTTCATTTTTTTATGCCTTGGCAGCGGGTACTGTTGCGCTGCTAGCTATTGCTGCCGTTGGATTTTCTTGGTTAACCTCCCAAAGCCCCTTGAACATACTACGGGGGGGAACGGTGACAAACCCAACAACTACGATATTCGTGCCAAAACAGGCACCGATAATGGCATCATTGCTTGTGAATCCAGACCGCTTGGAGGCATTTCGGCAACTGGTTGCCCGTCCGGCAAACCGACGGCGATCGCGTGCTGAATTAAACCAGATCGAAGAAAGTTTACTCGCCAATACAGATATCAACTATCGACGGGATATCCAACCCTGGATTGGGGATGAGATAACATTCGCTGTCACATCTTTAGATTTTGACCGTAACCAAGAGAATGCTGCCCAGCCTGGGTATTTAGTTGCCGCTACAACCAAAGACGCTCAAAAAGCCCGCGAGTTTCTACAACTGTTTTATTCCAAACAAGCGATCGCAGGGACAGAAGATTTAGTCTTTGAACAGTACAAAGGTGTCAATCTAACTTACAAACGTCCCATCGCACCGATTGTCGGTTCCAATCAAACCCCGACTCCCCCAGTTTGGACAAGTGCTGTAGTAGGCGATCGCTTTGTACTTTTTGCCAATCATCCGAAAGTGTTGCGTAATGCCCTCAATAACGTCCAAGCGGCAAACCTCAACCTGGAGGATGACCCTGAATACCAACAAGTGTTACAAAGCTTGAATGAACCTCGGATTGGTTTTAGCTTTGTCAATCTTCCGGCGTTAGCCGCATGGATTTCTAATCAACCGATACCCACACAAGAGTCCTTCCAAGCGTCTGATACAGTAGCGATCGCTTTGTCGTTAAACAGTCAAGGCTTACTTGCCCAAACCGCATTACTGGGAAGCCAGCCAAGTGAGCAGAGTCAAAGTCCCACCCTTTCTAAGCCAGTAGAGGCATTGCAGTACATCCCGGCTGAAAGTAGCTTAGCGATCGCTGGTACTGATTTAAACCAATTCTGGAATCGCCTCTCCACGGCACGAGGGGATGATGACACCCTGAAGTCACTACTTGACCAACCCATTGCCAGTTTGCAGTCGCGTTGGGGTATTCAATTACCGGAAGATATTTTCAGTTGGGTACAAGGGGAATATGCCTTGTCCCTGCTACCCCGTCCTGATAGAGATAATCCAGATTGGATTTTTGTTGCCGAAAAAGTGCCTGGTACAACAGCAGAGGAATCAATTGAGCATCTAGACGCTGTCGCAAAGCAACAAGGACTCAGTATTGGAAATTTGCCTCTAGGAGATAAGACAATCACAGCTTGGACCAAACTTCTCACAACCTCAGCTATCACAGGGAAAGATGACAATTTGCTGAAGCTAGAGGCACAAGTGCGTGGTGTCCACACGGCTGTTGGGAATTATGAGGTTTTCACTAGCTCTATTGAGGCAATGGATGAAGCGCTGCAAGGGTTGGAGAATTCGTTGGTAAAGAGTGACAAATTCAAAAATGCGATCGCACCTTTACCTGAACAAAATGATGGCTATCTGTATCTTGACTGGACACAGGGAGAGACGTTGATCAAGCGTCAACTACCAATTGTTCAAGTCGTGGAACTCGTGGCAAAGCCGTTATTTGAGCATTTGCGATCGCTAAGTATTAGTAGCTACGGTATCGACAATGGCGTTCAACACAGCAAACTGTTTTTCCAGTTACATAATGCGAACGAGTCATAGCCAATACTCTTGCTCAAGGGTTACTCACCACAACGATGTATAGCAGTAGCCACGAATGTTAGGACATTAACGGGAGAAGAGCGTTCCCTAGAAGTGAGCCGATTTGACCCAAAGCTGACCGCTGATTGCTATAACGTCATCCAATTCAACGTGCCGATTGTAATGGAATCTACAAAAAGACCGAGAGTGAAAATTTGCTGCATTGGCAGTGTTGAAGAGGCTAAGCTAGCAATTCATTACGGTGCTGCGGCATTAGGCTTAGTGTCGGAAATGCCGAGTGGGCCAGGAGTAATTTCGGAAGGGCTGATTGCCCAAGTAGCAGCAAGTGTGCCACCTACTGTGTCTTCGTTTTTGCTAACTAGTAAAGTAGAACCACTCGCAATCATTGCCCAGCAACGACGCTTGGGTGTGAATACGATTCAGATTTGCGATCAGCTCGAATTGAGCAAATATGAGGATTTACGTCAGGCATTACCAGGAATTGCGATTATCCAGGTAATTCACGTCACAGGTTCAGAATCAATCGAAGAGGCAGTTGCGGTAGCGCCTCACGTTCACGGGATTTTATTGGATTCTGGAGATCAATCTTTGGCGATTAAAGAACTTGGTGGTACAGGACGAATCCACGATTGGGAAATCAGCCGACGCATCCGAGAGCGAGTTGATGTCCCTATTTTCTTAGCAGGAGGACTCAATCCGGATAACGTTATCGCCGCTATTCGACAGGTAGAACCGTTTGGTGTGGATGTTTGCAATGGTGTTCGCACCAATGGAAAACTGGATGAAGTGAAGCTATCCCAATTTTTCACTCAAGTTTCAGAAAGCTTCTATAGCGATTCAGAAACCTAACTAACAGAAGTTAGAGACACAGTATGCTGTACTCCGATGTGTAATTGTAGATAGAAGACTTTTTAAGGTAAAACAGAAACTCTTCTAAGCTAATTTTGACTCGGTTCCTTCTTCTAACGTCTTCCGTAGCTCTGTATTTTCCTGAACTGCCACAAGCACAGACTTGAGGGCGGCAGCCCAACCTAGGGACTTGTCATAAAATTGCTCTTGTACTCCAAGGCAGCCTTGTTGCTTTTGTTTATAAAATTCGCGAACATCACACAACTTCAGTATGGCATCACCATAAGCTGTCCAGTCATTAGGTTGCACTTCCACAACAGCAGGTTCTACATACGATAAGGCTGGACAAACCGCTGAGGTAACTACAGGACGCTTCGATAAAATTCCTTCAACGACAACCTGGTTGAAGCCTTCAACAAAGTCTGTCCTTGTTGGCACAATAACAACATGAGAACGGTTAAACATCTCGCGCATTTGTGTCTTGTTACAGTGACCGTGGCAAACAAAGTAAGACTCTAATCCAGCCGCTTTGACACTCTCACGCAAAGCCTCCAGTGCTGAACCCTTACCGCAAATATCAAACCTGATGTCCTGTCTACCAAGGGCAACAAAACGCTTAGCAATTTCTAGAAGATCAAAAACTCCCTTGCTGTGTTCAATCCGCCCCGCAAACAACACTCGAAATGGCGAATGTTCTTCGTCTGGTTCACCCACCTCTGCAAACTCGGTGCGCTGGTAGGTGGGTAAAAAATTTACGAGTGGCAGGTTTTCACTTTCTGTAAGCTGTTTTAGTTGCTCATTTATTTCATTTGAGGCTGTCAAGATAGCCGTACACCGATTAGCGAAAAAATCACTGCTAAGTTTTAAAAGTATTTTCTGTTCTCGGCTTTGGGGGATATACTTCCGCCAAAGAACGCAGTGCAGTGATGGAATAACTTGCACCCCCAACCAAGAGAGTATCGATAAGACAAACCAATGGGTTGTGCCATCTGCCACTACAGCAACGTTGCTTCTGAAACGAATGGCGGAGGCAATTAGCTGTAACCCAGACCACAACTGTCCTAAGTGATAAAAAATTCCTGATGAATCTCGCCAAACAATTGGACGATGCTCAATTAGGAATTGACCATCACGAAACAATTTCTTTTTTGGATGCGAAGAAATCACGTATGCTTGTGCATTCAATGCGCGACACACTTCGTAGAACTGACTGGAATAGGTTATTGAAACTTGGGAAGGATCGTCGTGCCCCTCAACCCAATAACCATAAGTTCCAATTACATCTCCAGGACCGGCAGCATATAAAACTCGCAGTGCCTTTGACATTAACCTATGCCTCAATGTTGAGCAGAAACTACAGTTCTCGCACTTGCCTCAAAATTAACTGCCAAGAGGTTTGGCAAGATAACTAGTTGCCGAAACTTCGTTGAAGGCAACGTAGTTTTTTTTGCAAAGTTAGTTGTTCTGGGAATTTATACATCTAAGTAACCAAACAGAATTAATTACATACTGATTTTTTACTAGGTAAGAATTTCACCCTAGATTTTGTGTAATTAATTGTGTGCAACTACTTATCTTCAGGATAGTCGTTTAATTGATATTTATATTATCTTAGGTAGAGATAAACTCAAGAAATTGTATAGTTTTATACAGGCAGTAGCAAAAGCTTGTTAAGGCGTTTGCTGTCCTAGAGGTTGACTTTGTTGTTTCAGACATTTCTGGAAGAAACCCCAACCTCTCATCAATAGCATTCCTCTTCTGGTTCACGTTATAGGCTTGCAATAAGTCATTCGCCTCCGAAGCACCATAAGAAAGCCAGCAAGGCAATTACTAAGCTCAATGAGGTGAAGGGCTTTAATGAATTCAGAAGGTTCAGGGGAACAAAGACAAGAACTTCTGAAAAGAACCAACTACTCCATAGCAGCAGTGTAATCAAGATAATGAGGGACATAATTCCTCCGAAACAAGAATCAGAACCGAAAAAGTAATGTGGCAGACAGCAGAGTGTCACTTCTGTTGTTTTGTAAGTGCCTTAGTTTAGATAAGACAATAGTAGACAGTCTCATCTGTATTCCGTACTCAACTGGGGAGAGAACTAATTCCCAGTATTTCTAGGAGGGTCAAGGCGTATGCGACGGTTATATGGTGGAGGTGTCATTGCATTGATTGCAGCCTTAAGCGCTACACCAGTATTATCCCAGGCTGCAAATTTCGATAATCTGACATTAGCACCTGGTTTTCCCAAAGGAGCAGGACAGGTTAGTGGTTACACGGGTGGTGGCTACTCATTATCATCAATTGCTAATAGCGATCGCAACAATAAACCTTGTATCGGTTTTGGTGACCCGACACCTGATCACATTATGGTCTTGCAGCAAGACTTCTCAAACCTCAGCGTACTCGTCAACACGGGGGGAAAGGATACAACCTTAGTGGTTCAAGGTCCAAATGACCAGAGCGTTCGCTGTGGGGATGATACAGGTTCCAGTAAAGATGCCAGTGTGCAAGGCTCAAACTGGTCAGCAGGCACATACCGGATTTGGGTTGGTTCCTTTGAGTCAGGACAAAGGCTGGATTACACCCTAACTGTGCGTGAGTAGGGAAGTTAAGATAGTTTGTGACTTGTTTTACCATTCGCTAGGTAACCTGCTGTGCTATCTGCGCTTCTTACTGACTTCCGTATCATCTTTGAGCGTGACCCGGCTGCCCGTAACTGGCTAGAGGTTTTGTTTTGCTATCCCGGTTTACAGGCTCTACTGTTCCACCGTATCTGTCATTGGCTTCACCTTGTAGGAATTCCTTTCATTCCTCGCTTAATCTCTCAGTTCTCTCGCTTTTTGACGGGTATCGAAATTCACCCTGGAGCAACGATTGGGAGGGGTGTTTTTATTGACCACGGTATGGGCGTTGTCATTGGTGAAACAGCAATGATTGGAGACTATGCCCTGATTTACCAAGGCGTTACTCTGGGGGGTACGGGTAAAGAGGGGGGTAAGCGGCATCCTACACTAGGAGAGAATGTCGTCGTTGGTGCTGGTGCTAAGGTTCTAGGCAATATCCAAATCGGCAACAATGTTCGCATTGGTGCTGGTTCAGTCGTGTTGCGCGATGTTCCTTCTGATTGCACAGTGGTTGGTGTACCTGGCAGAATTGTCTATCGCTCTGGTGTGCGAGTTAACCCACTGGAACACGGTAGCTTACCTGATTCAGAAGCAACAGTAATTCGCGCTTTAGTAGACCGTATTGAGGCACTAGAACAACAAGTACAGGATTTGATAGAGCAACCGTCTTCAACAATGCCCCAACTTCAGGCTGTCTCTTCCAAGATGGATTCTCCAGATGCGGCTGAGCAGTTTGCTAAGAGTTGCCATATTAGCGATCAAGTCATTCAGCAGTTTTTTGATGGTGCTGGTATTTAGCGACTCACGGATTGACCGCTTGTTTAGACCATTCCTGAGAATTGTTTCGGTAGTAAAGCCATCGGTTTTGTGGGTCGCCTCGTAACTCCAAGTGGTCTACCTCTATAGGTTCTAGCAACAACAAGCAAAAATTCGGGAGTGGCTGCTCTGGGTCAGGTGACGGTGGCGAAAAGGCACCGTTATTTTCTGTTCTAGCTTCACCAGGATGAGGCCAGGCAAATTGTAGACGCGCTGGGTCAGAAAGCTCTTGCCAAGTGGTTTTACGGGCAGCTTGTAAGGCTTGGTCTGGATAATCTGCTCTAACTAGAGTTAGTTGACCCGCCAAACGAAATTGTTCTCGACTTTCAGGAAAATACCAACAAGCTTCTCCCCAAGGTTGGTCGTCAATTTGGTCTGCTTTCTGGCTACGGCAATCCGTAATAATTTTGAGTTGGTTAGTGTCGTCTAGAAACCCGCGAAAGACCACAGTACGGTTGGCAGGACGCCCATCTGCACGAAGCGTTGCCAGTTGAAAGTAGCGGGCGTAGGGCAGTTTGCGGTTTTTGTGGAGCGCACGGGCTAGTAGCGATCGCCAAGGAGCAAGAGGCATTTGGTGGTGTAGGTTACAGCTCTACACATAGCGCAAATCCTTTGATTTTTCAATATTTGCCCCCATATCTAACATCGCGTATAGTCAGGGTTTAGCTAAACCGACAACAGATTCTAACTATGGTTCGAGAGCTTGAACGGGAGCGCCAAAAGCGCGATTTCCCAGAAACAGCACCTGCTGCTAATCCAGTATTTTTCAGAACTTACAGCCGCCGCACACAAACAGGGCGCGAGACTTGGGAGGAAGTATGCGATCGCACAACCCAAGGTCTGGCTAAATTAGGCAAGTTGAGTGAGCGTGAAGTCACCCTTCTACACCGAATGATGAGCCAGATCAAAAGCCTCCCGTCCGGGCGCTGGATGTGGGTTGGTGGCACCGAATGGATCGAAAGAAAAGAGAACTTCTCAGGAGCCTATAACTGCACCAGCACTAATGCAGTAGACTGGCGTGCCTTTGGCTTAATGATGGATCTGGCGATGATGGGGTGTGGCACGGGTGCGGTACTTGAACCAAAGTACATTAACCAACTCCCACTCATTCGTAACCAACTGACGATAACCTTACAAGGTGAAATTGGTTCTACCCCAGTTCAAGAGCGTCGTGAACAGACAGACGTAAAGATGGAGGGAAGCCAAGTCACCATTCACGTAGGAGACTCTCGCCAAGGTTGGGTGCAGTCTTATCAAACCTTGCTGGAATTAGCTACAGATGAGCAATTCTCAGGTGAAGTAAACGTATTAATTAACCTCAGTGATGTCCGTGCTGTAGGAGAACGCTTAAAAGGCTTTGGTGGCGTTGCAAATCCTGTTAAACTGCCCGAACTTTATCAGCGTTGCGCTTCAATTCTCAATAAAGCCATAGGAAGACAATTAAATTCAGTTGAATGCTGTCTATTAATCGATGAAGCTGCAGTCACAATAGTGGCTGGAAATATACGCAGAAGTGCTGGAATGCGCCAGTTCGATGCCAATGATCAATCAGGCGCTAATGCCAAGACTAATCTGTGGCAGCAAGATGAAAATGGCAATTGGCGTATAGATCCAGAACGCGATGCACTGCGGATGGCTAACCACTCTCGCGTTTATCACCATAAGCCTACATTGGAAGAATGTATAGAAGCTGTTAGAAAACAGTATTATTCAGGCGAGGGTGCAATTCAATGGGCTGGTGAGGCAGTAGCTAGAGCCAATTGTGACTTGCTGCCGACTCAAGAGCTAAGAAAAGATTTTCTAAAATCTTACGAACAAGGAACAGCTAAACAATGGTTGCAAGAGCAATATCCTGATCTTGCTCCTGATGAATTAGAGCATCGGTTAGCTCGTGTTGGGCTTAACCCGTGTGGTAATGAATTTGCCTCACGCTAAAAACCCTGCAAAATCGGTAGAGGCTGAGAGGCGAATACCGAGGTAAGTAAAAGAACTAAAAAGCTTTTGCCACCGTACAGCGTAGAGAGTGAAACTAGATTAATAAAAAATATATTTATATAAAAGTCTAGAATATAATCTCTCCAAGAGTGTAGGGGTATGTATGAATAAAAAAGAGTATATAAATCGAACTCTTTTTATAGATTTTACATACAAAATGTACGCGGAGCTTACACAAAAAGGAAGTGTAAGAACTAGAGGATAAAAAGCCTTTAGGGTAACAAAACTGGAAATCATCGGCTCTAATTTTCATTGCAATCTAGCTGAAATTCATCTCAACTTAATCGATCCACAGAACTACAAAGAACAAGAGGAGGCGTTTACTGCTGGAGCGCTATCTGTCGCGGGACTGCTAAATCACGAATTTGTTGAAGAACGCTACCGAAAGTCACGAGAACTTGATCCAATCGTCGGTGTCTCCTTCACTGGCTTATTTGACTTTTTCGTGAATGCCTTTGGCGTTGATTGGTTGCGCTGGTGGGAAGCTGGACGGCTAGAAACGTCGGTAGGATTGGAGTTTAAGCGACAGGAGCAGGAATACCTGACTCGCTGGAAAAACATTGTGCAACGGGTAGTGTGGGATTATTGCGATCGCCATTCCTTGAAACGTCCAAATCGTTGCACTACAGTTCAGCCTAGCGGTACAAAATCTCTACTGACAAGTGCTTCCCCTGGCTGGCACCCTCCGAAGGCACAACGTTTCCTACGTCGGATTACATTCAGGAAGAATGACCCTGTAGCCCTAGCTTGTATTGACTACGGTTACAACGTTATTCCGTCTCAGTCTGACAAAGATGAGCAAGGGAATCTTCTAAACGATCCCTTTGATCCAAGATGCACTGAATGGCTTGTAGAAATTCCGGTTGCTGTACCTTGGGCTGATTTACCAGGAGCTGATGAAATTGACATTTCTCAGTTTAGTGCGATCGCACAGCTGGATTTTTACATGCAAGTCCAGAAATTCTATTGTTCACACAATACAAGTGCGACAATCGAGCTGCGCGAAAACGAGATAGATGACCTTGGGATTCGGATTTATGAAGCAATCAAAGGTGATGAAGGCTATATTTCCGCAGCACTTCTATCACGCTTTGATGATCATCAAACCTTCCCACGTTTGCCGTTTGAACCGATAGCGCGTCAACAGTATGAGCAGTTTATGCAGGAAGTAGAACACAGGCGCAAAACGAGCGATTTTCATCTAGCATTGAGTCGCTACGATAGTGAAGCGGGGCGGGATAGCCTCCTTTCAGGTGATTTCTTAGAAGCAGGCCCAGCCGGATGTGACTCAGATAAGTGTCTATATCCAGAGCAGAAGTCTGTGTAGAGTCCACAGTAGGCTGCTAAGCAAAAGACACGCTAGGATGCCAGAAGAATCAGTAAGCAAAAAGCGGCAGCAACAAGGAGATACATAAATGTTCCTCACTGAACTAACACCAATTTTGAAAGAACTGACCCAACAGCCTGTTGCTTTCTTGGGCGGATTCTTTTCTGGAGTATTTCGCCTCAATCTTTCAGATGACCCAGTGAAAAGCTGGTTAGATCAGCAAGCTGGCGTTAGTAGCTACACAGCTACAACTACTAGCAGTGATAATGGCAAAACTACTGGACCTCAATCAATTTCGATTGATTAAGGCTCAATTTAGCTAAATCGGACAAAACTATGGGGTTTACTGAATCAGCAGTAGACCCCATTGCACTTTTGTGTTATCGCATATGTGAAGTAGATAACACTTGTGAACCAAAACAGTAGGATATGATAATACGATATGTACAAGTTCAGTTCTACCTTTGGTTCAGTTTATGGTTTTGCGATCGCCATTCCGAGGCGATGCCCTTTGGGGAATTGCTTCGTGGTTGCTTACCCTAAAAAAATTACCATCGGTCAATCAGACAAGATTGTGAGCAACCTACATCCTCTAATTCGAGTCTGCCTTTCTGAACTTTAGTTCCTCGTTCAGCTTTATCGATCGACATGACCATTTACGTTGGAAACCTGTCTTACCAAGCTACCGAAGACGACTTAAGCTCAGTATTCGCCGAGTATGGCACTGTTAAGCGAGTTGTGTTACCTACAGATCGTGAAACGGGTCGGATGCGCGGATTTGCCTTTGTTGAAATGACAGAAGATGCCCAAGAAGACGCTGCCATCTCTGAACTAGATGGTGCCGAGTGGATGGGACGTCAGTTGAGAGTGAACAAAGCTAGACCAAAAGAGGAGAATAGTCGCGACGGCGGCGGCGGTGCAAAGCGCAATAATCGTTTCTAAACAAGCATTTGATGTCATTAATGGGTGTCTATCTGCACAATAGATAGAACCAAGAGCTGACCCTAGCCGTGACGCGGCACGGCTAAGTTTTGTCTTTCCTGAGCAATTAGGGTAGATAAGGGACGAGTTGTCGGCGTGAATCACGTCACCACTCGTCACTTAATTACTTAAAATTCAGGGAGACGGGTCAATCGCCTAGACAGATACCCAAACCTCTAGCCGTTTTAACTAGGGTGCTGTTGGCATCCACAGCTTGGTATTTGCTAATCGCTGACTCAATCGGCACATTGACCACCTGACGGTTTTGCCAGGTTACGATCTGGTCATATTGTCCTGCGGCAATTAAATCAACGGCAGCAACACCAAAGGCGGATGCTAGTAAACGGTCAAGCGGTGACGGGATTCCCCCACGCTGTATATGTCCCAAAACAGTAACCCGTGTTTCCGCACCACTACTAGCAGAAATCCGGTCAGCAAGATATTGACCAATACCGCCTAAACGACATCCACCAAAGCGATCGCTATTTGTCACCACCTCACCCGCTTCCGTGCAAACTGCCTCAGATACAATCACAACACTGAAGTGCTGACCTCGCTCCTGACGCTCTTTAATTTTGCGGCAGACATTTTCGAGCGTATAAGGAATTTCTGGGATCAGGATAACATCAGCGCCTCCTGCAATCCCCGCAGAAATTGCAATGTGACCCGCATCTCGACCCATTACTTCTAGAATCATTACGCGATCATGGCTAGCGGCAGTAAAGTGTAGGCGATCGAGCGCTTCTGTTGCGATATTAACTGCCGTATCAAACCCAATTGAACGTTCTGTAACTCCAACGTCATTGTCAATCGTTTTGGGAATGGCAACAAAATTAAGATTGCCTTGCAGAGCAATTTTCCGGAGAATCGCTAAACTACCATCTCCCCCAATCCCAATCAAGGCATCAAGACCAAGTTGGTGGTATCCCTCAATAATGTCATCAGAGCGATCGCGTAATGTACCATCTGGCATCGGAAAAGCAAACGGGTTGCCCTTATTCGTTGTTCCCAACACAGTTCCACCCTTCGTTAGGAGTGCATCGACATTATCCGGAGCAAGCGTAATCACTTGCGGGGGACGATGCATTAACCCGTTAGTTGCGCGACAAATCCCCAGCACTTCCCAGTTGTAAGTACCCACAGCACGCTGAGTTACCGCCCGAATCACCGCATTCAAACCAGCACAATCTCCACCACTGGTCAGAACGCCAATCTTTTTCTGTTCTCCCATAAACCTTGTTCAACCTTGAAATTTTGTCTCATCCACTAAATCTGACCTCACAGGTAGTCACTTAGACAAGACAGGCAGTGTAAAGATTTGATTTCTATAGTTCGTCTAAAGTTAGACGCTTCATTGGCAATGCCTCCCTAAGATAAGAAATAAAGATGATCGAGCATTCAGCTTTCTTGAGGCAGTCTTATGAGCAACTGCCCTACAGGTAAGAGTGCATGACTCGATAGGGAGGACGAAACTTATGGCAGATGTGGATCAGCCCGTAGCTCAGGAGTACGCCCTGGATCGCGACTGCACAACGTTGTCTCGGCACGTTCTACAGCAACTCCAAAGCTTTTCGACAGAAGCACAAGATCTCAGTGCGCTCATGAGTCGCATTGCCTTAGCCGCAAAGCTAATTTCTCGGCGCTTGAGCCGCGCCGGATTAGTGGAAGGAGCGTTAGGATTTACAGGGAATGTCAATGTGCAGGGAGAATCTGTCAAGAAGATGGATATCTACGCCAATGATGTTTTTATATCGGTGTTTAAGCAAAGCGGTCTGGTCTGTCGCTTGGCATCCGAGGAAATGGAAAAACCCTACTACATCCCGGAAAATTGCCCGATTGGACGTTACACCCTGCTCTATGACCCCATTGATGGCTCCTCGAATGTAGACATCAACTTGAATGTTGGAGCGATTTTTTCAATCCGCAAGCAAGAAGGAGATGATATCGACGGCGATGCCCGTGATCTGCTACAAAATGGGCATAAACAAATTGCTGCTGGTTATGTCCTGTATGGACCAAGCACAATGCTGGTGTACTCAATTGGTACAGGGGTTCATTCTTTCACGCTTGATCCCAGCTTAGGCGAGTTTATCCTTTCCAATGAAAACATCAAGGTGCCAGACCACGGTCCCGTCTATAGCGTCAATGAAGGTAACTTCTGGCAGTGGGATGAGTCAATCCGAAACTATATTCGTTATGTCCATCGCCATGAAGGATATACCGCCCGTTATAGTGGGGCATTAGTAGGAGATTTTCACCGGATTTTGTCTCAGGGTGGAGTCTTCCTGTATCCCGGTACGTTGAAGAAACCGGAAGGAAAGTTGCGTCTACTCTATGAATCCGCTCCGCTTGCCTTTTTGATAGAGCAAGCGGGTGGTAGAGCGAGTACGGGAACCCAGAATCTTTTGGACGCAGTGCCAGAAGCACTCCATGCGCGAACACCCTTGTTTATTGGGAGTAAAGAGGATGTTGCGCTTGTAGAGTCCTTTATTCAAGAGCGGGCACGGGAGTCAGAAAAAACGGTAATGGCTCGTTCTTAGAAGCTTGTTGTTGGTTGTTGATTCATCAATAACCCTCAGCCAATCACGATCACAAATAGCAGGAGTCAAGTTAATGACATCGACAGCAAATAATCCGATCTTTCAGATTGAACAACAGTATGGTCAGAGTATCTGGATGGATAATCTGAGCCGTACTTTGATTGAGTCCGGTGAACTCAAGCAGATGATTGAGGAACGGGGGATCGTAGGAATCACCTCCAACCCAGCGATTTTTGAAAAAGCGATCATCGGTAATGCCGTCTACGACGCGGATATCGAAGAGGGCATCCGTGCAGGTAAATCGGTTCAGGAGATTTATGAATCCCTAGTGTTTGATGACATCCGCAATGCTTGCGATATCCTCAGACCTATCTATGAGTCGTCCAATGGTCTTGATGGCTATGTAAGTATTGAAGTGCCGCCAATCATTGCTCACGATACTGAAAAGACGATTGAAGAAGCCCGACGGTATTACGCACAAATTGGTCGGGAGAACGTAATGATCAAGATTCCAGGAACATCTAAAGGCTTGCCAGCCGTCGAGCAAGTGATTAGCCACGGAATTAACGTCAATGTTACCCTGCTTTTCTCGGTAACTAGCTACGTTGAGACAGCTTGGGCTTATATTCGGGGATTGGAAAAGCGGGCAGAGCAAGGGCAAGATATCAGCAAAATTGCCTCGGTAGCTAGTTTCTTCCTGAGCCGGATTGATAGCAATATTGATGATCGCCTTGACGAAAAACTCTCTGAGGGCGTTGATGACCTGAATATGGAGGCACGGCTTAAGGCAGTTAAGGGCAAAATCGCGATCGCCAATGCTAAAGTTGCTTATCAGAAGTACAAAGAGATTATTGGAAGCGATCGCTGGAAAGCATTAGCAGAAAAAGGAGCAAAAGTCCAGCGTCTTTTGTGGGCAAGTACAGGCACGAAAAACCCTGAATACAGCGACGTTATGTACGTCGATGAGCTAGTGGGCCCCGATACGGTCAATACCTTGCCACCTAGCACAATTGAAGCCTGTGCTGATCACTGCTCCCCTGCTAGCCGCATTGAAACGGGTGTTGACGAAGCCTACCAAGTGATCGAATCTCTTAAAGATGCCGATATTGAGATCAATCTGGACGAGGTGATGGACGAACTTCTTGATGACGGCATTGCTAAGTTTGTTAAGCCCTTTGAGTCCTTAATGTCATCTCTAGAAGACAAAGTCAAAAACTTGGCAACGACAGTGTAATCAGTTTTTAGTTTTTAGTTGTTGGTTGTTAGACAAGAGAAGTTGTTAATTCCCTATAACATTAAACAACCAACAACTAATAGCTCTTTCTAACAACTCGCCCACTAACCAACCACTAACGACGAACAACCCTATGGTGACTCTGCTAGAAAATCCTCTGCGCGTTGGATTGCAACAGGAGCGGACGCCGGAACCAGCCATCTTGGTGATTTTTGGAGCGTCTGGAGACCTCACCCAACGCAAGCTTGTCCCAGCAATTTACCAGATGAAACGCGATCGCCGCCTACCACCGGAAACCACGATTGTTGGTGTGGCGCGTCGAGAGTGGAGCCACGATTACTTCCGGGAGCAGATGCGCGAGGGCATTGAGCAATTTTCCACAGGCATCGGAGCCGAGGAAATGTGGGAAGACTTTGCCCAAGGGTTGTACTACTGTCCCGGTGACATTGATAACCCGGAAAGCTATCAGAAGCTCAAAGCCCTCCTTGAGGAACTAGATGGGAAGCGGGGGACGCGAGGTAACAGAGTATTTTACCTGTCCGTTTCTCCCAAGTTTTTCCCAGAAGCAATCCGACAACTGGGAGCAGCAGAAATGCTAACTGACCCAGTAAAGAGTCGCTTGGTGATTGAAAAACCCTTTGGTAGAGATTTGAGTTCTGCTCAGAAGCTGAACCGGGTTGTGCAACAAGTCTGCAAAGAACAGCAGGTTTACCGCATCGACCACTACCTAGGTAAAGAAACTGTTCAGAATCTCTTGGTGTTCCGCTTTGCCAATGCCATTTTTGAGCCACTGTGGAATCGTCAGTTTGTTGACCATGTTCAGATTACAGTGGCAGAAACGGTAGGGGTTGAGGATCGAGCGGGTTACTACGAAACCTCTGGCGCACTGCGGGATATGGTACAGAATCACCTGTTGCAGGTGTTTTGCCTGACAGCGATGGAACCCCCCAATTCGCTAGATGCTGATAGCATCCGGACGGAGAAAGTTAAGGTACTTCAGTCAACCCACCTAGCAGACATCAATAACCTAGAAGTTTCAGCCGTTCGGGGTCAGTATTCAGCCGGTTGGATGAAAGGCAAGCAGGTTCCAGGCTACCGGGAGGAGCCTGGAGTTGACCCCAACTCGACTACACCAACGTATGTAGCAATGAAGCTACTGATTGATAACTGGCGTTGGCAAGGCGTACCTTTCTATCTACGGACGGGTAAACGCTTGCCGAAGAAGGTGAGTGAGATTTCAATCCAGTTCCGTGAGGTGCCGTATCTGATCTTTCAATCGGCGGCGCAGCAGGCTAGCCCCAATGTGCTGACGATGCGGATACAACCCAATGAGGGGATTTCGTTGCGCTTTGAGTCAAAAATGCCTGGACCCAACCTACGCACCCGCACGGTGGATATGGATTTTAGCTACGGTTCTTCGTTTGGAATCTCAACCTCTGATGCTTATGATCGCTTGTTGCTCGACTGCATGGTAGGTGACCAAACTCTATTTACCCGTGCTGATGAAGTGGAAGAAGCTTGGCGGGTTGTGACTCCAGCACTGGCGGCTTGGGAGGCACGAACTGACCCAGCGTTGATTCCCAAATACGAAGCAGGAACTTGGGAGCCAACGGAGGCGGAGCAATTGATTAATCGTGATGGACGCCGCTGGCGCAGACTGTAGAGACGTTCCGGCGGAATGTCTCTTACTAGTATTTATTGTTGAGTTGTCAGAAGCCGTTAAATAGCGAACAACTAACAACTAACAATTAATAAATAATGATCAACAGCTCTCCAACCAACAACCAACAACTAACAACTGATAACTGAATATGGCAACACAATCTCCTCCTCTGGTTTCTATACAACCGCCTAAAGATGTTTCCATAAGTGAAATTGAGGCGGAACTTCGCCAAATTTGGCGAAGTTATGGTTCTTCTGATGACAACAGTGATATTCCTTCTGCTATACGAGCGTCAACGTTTAGCCTGATTGTCTATGAACCCGAAGAAACCCAGCAGTTATTGGCAGCACTGGGCTATTATTCGGGTCCAGTTGACGGTATTGTTGGTCCCCGCATGGTATCTGCCCTCAAGGCTGCCCAAAAAGCTTACGGGTTGCCAAGGACAGGTTATGCCGATGCTACAACTAAGGCAAAACTGCATGAGGACTATACAGAAAGACTAAACAACGGCGCAACAGCGAATACAGCTAAAGATGAACGGCTACAGTATTCTCCAGATCTTGAAAGTTCTGGAATTGCTGATGCGATCGCGGCAGCTAATCCCTGCCGGATTATCGCCCTTTGCCCAACCGCTGGTGAAGATGAAGGGGTTACAGTTCAGGTTTCTGCGTCTTGTCCGATTCAGAAGCACAGCCAAAGTACACTTATCTGTTGTGAATACATCACTCTGCGAGGAACAGCAGCGGCGCTGGAACGCAACGCAGGAATGATTTCAGAGTTGGTGATTGGTGAGCTTCCCAAGTTTATCTGGTGGAAGGCAACACCCGACGTAGACTATGGTCTGTTCAAGCGGCTAGCCGATCTGAGCAATAGTGTCATCATCGACTCTAGTACGTTCAATACCGCTGAAGTGGATTTGATGCGAGTACACACCCTTCTGGAACAGGGAATGCCGATGGCTGACATCAACTGGCGGCGGATAGCGGCGTGGCAAGAGTTAAGCGCTGCTGCTTTTGACCCACCAGAGCGTCGTGATGCGCTTAAAGAAGTCGATCGCGTCACTATCGATTACGAGAAGGGGAATGAGGCTCAGGCACTGATGTA
The DNA here is from genome assembly GCF_059505465.1 of Symplocastrum torsivum. Classification (NCBI taxonomy): domain Bacteria; kingdom Bacillati; phylum Cyanobacteriota; class Cyanophyceae; order Oscillatoriales; family Microcoleaceae; genus Symplocastrum; species Symplocastrum torsivum. Next base: position 72,018 of record NZ_JCACKQ010000121.1, on the reverse strand, counting down.
TTTGGGTTGGCTAGCGAGTCGGCTCCAGTGGCATCCTACGTCCTATGAAAAAGAGGGTGGGGATTATGACATCCGGCGCATTAAATTCACGACACCTGACCAGCGTAGCATTGAAGCAGAGTTGGCAGGAATTCCAATCGCAGATGTGGGTGAAGTTCCTGGCGACTTAATCAGCTTACGCTTGGGTTCGACCAACAATGATGCAGACTGCTGTACGGTACTGTGTTCAGAAACAACGGGTTGTATGCGGATGGAGGCGGGTGGCGGTGCCCAATCTTGCCGCATCCAGCAGGTAACACCTTTATTTGACCAAAAAACTGAGTTCTTACTGAGCCAGCAGCTACAACGTTGGGGCAGCGATGTACTTTATAAAGAAAGTCTGTCGGTGGCGGCTCAGATTCTCGAATTAGCGAGTTAGTTGTTTGTTGGTTGTTGTTTGTTGTTTGCTAATAACTAATAACCAATAATTAATAACTATGACTTTAGTCATCGCTGGAGAACGTAGTGGGGTGGGCAAGACGACAGTCACGCTCGCCCTACTGTCGTCTTTGTCTCGCCAACATCGGAGGATTCAATCATTCAAAGTGGGTCCAGATTACATCGATCCGATGTTTCACGCCTCAGTCACGGGGCGTTCTTGCCGGAATTTAGACCCAGTACTCACTTCGGAAAACTATGTTCGGGGCTGTTTTGCCCGTCATCTTGAGGGAGTAGATTACGCCCTGATTGAAGGGGTAATGGGCTTGTTTGATGGGGCATCGGGGCAGGATGATTGGGCAAGTACAGCTCATGTGGCACGGCTATTGCAACTGCCTGTTTTGTTGGTGTTGGATTGTAGTCGTTTGTCTCGCTCGGTAGCTGCGATCGCACATGGTTACCGCTCCTTTGACTCTAGGATTAAGCTAGCGGGTGTCGTGTTGAATCGGGTGGGAAGCGATCGCCATTTAGAACTTCTTAAAGAGGCATTGGAACCTTTGCAACTCCCAATCTTGGGAGTGCTGCGGCGCCAGGATAACATCACGATTCCTGATCGACATCTTGGTTTAGTTCCCATCGCAGAAATGCCTCAACTGGATGTCTTGATTGAGCGACTTGCCGATCTGGGAGATAGTTGCTTTGACTGGGACCGCTTGTTGCCGTTGCTTACTGCTCCTACCCCTAATGAGTGTTTTCAAACTTCCCCGTTAAATTTAGATCCCCCCCAACCCCCCTTAAAAAGGGGGGAGAATTTAGTTAAAGTCCCCCTTTTTAAGGGGGATTTAGGGGGATCTCCTTTAGTAACAGGGGAAATGCCAAATTCAACGACTTCTGCTCCCCCCCTTAGCAAGGGGTTGGGGGGGATCTTAGAGGTGGAGGAAGAACCCAAAATTCCCATCCGAGTCGCAGTTGCACGCGATCGCGCTTTTAGTTTCTACTACCAGGACAATCTGGATATTTTGCAACAACTAGGTGCTGAGTTAGTTTTCTGGAGTCCACTCACAGATACAGCTTTGCCTACGGATGTCCAAGGATTGTACTTTGGTGGGGGTTTCCCAGAAGTCTTTGCCCAACAACTGGCGGAAAATACCAATGCGTGTGAGTCAGTACGAAAGGCAATTCTTCAAGAGATGCCGACTTATGCTGAGTGCGGGGGATTGATGTATTTGTGTGAAAAGATTACCGATTATGAGAACCAGTCATGGTCGATGGTGGGAGTATTGCCCACAACAACAGTAATGGAGAAGCGTCTCACTGTTGGATATCGGCAAGCAACTGCTCTGCAAGACAGTCCTCTGCTGAGTGCTGGTGGAACAGTTTGGGGGCATGAGTTTCATCACTCCCAGTTGACAGTGATGCCTGAGAAACCGTTGTTTGAGACACGGAGATATAACCAAAAAGAGCAGGGTAAGGTAGCAACTGAAGGCTGGCAAGTGCATCAGCTACACGCTTCCTATATTCATCTCCATTGGGGTGAGCATCCAGAAATTCCTGCTCAGTTTCTGCAAAGCTGCCAGCAGTTCAGTTAGAAAGAGAATTCTCCTCAAACGTGTTTTGCTGGGTTGCTGCTTGCTGCACTACTTCCTGGGGCAGCTTTTTGCGATCACTCTCAAAGATTAATTGATGGCATGCTAGGGTCCGGGGTATCGCGTCTATTTTGGGCAAATAGGCTCAGTGATAGTACTTCTCCTATGTGGCGGAGATAAAAGTACCCAACAACAGGACATTCTTCGAGCGAGGGAATATTGGAGAGATTATGAAAGAAGTGAAAACCCAAAGAAGTAGGAGCTACCGCGAATATCTGATTTCATCTCTCAAAGCTCCTGAAAGGGCTGCTGGTTATATTGGGGTTATGTTGGAATTGGACGAAGAAGGTTTTGAACCTGAACTGCTCCGTTCGGCTCTCAAAGAGGTGATGGAAGCGCGTGAGCAGATGAACAATCTCTCGGAAGAAGCTAAACAGCGTTATGAGAAACTTGACAAGATGCTGTTAGAAACAAAAGGTGCTGAAATTTATAGTCTGATTGAATTTCTGGATGCACTGGGGTTTCGGATTGCGATCGCACCCAAAGATTAAGAGAGGAAAGCTAGCTGGAGGCGTTGCTACCACTGAATTTCTCCATGAGCAAGACGTTCCTCATAGTCTTCTAAATTCGGTAAGTAGTCAGCGAAGTCTGATTCAGCAATTTCTAGATTTCCTGTTTCGGAGAGTGACAGAAGCTGTTCACGGACGCGATCGCATCCGTTAGGTCATACAAGAAACCATTCTGTTTTCTTAGGAGAGGGATAGCGCTTTGTTTCAGTCTAGTAGATCGTATTGTGCAGAGAAAACGCGATCGCAAATTCATGGTATTACCTACCAAGCCAATTTAACTGGATACTGAGCAAATATCGGATCGCGACTAATCAGGACAGCATCTTCAACATTTGCCTGAGCAATCAATAGGCGGTCGAATGGGTCTTTGTGATGGGTCGGTAAGTTCTCCAGTGCTAAAACATCCGTAAGAGTAATAGGTAGCACTTCGATGTAATTAGTTTGCTGCTGGCTTTCAATAACTTGTGCCCAAGGCAGATTGAGTTTCAGTTTTCCTAATTGGAGCTTGATTTGCATTTCCCAGATGCTAGCAACACTTAGCAGTAAAGTGTTTGCCTGATCTTGACACAACTCTAGGGTCTTCTGTGAAAGCTTGGTTGGCTCACTATCCCACCAAATAAAGGTATGGGTATCCAGCAGCAACTTCATGCCTCCCCTATCCAGAATTCTTCAGGTAAAGGCTCATCAAAATCATCACTTGTCCAGATTGCTCCAGTGTGTAACCCTGCAATACGTGGTGTAGTTGGTGAGGCAATTGGTACTAGACGGGCAAGCGGAGTGCTACCTTCTGTCAGTACAATCTCCGTACCTTCAACCACTAAAGACAATAACTCCTTCAAGCTCATCTGTGCTTCACGCACATCAACTGTTTTCGTAGGCATTGCTAGTTCTCCAACATACAACTCAGAATAACTCCTGAATACGATTTCATACAGAAACCCTTGCAGCAATCTCCTGATAAAGAGAAAATGCGATCGCATCCTGAAGAGAACACACGCTTCGTCTACTCTTCCAGAACTTCAACCAAGTCTTCAATTGGAATATCAAATGCACGAGCTAGCTTTTGGATTGCCGTGAAGTCAGTCATTGCCATCGCTTCCCGCCGAGTGTAGCTAGCGACTGTGCTGTAGTTTACTCCCGAACGCTCGGCAACTTCCTTTAATGTCCAACCCTTCTCAGCAGCTAATTCTCGAATTCGCAGCCTAACTAGCCCCATTTTATCCTTGACAGAATATGCAATTGCATATTTAATCAAAATTGGCGTATAAGAGCGATCACCCCACAGCCTGGAAAACTTGAGGGCGATCGCCTTTCCTAACACAACCCACTTACGTGGGAAGGATAGGTCTATGATACCAACACCGCAGACTGGCAAGATGAAAAAGCTAGACCCCGCAACCTTTCGAGAAAAGGGGTGGCAGCTAATTACAGATAGGCAAGCGATTCGCTCGATACTTAAAGCTATTGGCGTCAATGATGACGATTACCGCTCTCTGTATGTCCTGACTGGGGTAGACAATACTGTCAGCATTACTCGTTTTTGCTCAAAATCTGGGCAAAACACGCTCGAACGCTTTGGAGTGAGCAAAATTTATCTAGGAAGCCTCTGATACTGCATGATTACTACAGGAATTCTCAATAACTTGCCTACTTTGGTCAAGCCAAACTTGAATTTGAGAGATTGCGGCAAATCCTGCCAAGAGACTGGTACAAAACCTAAGTGGGTGTAAAACATCGCTAGTTCCTGACCCAAACATTCGAGATAAAGTGGCAAAGTCGCCTCTTGAATTAGATGCTTCGCTAGAAAAGTACCTAAGCCACGCTTACGCCAAGCGGGTACAACCACCAAACTACTCAATTCTTGTGCGCCAGTGAAGTTACGCAACTGTCCGCAAGCCACCATATGTGCCTCCGATGCAATCACCCAGAATTGCTGCCAGCGCACCTGGGTTGGATCAAGTTTTTCAGACAAGACTAATTTGCGAATCGACCAAATATCCTTGGCAGAGGCACGGCGGAGAACAAGTCCTGGTGGTAACGATGAAGAACGCTCAGTCATCAACCTTTGAGGAATCATGTAGTGTTAGCGAAGCGATGATTATAGGTGATGCCAACAGGAATCGCTCACACTAGACAATTAAGTAATATTGCAATTGCCATAGTTAAGTAATAAATTGTCAAATTTGTCCAGCAGTATCAAAAGTATCCTTATTCTTATGAAGGCTGAACACAATAAACAGTTACAGGATTTAGGCACCTCAATAGGGAAGCAAACCTCTAAAGATTCCAGCAACTCTCCTTTAGTCGTTTCTCCCAACCGTGTAAGTCCTTGCATTAACAACTACAACTACTTGAAGTAATGATTGAAAAAATTTTGCTAACCGTCGCTGGTCGGGGACTGTGTGAAGAGATGCTCAATATGCTGATGGAGGTTCCCTTCATGCAAAAAGCATCAGTCACCGTCTTGCACGTTGTACCTCCTCAAGTCACAGCCGAAGCCATGTCCGCCAAGTTGGAACAGGGAGGCAAGATTCTGGCAGAGGCTGTCAAGTCTTTAAAAATAGACCCCAGCCGAATCACCCCTCGTCTCAAACAGGGAGACCCCAAAGACGTAGTACTCCAAGTCGCTGACGAAGAGGATTCTGACCTAATTATTATGGGTTCTAGAGGGCTAAAGCGATTAGAATCCATTTTGCAAAACTCAGTTAGCCAGTACGTTTTCCAATTGTCAGCCCGCCCCATGTTGTTGGTAAAAGACGATACTTATGTCAAAAAAGTTAGGCACGTCATGGTGGCAATGGATAAATCTGATGCAGCTAAACAAAGCTTAAACTTAGCCCTATCACTCATCAAAAACATTAATGGTAGTAAGCTATCTCTGGTTCATGTTAACCCTGATAGTCGCAAATCTAGCGAAGCCACAACGAATGCAGAAGACGATCCAGTTTTAGCCGCCGCCGCCGCTGAAGCGAAAAAGCAAGGGGTGGATTACCGTTGTATCAATAGTAGTGGTAAAGCAGGGCAAGAAATTTGCCGATTGGCGGAGGAAATGAATGTGGATTTGTTGATTCTTGGTTCTCCCGATCGCCGTCCTTCGATCGCCAAAACTCTACCCGATTTGGATAGATTATTGGGATCTTCCCTCTCAGACTACGTCCGGGTATATGCCAACTGTCCGGTTTTATTAGCACGCACGCTTGATTAAACCTAGCTTTGGGGATTGGTGATTGGGACAAATGAAATAGCGATTGTACGCGACTTCCTTTGGATAAGAATTCTTTCCCAGCCACCAGCCCCCAATCTCCAGTCGCAAAGCGCAACAAAAACCCCCACCTAGCTTAAAGCCAGGAATGGGGGTTTTGTTAACGGCAGATTGTAATTAATTTAATTTTTGTTGCTTTCGCGGCTAGCCGTTTGGATGTACAGAACCAACAGGAAAACTGTGGGAACCAGCACAAATAGAATGCTGGCAATAAACCCTAAATCGTTAACTTGCATTGAATCAGTGCCTCTAAATTGTTTTTAGCCCACTCCCTTAGGATATCATTAACGCTCTTATCGCATCGCAGCTATCTTGATTGAGTTTCACGGCTTTGTTTTTACACTTACTGGACCATTCACTAAGGCTTGGCAAGCTAAGCGGTAACTATCAGGCTTCTTCTTAAGTTTTCGTGTTTCTACTGGTGTCCGAGGTGAAAGATTGTCCACCCCTTCTACAATCTCAACAATGCAAGTACCGCATTGACCATAACCTCCACAATTCATCATTTTTCCTCTGAATGTGTAGATATCAACGCCATTTTGCAGAGCTTTCTCTCTTAAGTTAGCTCCATCAGCGGCAATGACCTCTTGGTCTTCCTTGACAAATTTGATATTAGCCATCACTTCTCCAGACTCTCAGCGTATCCTTATTTTATTAAGGAATGTTAAATAATTCTAAGTTCAGGAAACTGGAGAACGACTCCAACTAGGGTAAATCGAAAAGATTACTGTCAGGAAGATTGCTAATTGCCCGTTGCAGAGCAGCTAGCGCCCGATTGTAGTCAAGAATTGCATTGAGTCGGTTGACTCTAGCACGGGTTAGCTCAGTTTGCTGAGTAATCACCTCCGCTTGGGTACCAACCCCTGCCTGAAATCGTAGCCGTGCTAATCGTAAACTTTCTTGGGCTTGTTCCAGGGCAAAAGAAGCCGTTTGAATATTCTCCTCGTTGGCACTTAATTCAAAAAAGGCTTGTTCTACCTCTAAGCGTACCTGATTGCGTAGGTCAGCAAAACGGTTTTCTGCGATCGCAATATCAGTTTCCTCGGCTCTGGCTCTGGCTCTGGCTGCTCCAGCATCAAAAAAATTCCACTGCAACCGCGCCCCTAAAGTCAACCCATCCGCAGGTCCAAGGTCATCGTCCAATACCCCAAGGATATTGTAGCTAGCAAATAAACTTGCTTGAGGTCTGATCGCCGCTAGAGCTGCACGCCGTTGCTGTTGGCTAATATTTCGATTCGCTAGCTGCTGTTCCAACTCGGCTCGATTTTTCAGAGCCAAAATAATACTCTGTTCCAACGATAATTCCCAATCACCAGCCACTTCAATCGGGTCTGCCGCCGAGACTTCCACTGGCTGAGCTAAACTCAACAACTGAGTAAGCTGGCGTCGTCTAATTCGTTGCTGACTAACAGCTCTAATTAAACCTTGGTTTTCATTGGCGAGTTGCACCTGCGCCTGCAAGACATCAAATCGTGTACCTAATCCCGCTTGTTCCAGCAACTGGGCATCGCGTAAACTCCGGGCAGCATCAGTTACAGCGGCTTGGGAAATTTCAACTTGTGCATCAGCCTCCTGCAAATCGTAGTAGGAACGGGAGGTATCCAGGCGCAGTTGTTGAAAAATGCGTTCTACATCTAGCTGCTGGAAGCGCACCTGTTCTCGTGATGCCCGGATATTGGCTGAACGTCGCCCAGCCGTCAATAGGTCATAACTCAATTCCACCGTTCCATTGAAGGATGTTGAAGTCGTATCATCGTCAATATCTTGAGATAATGGATTGTTCGCTTGTGCCTCATCAATGCCTAGCTCCCTACTTGCAGAATCGGAGCGAGTAAAATCTGCACTAAACGATGCTGTCGGATACTCAGCAGCTAAAGCTTCTTGTAGCTGAGCCTGGGAGCGTTCTAAGGTTAGTCTGGCTTCTGCGAGATCTCGATTATTACGCTGCGCCAGTTCGAGCGCCTGTTGTAGGGTAATCGGCTGTGTGGTTTGAACTTGGACTTCCTCCGCTTCAGTAGGGAACAGTAGCGGATTAGCGCTAGGGTTGAGAAATTCTGGTGCTGAACCCTGGTTTCCTGGTGGGGATTGGGCAATGTCAGATGCTGGAGACTGAACAATTGTTGGCGCAACGATATCCTGTGAGGTTTCAGCCACGTCGGGATTATTGGCTGTGTTTTCCTCTAGGCGATCTGCTTGCAGCAGCGCTGAACGTAGCGGTTCCGCTTCGCTAACGCGATCGCGTCCTACTTGCTCAGTTAGAGTCGCTGACGCTTGGCTAACACTATCAAATTTTTCTTTTTCGTCACCAACCCATTCAGGGATTTGTAACTCATTGACAGAAACACTCTCCTCTTCAGCTTCCTTAGCTTCCGCACTTGTGCCACTCTCATCTGAGTCTGTAAGTGAATGATTCGGGACAAGGTTACTTTCTTGAGTATCTGCCTCTGTCGGCACCTCATCGTCTGAGATGACAACCGATGGATTGAGTTCATCGTCCTCCTCAGCTTCTCTTCGGTCAGCCTCTTGTGAGTCTTGAGAAAATTCTACCTCTGGCTTGGCATCCTGGCTTTGGGCCCGATGACTCTGAGGCTCACTAATCAATGGAATATCTTTTGAGGTTCCAGGCTCTATATAGCTCAAAGCGATCGCAGCCCCAACGCCTAAAGCCACGAAATGACGAACACTTGGCATAAGTTCTAAATTTTGGTCTTTAGCTTAAAAGAACTAATCTTCTTGCAGGATTTGCAACCCTTTGCAGAATAATCCCAAGCCTGTGTACTTGGCAAACGATCACAGGAGCTTAGTTTGGCAAAGAGACATAGCTTGAGAAATTCAGAAATTCTCTCACACCCCGTAGACACTCCGCAGCCGTACTAAATTTTTTAATCTTTGTAATCATAAAAAATTCTTTGGGATAAGCCGACAGGCGTTTCTGCTTGGCAGTCACTTTGGTAGCGTTCTTTCTCTAGTTGCTCCTTGATCCATTCAATATCTGACCGAAGACCACTCAAGCATTGCTGTCCCACACTCTTCTGGTAGGGGTCAGTGAGTGCCTGATGTTCAACCTCAAAACTTTCAAGGCGTAGCTGACAGACATTTAAGCGATGCTCCAGTAATTTAATCCGTTCAGCGGGTTCTAGGTTGCCGAAGAAGAAAAACTTGATGAAAAAGCGAGAACGACTGTTCACCCAACTTTCGTGGGGATGCTCAATCATCTTTTGATGCCATCGTTGATGCCCCTTGTCAGTTATACAGTAGGTTTTGCGACTTAACCCGGTTTCTGTCTGGTCTGTTACTAGGGTCGCGATTTCTCCTCGTTCCTCTAGACGCCTCAATAAGGGATAGATTGCACCATAGTTCACACTGATACTACTACTCATAAACAGCTCTAACTGCTGCTTCAAACGGTAGCCGTGCAGCGGTTCACACTGAAGTAGACCTAAAGTTGCTAGTTCAAGCATTCATTTATCTATACCAGACTGATATACTATCGGAAAATATGCGCGTTCAGTCTACATTGCTTTAATTAGTTTTTCAAAACTGGAATAATCACCCTACGTTTGACGTTCAACAACTCAGCCAACCAAGGCAAGTGCAATGGCTAAACTCGGTGCCTCACTTTCTGGTAAATCTCTAGGTATAGTACTTCTACTTTTATTTCTAACCGGGGCTTGTAGTCGCGGTGAAGCTCCTCCAGGTGCAGCAGGAGGCGCACCTCCAGGAGTTCCGGTGAAACTTCAGGAGGTGGAAACAGGTACGATTGAGGAAAGCACTGAGATTGTTGGCTCACTAGAAGCCGATCGCTCGGTGATTTTGCGACCTGTTATAGAGGGTCGAGTCACTCAAATTTTTGTCTCAGAAGGAAGCCGCGTTGCCGCTGGCGCTCCAGTTGTGCAACTGAAGCCTGATAAAGGTCAGGCAGAAGTGACGGGTGCGATCGCAAATGTCAATGCACAACGAGCGGCGTTAAACAATGCCCAAGCTCAAATCAGTGCCGCAGAGGCGGAACGAGTCAGTGCAGAGGCTGACTTGCAACTTCAAAACGATCAATTTCAGCGGATTTCAACTCTTGTTGCTCAAGGAGCAATAGCAAGGCAACAGTTAGACCAAGTGAGACGCGATCGCGACGCTGCTCGTGCCGACCTAAACGCTGCCACAGAGAGAGTTCGAGCGGCTAGAGCAACGTTAGATCAGGAAAATTCTGCCCTCCAGCAAACCCAAGCCCAAGCTAACCTTGCGGGTGAAGAACTACAAGATACCAGAGTGGCTGCCCCGATTGCTGGTGTTGTTGGTGATGTCACAGTGAAGCTAGGCGACTTCGTTAATACGAGTAGCACCCTGACGACGATTATCCAAAATCAATCATTAAGCCTCAACATCACCATTCCAGTTGAACGCGCCTCTCAATTGCGCGTTGGGCTTCCTGTACAGCTAACTGGACCAAAAGACGAGGCTACCATCGGCACAGGTCGAATTAGCTTTGTCTCACCTCAAGTCAATTCCCAATCCCAGGCTATCCTCGCCAAAGCCACCTTTCCCAACCCGGAAGGTAACCTACGAGACGGACAGTTAGTAAGATCTAGGGTGATTTGGAATAGAAGTCCCGGTGTTTCCATCCCCACAACAGCCATATCGCGTGTAGCTGGGCAGACTTTTGTTTTTGTTGCACAACAACCGCAAGGAGAATCCAAACTCATCGCTCGTCAAAAGCCTGTGAAACTAGGCGAAATTCAAGGTAACAATTACCAGGTCATTGAAGGATTGCAAGCCGGAGAAAAAATCATCGTTTCTGGCATTCTCAATTTGTCTGATGGCGCTCCCATCATCCCTCAGTCATAAAGGGAATTGGGAACTAGGGAAGTAGGCACGGGGAACTGAGTACTATCCAATCCCCAATCCCCAATCCCCAATCCCCAATCCCCAATCCCAATCCCCAATCCCCAACCACTAATCCCCTACTTCCATGTTTGTTGATTTTTTCATTAAGCGACCTGTCTTCTCTACGGTCTGCGGTTTGATCATCTTACTGGTAGGAGCAATCAGTATTCCCACTCTACCGATTGCACAGTTTCCAGATATCAGCCCAACTCAAGTCAGCGTTACGTCTAACTACAGTGGGGCAAGTGCTGAAGTCGTAGAAAACGCTGTCACGAACATCATAGAACGAGAAATCAATGGGGTCGAAGGCATGAAATACATGACTTCGAGCAGCAGTAATGATGGCACCAGTACAATTACAATCACGTTTGACCCCTCGCGGGACAAAGATATTGCTGCTGTCGATGTTCAGAACCGAGTGTCTATCGCCCAACCCCGATTGCCACAATCTGTTCAACAAACTGGCGTTCGGGTCAGCAAAGAGTCCAGCAACATCCTCATGGCGATCGGACTCTATACGGAAAATGGTCAGTACGACAACACCTTTTTAAGTAACTACGCTGACATTTACCTGGTAGATGCCCTGAAACGGCAGAAGGGTGTTGGAAATGTCCAGATTTTTGGTGAGCGCAAATATTCAATGCGCGTGTGGCTAGACCCGAATCGTCTTGCCAGTCGGAGTCTAACGCCTCAGGATGTAGTCGATGCGCTCAATGAGCAGAACCTACAGGTCGGTGCTGGGGGGATTGGTCAGCAGCCAGCACCTGAGGGACAAATGTATCAACTTGATCTACGGGCGGTCAGCCGACTCACTGATGCCTCCCAATTTGAGGAAGTTGTCCTAAAGACTGGTGATGATGGCACGCTTGTCAAGCTTAAAGATGTCGGTCGGGCTGAACTTGGGGCAGAAAATTACAGCACATTCCTGCGATTTCGGGGTAATGACGCTGTCGGTTTGGGGATAAATCAACTTCCCGGCAGTAATGCCTTGGATGTTGCCCGTGCTGTGAAAACAGAAATGCAAACCCTTGCCAAGACGTTTCCGCCTGGATTGAAATATACGGTGGCGTTTGACACAACAAATTATGTGGAAACGTCTCTAAGCGAGGTACTGATTACGCTCTTGATTGCGATCGCGCTGGTCGTCTTAATCATTTTTCTGTTCCTACAAGACTGGCGCGCCACCCTGATTCCGTCGATTACAATTCCCCTGGCTTTGATTGGTACGTTTGCCTTTATTAAGGTCTTTGGATTTTCGATCAATAGCTTGTCCCTGTTTGGTCTAACCCTGGCAACAGGTATGGTGGTTGACGATGCGATTGTTGTGGTCGAGGATATCTCAACGTTTATTCAAAAGGGGATGAGTCCTCGTCAAGCTGCGACTGAAGCCATGCATGAGTTGTTTGGCGCAGTCATTGCCACCTCACTCGTACTGATGGCGGTGTTTGTACCCGTGGCATTCTTCCCTGGTACAACGGGAGCACTTTATAAACAATTCGCGCTGACGATCGCTTTTTCGATCGCGATTTCGACCTTTCTTGCCCTAAGCCTTACACCTTCCCTCTCAGGACTCATGCTGCGTCAGGGGCAAGCACCACGCGGTTGGATGGGTTGGATTTTTGGTCGGATTAATGGGTTCCTGGATTGGACAAGACGAGGATATCAGCGATCACTAACTTTTTTGACCCGCTTTAAAGCCGTCGTCATGGGGCTATTTATCCTGTCCTTGGGGGCAACCGTTTGGCTTTTCCTCAGCGTGCCTACAGGATTTCTCCCTGAAGAAGACCAAGGCTATTTCATCACAATTGTCCAAGGACCAGAGGGGGTTTCTTTAAACTACACCAGCGAAGTCGTCAACCAAGTCGAAGAAATCATCCTGAAAGAGCCTGAAGTTGTCGGAACTTTCGCGGTAGGTGGCTTTAGTTTCAGCGGTAATACTGCCAACAGTGCCTTAATTTTTACGACCCTTAAACCTTGGGATGAGCGTAAAAGACCAGACCAGGCAGTCCAGGCGATTATCGGTAAATTATTTGGAGCGTTCGCGGCGATTCCCGAAGCGAGAATTTTCCCCGTTAATCCACCTGCTATTCAGGGTTTGGGCAGCTTTGGCGGCTTTAGCTTTCAGTTGCAAGACCGCAGAGGAAACGAAAGTTTAGAGCCTTTGCTTCAATCTTTCGGTCAAATCCTTGGGCAAGCTAATCAGCCGGGTAGTGGATTATCACAGGTGTTCAGTACGTTTGCCGCGAACACACCTCAGCTTTTAGTCGAAGTAGACCGCAACCAAGCCAAGGCGCTGCAAGTCGATATTGATGATATTTTCAACACCCTACAAACGTTATTAGGTTCGCAGTATGTGAACGACTTCACTTTACAGCAACGGAATTATCGCGTGTATGTCCAAGCAGATAGCGAGTTTCGCTCAAATCCAGAGGACATCAATAATCTGTACGTTCGTTCTGCAAGCGATCAGATGATTCCTTTGGGCAATCTCGTAAAAGTGACAACAACAACTGGGGCACAAACGATTAACCACTACAACCTATTCCGGTCTATTGAAATAACGGGTTCGCCAGCCCCTGGTTCTAGTTCGGGACAGGCAATTCAAGCGATGGAGAATCTGGCGGCGAAAGTGTTGACACCAGGATTGGGTTACGAATGGTCAGGGACTTCTGCCGAAGAGTTAGAGTCAGGTGGTCAAGCGCCAATTATCTTCGGGTTGGGACTTGTGTTCGTGTTCTTGGTACTGGCGGCTCAGTACGAAAACTTCATTGACCCCGTGATTATTATGCTCACAGTCCCTTTAGCAATTTTCGGGGCACTGTTGGCGCAGTCGATGCGGGGTTTAGTCAATGATGTCTATTGCCAGATTGGTCTAGTGATGCTGATTGGTCTAGCGAGTAAGAATGCGATTCTGATTGTGGAATTTGCCAACCAGTTGCGAGAGCAAGGGCTTTCGCTTACGAAGGCGGCGATTGAGGCTTCGGAACAACGCTTGCGTCCAATTCTCATGACTGCCTTATCTACTCTCTTGGGTATTTTTCCTTTGGCAATTGCAACCGGAGCAGGAGCAGGTAGCCGTCAATCTCTAGGTACAGCGGTATTTGGTGGAATGTTGATCGCTACGTTCTTGAGTTTGTTTGTAGTGCCTATTTTGTACATCGTAGTCAAGTCATTTAGCGATCGCTTTAAAGGCGGTGGTAAGTCCAACAAGACGAGACAATCAAAACGCCAAGCCTCTTCTCTAACTGCTGGTGAAGCGATGGCTGACGGGAAAGCCCTAAGGAGTCAAACAGGAGAGTAGAGCCTGTTTGGGCTTAGTATCTGTGAAACAGCGCTACTACTCAGGAAAACAAAAAAGCTGATGGCTGATAGCTGAGCGCTAACTGCTATATTGAACATACCAAAAGCGATCGCCTTCTAAGAGTTAAAGTGCGATCGCTTTTTTGTAACTTACTTAAGTTTGTTTTGAGCAACTTCAAAAAGAGTTATAAACAGGGAATGTTTTTACACTCAGTAGCAATTAATTAACGTCTTACCTAGCCGTTAATTTTTTCTATTGACTCTTGATTCCCTTTCACTGCCCCTTTTTTGAAGTGAAGCAACCATCTGACGTCTAACGGCACTCGCCCAAACGTCAAAATTAAAGCGGTCAAGGCTATCGTTAAACGATGTATCGAGACAATTGCTGGGTTGTTGTTTAATCGAGTTATTCATGTTAAACCTTGGCTAGAAGCCGTTAAAACGATGAGCCTAGAAGTCAGGCAGTAGTAGCTATGCCTATCCCAAATCGCTTTCAGGGCACCTACCACGAGTGCAACTGAACTTTATTTATAAATTGAGAAATCAGCTAGTCCTATTTTTTAGGGCAAGAGCGCCTTCTCTCTCTACCTTAAAACACAATCTCTATCTACCTATGTAGAGAATACATTACGTTAATGCAATTACTGCATTAAGCAGACGTATAGCCCTCCTGGCTGTACGTTTCCATACTTGGGATAGGTATAGGCAAGTTTCCCCAACCACAGGAGGTATGTCGTTCGCTAGAGGGAACAACGACTGGCTTCATCTAATTTTTTATAAGGTAGATAGCTTGCTAACTTAATCAAGAGCCATTCAATGAATTCTGAAGAAAAGCCACTAATTAATCTATCAATTCACGAAAGCTCTGACCCAGAGATGCTTGAACGTGATGCCGAATCAAAAACTGGTAGCAAGCCAAATGACCAAGCCTCTAGTGAGGATAAGCCTGAGGGGATAGAGCCTGACTCTGATGTCATCTACGATGACAGGATAGCGGAGCGAACGCTAAATGTTGCTTCCCCAAATGCGGCAGCGATTGAATCAGGGATAACAGAAATTTAAAAGTTGCGATCGCTTTTGTCGTCCTACTTTCATCGGATTGATCACACGGCTATTTCATCGCTGCTGATTTCCAATTTCTTACACAAGGGGCTAGGGTAATTAAATCTTCAATATTGCGTTGCATGGTGGCGCAAATTGTGTCTAAGGGCAAGTCATTGGCATCATAACCAAAAGGATTTTCGATTTCGATACCAATTTCCTCAATCCCAAATACAGCAAAACTAATCAAACCCGACACAAAACCCGTCCACCCATTCAAGCCATCAACGAGTTGAAAGGGTAGGGAGAGGCAATAGATTAACAACAACTGCTTCAGGTGAATGGAATAAGCTAAAGGAATCGGAGTTTTCAAAATTCGCTCACAAGCCCCTAAAACATCTACCATCGTATCGAGTAGCTTAAGCATACCCGTGAGTTGATAAGTATTGAGATAACCTCGCCTCTGCTGTTCTTGGAGATAGTCTCCAATCCAAAAAGCAATTTCTAGAGGTGGATGATTCATCGTTTTGAGCAGTTGATATTGCTCTTGTGACATCAACGCCTCTAGCTCACTGTTTACTGGCTCTCCTCGAAGATGTAACTTAATAGAAACAGCAAAAGCCACTAACAATCTCAGTGTCGTCACTTTTGCTGTTCGATCTTCTGGCGTATGTTCTTCAATCGCTCCCCAAATCTGCCGAGCAAAATTACGGACTGTATTCACCAAAGTTCCCCAGGCTTTACGACCTTCCCAAAACCGTTCGTAAGCTGTATTTGTCCGAAAAACCAATAGTAAACCTAAGACAATGCTAGGAACAACTCCACTCAAAACTGACAAGGATACAGAAAAACCAAAGTGGTGAAGTATTGAAATAAAAACGCCAAAGACACTGGACAAAAGGACTCTGGGAAGAATAGAGGGAATAACTGACCCTTGTAAACGTAAAGCGACTCGAAACCAGTGATTCTTCTTCCAATCTGTATCATTGCTCAGTTTTGACTTAGCCATATTTGCTCTATCGCATATCGTATCCAAACAAATTGGGGTCAACTTCACCCAAGTTTAAATCATTCAAACCATACTCTTCCCAACGTCGTTCTACCATTGCAGCAACATCTGGATCTGATTCTAAAGTTGCACCCCATTCATGGTCAGTTTCTGGAGGCATTTTTGTTGTTGCATCAATTCCCATGCGACCACCTAAGCCAATTTTTTCGCTAGCAAAGTCCAGGCTATCAAACGGTGTACTGGGCAAAATAAAGACATCCCGCACAGGGTCAACTTTAGAACTAATTGCCCAAACAACTTGACGTGGATCGCGAATATTAATCGTTTTATCAACAACAATCACAAACTTTGTGTAAGTAAATTGTGGTAAAGCACTCCAGAACGCCAATGCCGCACGTCGCGCTTGTCCGGGGTAGGCTTTATCAATGGAAATAATTGCCGCTTTGTAGCTGAGGGCTTCCATTGGTAGGAAAAAGTCAACAATTTCTGTGACTTGTTGCCGCAGAATCGGAGTATAGATGCGGTTAAGTGCGATCGCCATCATCGCTTCTTCTTTCGGTGGACGTCCACTGAACGTTGTAAGATAAATCGGGTCTTTGCGGTGTGTCATGCAGTGGAAGCGAATCAACGGCGAATCCTCTACCCCACCGTAATACCCCATATGGTCACCGAATGGGCCATCTGGCAGTATTTCCCCTGGCGTAATCGTCCCTTCTAGGACAAATTCCGAATCGGCTGGTACTTCTAGATCCACCGTCTTACATTTAGCTAGCTGAACGCCAGAACCGCCATATAGTCCAGCAAATAGCCATTCTGATAAGTCAACCGGAATCGGTGTCGCGGCTGCCATGATAATTAAGGGGTCAACACCAAGTGCGATCGCAATTTCTAACTTTTTCCCTTGTTCAGCCGCCTTCCGCAAATGCCTTGCACCACCCCGCACGGATAGCCAATGCACCGTCATTGTGTTGCGTGATTGTAGTTGCAGGCGATATACCCCAACATTCGCGGTTCCCGTCTCACAATCTTTAGTAATGACTAACCCCAACGTGACAATCTTCCCGGCATCACCTGGGTATGGGCGAATCAGTGGTAACTCCGTCAAATCCACATCATCGCCTTGAGTCACAACTTGCTGGCAAGCTGGGAAAAAATCACGTCCTGGCTTGGCTTTCACCACATCAAATAAGATTTTGCCAAACTCTACCGCCTGGGAAATCTTTTTCGGTGGCTTCGGCTGTTGCAGCATCCCTAGCTTCTTACCCAGTTCCTCAAGTTCCTCTGGGTGCTGCATATTCATTGCCCAACAAATCCGTTCCACCGTACCCATCAGGTTCACGGCTACCGGATAAGATGCCCCTTTGACATTTTCAAACAACAAGCCGGGGCCACCGCGTTGCAGCATCCGGTTGGAAATCTCCGCAATTTCCAAATCTGGGTCAACTAGAGTTGTAATTCTCCGTAATTGCCCGCGTTCCTCTAGTAGTTTGATGAATCCCCGCAAGTCTCTCGCCATAATTAGATATTAAGAAGTATGAAGCGCCATCTTTATATTATGAGGGGAATCCTAAATATGAGGATCGCCCTCTTTCAGCTCAGGAGTAAATCAGGACAACCATCGCAATCATGTTGGATAACCCCAGTGTGACACCCATTAATGATTCTGCCCTCATTGAGGAAATCAGCCTCTATATTTACCAAGCCATTCTCAAAATCCAGCAGCAGCACCCTAACTTGCTAAGGGAAAAGTATAGGAATGTTCCGTTGCACAATCCCAAAAATCAGTCTACCTTCCTCGTAAAGCTGAAAGAAGGATTCAGCAAGGCTCAAGACCAGGAAGCACTGATTATAAATGTCCAAAAATTCCTGCAAATCTTGCTAGTTTCCAGCTACTTCAAGCTACCTGATTACGATAACTTGATAGAAAAAATTCGTTCTTCAACTCAACACTTAGTCTTGGATAGCTCAACAGATGTTGGACATTCGCAGCAAGTCAAACCATTGACATCTACGCTATCGAGAGCATTACCAGAACCTTCAGAAGGAATTGCTATTTTACTTCTTGATGCGGAAAACTTAAAACTTGACGTTAATACCGAAAAATTCTTGACCGGGGTTTGTGTTTATCCTATTCAAATCAAAGTTGCTTTTGCTAACTGGAGTAAGATGGGTAAGCAAGATGTAGAATTTCATGGACGTGGCTACGAACTCATTCATGTTCCAGCGGGGAAAGACAGTGCTGATGTAAAAATGGCAACTGTTGGTTCTTCTATTTTTGTGCATTATCCGACAGCAAGAGAAGTTTTAGTTTGTTCGTCTGATGGGGTAATGACTCATTTATGTAACACGCTTCAAACTCATGGTTTAACAGTATATCGAGTTCGTAAGCAAGCAGACAATTTAACAGTATTTAATAGCAAAACAAATCAAACTCAGATTCTTTCTCTCAAGCCTTCATTAGAAGTTCCCTCGCTGGAGCAAGCAATCAGTCAGCTTAAAGAGTTAATTAAAGTAGAGCAACAAGATACCAACAATCCCTGGGTAAAACTCTCTAAAATTTCCAAATTATTTCACACCAAGTACAAACTAACTATCTCTCAAGTTGTGTCAGCTCATCTTCCAGGAAAGCGAGCTAGAGATATTTTTACCGAAAATAGCAAGGATTTTGTAGTTCATCAGCCTTCAGATGACGCTGAACTGTATCTAACTTTATTTGAAGTTAATCATCCAGATACTGTGAGTCGTCAAAATGGGGTTAAGGAAATTGAGTCAAAAACGAATTCGTTCCCTAGAAAAATCAACTCAAGAGTAGAACTAGAACAAGCCCTAATAAAACTTTTAACTGAATTAACTACAAAATCGCCTGGGAGTTACATTGGTCTTTCAACGCTTGGAACTCAGTTTAGTAGACAATATCATCAACCAATTACCAAGATGATGAAAAGTTTACAGTTGAACGGTAATTTTATAAAATTTTTACAGTCTTGTAGTTATTTTAAGCTGAAGCAAACAGGCAAGGAATGGCAAGTTGCGATCGCTCAACCTGAACCTGCTACTTTAAAATGATGCTACTTAATCACAAATTAGTGAAATAATTCCCCTTGCTTAACCAGTTCCGCTAAGCAATTCCGATATGCTAGCGTGGAAAAGCTTAATTCACCCTAACCAGCCCTTTGTCCATCAATAAGATATGTCCAGATTCATTGATTTAATTGTTGCGGGTGGCCCGGTAATGATACCAATTGTGGGGCTATCTGTCGCAACCTTTGCCTGCGCCTTGGAGCGGGGCTGGTTTTGGTTCCAGTTGTTGAGACAAGAAGATAGAATTGTCCACGATGTTCTGGCTGCAGCACGGGTTGACTTAGACAAAGCTGCCGCTATTGCCTCTCAAGCGCAGGCACTCCCGATTGGTCGCTACCTATTAGCACCATTAAAGCTCAAGAACCCTACCCCTGAAACCTTTCATCTGGCATTAGAAGCTGCTGGTGACAAAGAATTTGTCCGGATGCATAAAGGAGATAAACTTCTAGAAAGTGTGGTTGGTCTTGCACCTTTACTCGGTTTGTTAGGTACCGTAACGGGTTTGATTGTCACGTTTAATAACCTTAATATTGGCGGTGATGGTGCGAGTGAGAGCACAACCAAGGCAGCGGCTGGTATTGGTGAGGCTCTGATCACGACAGCCGCTGGTATGATTGTGGCAATCATTGCTTTGTCATTTTTCCGAATTTTCGTTACCTTACAATCGCAACAAATAGACTATTTTTCTGAAGTTGGTAGCGAATTAGAATTAATCTACCGACAAACTTGGTACGAACCCTCTTTTCCTAATAAAAGCTCATCTATCAGCGATCAGCTATCGTCTGAATATTAGGTCTTCAGAGTAAATATAATATCTAAAATCTAGAATCCCAACTTAACATAATGCGCTTCAAATCTAAGCATAAAAGCTCGCAGATGCCAGAAATTAACCTGGTGCCAATGATGGATGTCATTATGACAATTTTGACATTCTTCATCATTGTGTCCATGACTTTAACAAATCAGCAGAATGCGGTTAATGTGACTCTACCTAGCGCAGGTGAGGGACTCAGTGAGCAGAAAACACCCGATCCACTAGTTGTGAGTATTAACGAGCAGAGACAACTATTTCTAGGGAAGCAACAGATTACTGAAGAGCAATTAGCTCAACCAATGCAAGCTTATTTGCAGCAACACCCAGAAGGAGCAGTTGTTTTAAATGCAGACCGTAAATTGCCCTACGAAGAGGTTGTGAAGGTTCTTGGAAAAATGAGGGATATTGGAGGCGATCGCGTTTCTCTGGCAATTGAAAGCTAAGCACGATGCCGCTTTGTCGGTCTTATTGCTGAGAAACCTCAAGCGCGATCGCTCTGGCCAATTCCTCTGTCTCATCCCTATTCTAAGAAACCATCTGTCTTCTTAGAATAGGGATAGCAGGTTCGTTTAAGAAAGAGAAGGGAAAGGTTTGTCAGTTTCATCGTAGGTATAGCCTTGCTTTTCACGAACTAGAGCGAAACCTTCTTGTAGTGCAGTAAGGCGATCGCCCATCCAGTGGTGTCCCGGAATTAAACCAGCAATACCCAACTTTTCTAAGCGACGTTTTACCTTCCCGGTTGCCCCAACAACTATCACTTGCCGTCCCGCATCAATCGCCTCTTGAATTGCATTTTCAATTGCCAAAGAAGAGGTTACACCCAGGATAGGAACTTCCCCTAAATCGACAATCAAAACATCATAATTAGCAATGGCACTATGTTCTCTCGCAATGGCTTTGGCAACACCGAAAATCATCGGTCCACTAAGATGGAACAGTAAAACTCGCCCGTTTGCTAAATCTAAAAGTTGCTTTTCTTCGTCAGTGAGGACAATTTGATCGTCAGCGTCAGTAATTGCTTTCACGGAATTGGATTGAAGTTCGTCAAGGCGCTCGATCGTCAAGATATTCGCGATAAATACACCGACAGCTACGGCTATCATTAAATCGACAAACACCGTTAGCAGCACCACAGTATAGACAATTCCGGCTGCCTTCCAAGAAATTTTATGAACCCGTTTGAGAAAACCCCAATCAATAATATTAATCCCTACTTTTAAGACAATCCCAGCTAAGACTGCAAGGGGAATACCAGACGTTAAGGGAGCCGCCCACAACACGACGATTAAAAGAACTAAAGCCCGACTAATACCCGATAATGCAGTGCGTCCACCAGCTTGGATATTAACTACAGTAGCCGTTGTCGCTCCAGCACCCGCAATCCCACCACATAAGCCAGTAATCACATTAGCAATACCTTGACCAATTAATTCTTTATTGGATTTATGTTCGGTGCGAGTGAGACTGTCAGCTACGAGACAAGTTAACAGGCAGTCAATGGAACCCACTATTCCCAAGACTATCGAATTAACAAACATTAATTGCAAATTTTCAGGGCTAAAAGTAGGCATCTGGAAATTAGGCAAACCCGGAGTAATTTCTCCAATTGTGGCAATCGTGCGAATCTCAAAGCCACTCAATAAAGTCAGAGAAATTGCCGTACCAATGACTAAAGCGACCAGTTGCGGCGGAACTACGTTTTTAAGTTGACGAGGGTAAAAGAAAAGAATGGCTAAGGTTATTACCCCTAAAAGGGTTTCCCAAGGATTGATGTTAGTGATTAAGGTAGGTAGATTCTGAATCACGCCAAGGACACCCCCTTTAGGCGTTTCTTGTCCTATAAAAGGAGCGATTCGCAGAAAAATCAGAATGACGCCAATTCCGGTCATAAATCCAGAAATCACGTTGTAGGGCAACATCGTAATATATCGCCCCAATCGCAATACCCCAAAGAGGATTTGAAAGACTCCTGCCATTATCACAACAGTAAATGCCATTGCCAGACCATTTTCAGGATTATTAGCGGTTAGTCCGGCAATGACAGCGGTGACAATGACTGTCATCGGGCCTGTTGGTTCAGAAATTAGACTTGGTGTACCGCCAAATAAAGCGGCAAAAAATCCGACTAATATTGCTCCCCATAATCCGGCAGAAGCACCAGCCCCAGAAGCAATACCAAATGCTAATGCCATCGGTAAGGCAACAACCGCCGCTGTTAACCCCCCAAGAATATCTCCTTGTACGTTGCGAAAATGGATTTGATTGGTTATTTGCATGAAAGGTTTTCCTCTATTAAAAAATTGGTAAGCGTTCAGCTATTAGCCATCAGCCGTCAGCTTTAAAATATGCTTTTGGGCTTTGTATTGGCACGAATAGTAAGTTAGCTAAACACCTCTATAGCTAATAAAAGCTGATAGCTGATGGCTGAATGCTTACGTTAACGAAATAGCAATACAGGAATATTGCTACTTCTCAGTAGTTGGGCAGTGGTACTACCAATCACTAAATGGCGAATGCGGCTATGTCCGTAAGCTCCCATTAGCAAAAGACTGATATCATGCTGGGTAATATAGTTGGCGATCGCTTTTTCTGGTTCACCCTCTATGACGCTACAAACTGGCTCAAATCCTGCTTCTTGCAATCTTTCTTTCCCTTCATCGAGTCTAGCGTTCGCCCTTTGATATGAGTCATTTTTTGTCACCTTCAGTAGATGTATATCTAAACTTTTGAAGAAAGGATTCTCTCCTAAAAATTGCAGTATCTTCTTGGCAGTTAGACTGCCATCATACGTAACCAAAACGCGATCAATCCGTTTAAATTCACGGGGAGTCACTAAGCAAGGCTTATGACTACTACGAACAATTCGATCCACATTTGCCCCTAAATGTCCAGAAGCAAAATCTGCTGCTTCTCCCCGTTTACCTAAAACAATCAGAGCTGAATTTTCTTCAAACTCATGAAAACAATCCACCAGAAATCCTGTTTTATGAGTTAAATTAAACTTTTCTATGCCTTCAGCTTTTAGAGTCTCGGCGGCATTTTGTAAAATCAATCTTGCTCGTTGGTTGTTCAGCTTGGCTTTTTCATGTTCTAAATTCACCAACTCATTCAGCAATTGTTCGGAAGCGCCAAGCCCAATGCTACCGCTTAAGTTACCAGTAGATGCTACTTTCTGACTGCGAATATCTGTAACAGACAAAACATTGATTTGGGCATTGACTTTTGTGGCAAACCAAGCTCCATATTTATAAACATTTTCAGCAAAAGATGACCCATCGGTACAAAGTAAAATAGTTTTCATCGTGGTTTTAGACCCTGAAAATTAAAGGATTGAAACGTAAAGATACTACTGCTTTTTCAGGGCATCGGACTTTTGAGAAAGTGCCAATTTATTCAGCAAGGTCGTACTCGCTTCATTCAGCCCGATTAGCTCCACTTCTGCTCCATTGCGGCGAAATTTAAGTACCGCTTTATCGAGTACCTCCACTGCCCCTTGATCCCACAGGTGAGCATAGGTTAGATCGATAGTGACGCGCTCAACCAGTTCTGTAAAATCAAAAAACCCTAGAAACTCATCTCTCGATAAAAAGAAAATTTGTCCGGCTACTTTATAAATGCGATGCGAACCATCTTCACTCAGCATTTTATCCACAAATACCAACTGGGCAATCTTGTTAGAGAAGAATACTGTACTCATGACGATGCCTGTCACCACGCCAAGGGCAAAATTTCGGGTGAAAATTGTTACAAACATCGTCGTTAACATGACGGCGGTTTCAGTGCGGGGGATGCGGGGAAGATTTTTGAAGGATGACCAACGAAATGTACCAATTGACACCATGATCATCACGGCTACTAATGCCGCCATCGGCATTTGCTTGACCCAATCTTGCAAAAACAAAATGGCAAATAATAGGAAAACCCCAGCCGCAAGAGTTGATAGTCTTCCCCGTCCGCCAGACTGCACATTAATCACCGATTGCCCAATCATTCCACACCCAGCCATACCCCCAAAGAAGGCTGTGATGATATTGGCAATGCCTTGTCCTCTGGCTTCTTGGTTTTTATCACTGGGGGTATCGGTGAGTTCATCCACCAGTGAAGCGGTTAAGAATGAAGCCAATAAACCCACGATCGCCAAGGTCAGGGAATAGGGCAGGATAATCTCTAGTGTCTCTACAGTTAACGGGACTTGGGGCAGGGCAAATAAGGGTAGGGTGGTGGGTAACTCTCCCATATCCCCAACGGTGGGAACATCGAGTTTGAGAGCGATCGCAGCTATCGTCATCACCGCCAGTGCCACCAAGGGAGAGGGGACGACTTTGGTAAAGCGAGGCAGAATGTAAATAATCCCCAAGGAAAGGACAGTCAGCACGTACACCGTCGGCGGCACATTCGTCAGTTGGGGCAACTGGGCGAGGAAAATTAACACCGCCAGCGCATTGATATAGCCAATCATCACCGCCCTGGGTACAAATCTCATTTGGCGTCCCAGTTTTAGCACCCCAAACAAAACTTGAAAGACCCCTGTTAACAAGGTTGCCGCAAATAGATACTGCAAGCCATGATCTTTGACTAAATCAATCATCAACAGAGCCATTGCTCCTGTGGCAGCAGAAATTGACCCCGGTCTACCTCCTAAAAACGCCGTCGTGACCGCAATAATAAATGAGGCGTAAAGCCCGACTTTGGGATCGACCCCGGCAATGATCGAAAAGGCGATCGCTTCTGGAATCAGTGCCAGCCCCACGACTGCACCTGCCATAATGTCTCGCCGAGTGTTAAAAAACCACTCTCGCCTCAGAATTGTCCCGTTCAAGTTTCCTCCTCAAGTAGCTGTCTGAAAAAAAGGCAAGACTCTTGACGCACTGCGTTTGGGCACACCTATCATGCGATCGTGAGAGAAACAAGTACTATGAAGAGTAAATAAACTGTTGCTGGCGCTTTAATTCAGAGTCTACAAAGACCGCACTGCAGTAGCTAAGTACTAGGTATTGGTGAAAACGAATAACTCGTTTTAAATCATAAGGGAGCCTTTCTACAAGCTCATGCCTCAAGCACACCTGAGGGGTTAGTTAACTTACTAACTGCAACGCGAAGCAATCTAATTCAGACCAGCCTTTACTCGCCAAGCTTTGTACTGTTGGACGAGAACACCCTTTCTTCACAGCAAGACCTTAGTTCCACGCTAGGGTGGACAATTCCAAATACTTAAAGCTACTGAAGAGATTGCTTTGTGCGACATTACTTGCATCTGTTGCCGATGAATACCCATAAGGAAACTTATGGTTTGAAGCAAGCATATCACAAGGATTTTACAATCTGCAATGAAAATATATATTTTCTACTTTGTAGCCAGGAAACCATTGGATTTGAGCAATTTGCGAGTTATGCGCCGATTTTGGGATTGGCGATAATAGTGCCATTCAGCTTGTAGTAACCGCTAAAGCGGTTATAAAAGAAACTCTATGTACGAACGGTGCGATCGCCTGCTCAAATCCACTGACTCACCGCCGCCTCATCAAGTTGATCACAATTGGCACACACTCACCCAACCGGACACAACCCACTAATTATGTGTAATTATTTGTGTAAATCAATTAAAACTGTTGAATCGCCTAACAGGTGCTATTGATTAGATAGAGTCTTGTATTCCATAATTTAAGCCGTGGGTCACTATCTCGCTACAAAAACGAACCGACTCAGCCTGTTGGCGATCGCTCATCAGTGCCCACCTTAAGTATTGCCCTGTCACTATTACCTTAATTCTGGTAAAGCCTGTGTTGAGTTTCAAGAGCGGCTTTACCTATGGAATGAGCCAATCGAGTTCATGCGACTCTAGACTCTCAAGATAGGGCGAGTAGAAGGATTAAATCATGGTTGTAACATCATCTGAGTTAGAAGACGGGATTGCTCAAGCGGTTGAGCACCGTCGGAATTTTGCGATTATTTCCCACCCCGACGCGGGAAAAACAACACTAACAGAAAAGCTGCTGCTCTACGGAGGAGCCATCCAAGAAGCAGGAGCCGTAAAAGCGAAGCGGACACAGCGCAGTGCCACCTCTGACTGGATGGCATTGGAGCAACAGCGGGGAATTTCCATTACCTCCACCGTATTGCAGTTTGAGTATCAAGATCACGTCCTCAACCTGCTAGATACCCCTGGACACCAAGACTTTAGCGAAGACACCTATCGCACCCTAGCAGCCGCCGATAACGCGGTGATGCTAATCGATGCCGCCAAAGGACTGGAGACGCAAACTCGCAAGCTGTTTGAGGTGTGTCGCTTGCGCCGCCTACCCATTTTTACCTTCATCAACAAGCTCGATCGCCCCAGCCTGACTCCCTTTGAGCTGATGGATGAAATTGAGCAAGAGTTGGGCTTAGCAACCTATGCCGTTAACTATCCCATTGGCACAGGCGATCAGTTCCAAGGGGTGTTTGAGCGCAGAACGCGCAAAATTCACCTATTCGAGCGAACCGCCGCCCACGGCAAAAAGAAAGCGTCAGACACCACGATTAACCTCGACGATTCCCAGATTGAATCACTCATTGATCGCGATTTGTATAACCAGTTCAAAGAGGAATTAGAAATCCTGGAAGGCGCAGGTGCAGAGCTAGATTTGCCAGCCGTTCATCGGGGTGAAATGACACCTGTGTTCTTCGGCAGCGCGATGAATAACTTCGGGGTGGAACTGTTCTTGCAATCGTTCCTAGACTACGCGGCAAAGCCAGAAGCTTACGAGAGTAACCTAGGTGAAGTATCGCCCACTTACCCAGAATTCACCGGGTTTGTATTCAAGCTTCAGGCAAACATGGACCCGAAACACCGCGATCGCATCGCCTTTGTGCGCGTTTGCTCTGGTAAGTTTGAAAAAGACATGGTAGTGAAACACGCTCGCACAGGGAAAAGCATCCGCCTGTCCCGTCCGCAAAAGCTATTTGCTCAAGAGCGAGAGTCGGTGGAATATGCTTACCCCGGCGATGTGATTGGGTTAAACAATCCGGGAGCGTTCACCATTGGCGATACGGTTTACACGGGTGAGAAGTTGGTGTATCCCGCGATTCCATCCTTCTCACCTGAACTGTTTGCTTACTTGAGAAACGCTGACCCCAGGCAGTACAAGAACTTCAACAAGGGAGTTGCCGAGCTTCAGGAAGAGGGCGCGGTACAGATTTTGTACTCCACCGATGAGAGTAAACGGGAACCGATTCTAGCTGCCGTGGGACAACTCCAGTTTGAGGTGGTGCAGTTCCGGTTGGCTCAGGAATATGGTGTAGAAACCCGCTTGGAACCCCTAGGCTTTACCGTAGCGCGTTGGGTGACAGGAGGTTGGGACGCTTTGGAAAAAGCCGGACGACTGTTTAACACGTTTGTGGTGAAAGACCGTTGGGAGCGTCCAGTATTGCTGTTCAAGAATCAGTGGAATTTAGAGCAGGTGGTGTCTGACCAACCGAAACTCGAACTCAGTCCCATCGGCTTGCCGCCTGCTGTGGATTAGATCGCATCCCAGTCTATTCATTAGTTATTAGTTGCTACAGATAAAGCCTTAGGTCATTGAATCTATCTGTGCAAGGTTTGTCGTTGGCGAACCACTCAACGATACCTGAGTTGGTTCGCTGTTAATCTAAAGTACAGTTGCCAAACGCGAGTCTCTAAATTCGCCTTCTCCGGCGATTAACGTTGAAGCTTTTCTTTACGAAGCAGCTCTTACGCTTTGCTATCGCATAAACAACTGAGTGAAGTAATAACTGTTACCTGTGCGCCAAACCCCGATACCTGTTTCTCGATATTCAGGACGCAAGATATTCTTGCGATGACCTGGACTATCCATCCAACCCTGCACTGAGGCGGGCACGGGTTGAGGGATATTAGTACACATAAACAGATTCTCACCCAGCATGAAGTAGAAAATTATTCCTGCTGAGCGTACCCGTTCTACCATCGTGCTACCCTCCGGACTGGTGTGGCTGAAGAAGTCTTTCTCTGCCATCTCCTGACTATAGTCACGCGCAGCCTGAGCTAACTTTTCATTATTCTGAAGTTCACTCAAACCCTGCTTTTGACGAATTTCATTAATCCGCTGGCGCACCTGTGCTTCCATTTGCGCCGTTGCAGGAGATTGGGGTGTAGCAAGGGGAGTTGGTGGGGAACTGGAGGGAGTATCGAACTCAGGCAACTCCGAAAGAAATTGGGTGACAGAATCACATCCGGACAAAATCAGGGTAAGTGCCACCCAAACAGACCATCTCATAGGGTGTTTAGCTCAGGTTGATTTTTTCATTCTCGCCACTACTGGCTTTCTCGCCTGTGGTGATTGCTTTCACTAAGCCAATCGTGTGTGCCACAAAGCTTGACGGTGCATCCCAGTATTCCGCCTTCTGTACATTGACCTTAAGCAAAGCAATATCCGGTTCATCCAGTCCTTTGGGAAACCAGGCTTGGAGTTCTGGCTTCCACAATTCCTCTATCTTGCTGCGATCTTGCACTAATTGAGCGGTACCTGACATTGAGACATATCGTTGCTTATTGGGTGCTGAGAAACTAACGTTGACTTGTTGATGCTGCTCAACTTCCGTGACTTTATGGGAACTGGCATAGATGAAGAACCAGACGCTACCATCAGCTTCGATCTCCCCATTCGTTGACATCGGGCGGCTATGCAGAGTCCCGTCCTCGTCTATTGTCGTTAGCATCCCAGTGTCAATGTCTTTGACGAGTTCACGCAGCTTCTTAATTTCTTCGTTGTGGTCTATGGAAGTTGTCATCTCTAGTTGCTCTTTATTTCGACACGAGTATGAAGGTTCTCTTACGACCGTTGTAATGGCTCGTAAGGCTATGATTCAGTGTTAACGTTCATAGGTCTGGATTGCCTAAGTCTAGGGGTGGAGTTCTGCTTGTCTAGGTTTTAATTTCCATACAGCTAATCCTGGATTTTCAGCCCATACTGATTGCAAAGGGCTAGCAGTTTTTGGGTGAAACGCGATCGCACGCTCTCCGGCGAGACGATTTCGCAATCTTCCGCATACTGCATCACTTCACGGAGAAACCAGAAGGTACTCGATATTTTTCTCACACTCGCCGGACTCGCGGTTGATCGGGTTGTTGGTATTCACCCCTCACTACTAACTTCTAATTCATACTGTTGGCATTGAAGCCGCAGCTTTTGCTTTACTTGTTCACGTACACTCTCTGGCGACACCACTACACAATCTCCCCCGTATCGTAAGACTTCTCGAACTAGCCAGAAGGGATTTGACACGCGCCGCACTACTTGTCGCACTTTTTCTTCCTTTACCACTAATGTGTCATCACTTATATCTGCGTCTCTTGATTCATAGGCTTTCACCATTCCTCGTTTAAAGTGCAAGTACACTTTTAGGGAATCTAACCTTTCCTTACGCCATTGTCCGTCTATTGCAACGATTGACTTAATCCGATCCAGGCGTAGACAGCGATTGTGGATGAGTTCGGGAAAGTCACTATCTTTGATGTCTTCAGTCTCTTCACACCAGATTTGTAGGTAAAAACGCTTTTCTTCAAAGGAAATCTCGGCGTAACGAACGGTGAACGCCAACTCCTGTTCTTGGGCATTGCCATAAAGCAAACGAAAGGGTTGCTGATTGTTGATGTGTTGCTCGACAAGGATACGCCATGCCACGGTAGGCTGGCTCACCTCTTGGAGGAGAGATTGGCGCAGGGGTGATTCCAGGTTTCCCCGCTCTACCAACAGATGTGAGAGGGTTTGAGCTTCTCCAACGTATCCTGAATCAATGAGGACTTTAGTTGCTTGCCGTAGCGCTGCTACTTGAGTTGAGTTTAGGGTGAAAGACTGTCCGACTTCTAGCTGCTGTTGTGCGATCGCGACAATCAAACCTGACACACTGGGTTCTTTGCCCCAGAGAATGTTTAATCGGCAAGCAATCGCCTCTAGCTGCTCCTTGGTTCCTGGCGGAATTGACAGTGTAATCGTTTCTTTTTTTCTCGGCATTTCCTAAATACACTTGCACTTTCTAAAAAGCTATGCCAAACTCTTTAATGTAATTGTATATGACTCGATTACAGACAAGTGCAAGGGCAAGGCGAGAGAGGAATGTTTCTCGCATGGAGGTTTCCTGGCATGAACTAGTCGATCTGGCGATCAAGTTGTCAGATAAACACTGAAAAAATCCACAACAGAAATCTATCGAGCTTGAAATATCGGTAGATTTCACAGTTCCAAATCTTTACTTGCTTCCATAAACTCAGTTCTGAAACTGGGATATCCTCACGAGGCTCAGCATGATTACTGACACGGCTCAAACCAAAATACTGATTAGCGCCCTAGCCGCAGATGTCATACCTGTTAAGAGGTCGGAGTTGATTGTGGCGTTAGCAAGTAAGCCAAATGCGGTGGCGATCGCTCAAACCTTTGACGACCCCAAACTCATCAGGAAGCTAAGGCTTGCAGATAGCAACGGAGTGAGTAACATCTCTCTGGATCTGGATTCTGATGGAGATAGGGTAATTTATCAAGACCAGGAAATCGGCAAGATTCAAATTTTATTCAAGTCACCGCTACCTGGTGAATTACAAGCTCGACTGGCTATTGAAAGCGCGATAGATAGGTTTTTGGAGTATCTGCAAAAGTTACACCAGATAGTTGTGCTGGATGAAAGTAACCATCATGTGCGTGTTTTCATCCCAGTTAACAAAGCCTTAGGAGACTTCAAAACGCACTGGGAACGCTTCCTGAAAGATGTTGCTTTTTCAGCTAAGGGTAATCTCAAGTTCAAGTTACCAGGACTGGTGCAGACGTTTATCGTAATGCTCAACGCCATTACTTTGTCTGGACGTGGTTTCAGTACTTTAGACGTACCGATTTTGACACAGGAGCAATCAAATGTTCTAGCGGCTTGGTATTTTGCCGTTTTCCGAGATGTCAAAAATCGCCAAAAACGCCGTGGGGAGCAAATAGCGGCAATACAAAATTTAATTGATGAGGCACGTAAGCCTAAGGAAAAGGAGTTAAAAGATAAGGAGGCAATGCAGGCAAAGGAACAGAAGAAATACACTGAGTATTTTAAGAAAGGGTTTAGGAAAATTTTGGAAGAACAGAACTCTTTCTGGCAAGAATTAAATGCAATTGAAATAAAATTCACCGAACCGGGACTATCTAAAGCTCAACAGCGCAAGCTACAGAATCAGCAAGAAAAACTTAGAGAAAAAGTTATCTTTAGTCAAGAGTCTGTTCAAGACAAACTAAATCTGCTGGAGCAATGTGGGGGAAATCCATTTGAGTTTGTTCAATTAGACCAAAAACAAAACCCTACTAGGTTTAAGGTTATTGACTCTCTTGCCAATAACTTTAGTAGAACGGCTACAGACCAAATTAACTCGACTCGTGGTGACATATTTACTCAGTGCATTTCTGAGATGTATCGCCTGTTGGAGACTAAGCCGAGTGAGCCATTACCTGAACCTCTACTGACGGAGAAACCCGTTTTGTCAGCTGTGCGATCGCCTGGAGATGACAGCAAAGAATTTTGCTATTCCTGCGGTGTTGCTCTCGATCCAAAAACTGCAAAATGGCAAGTTCTCAGATTCATGTTTGAGCGACCATCTCAGCGTCGCCAGTCGTCATCCAGTGAAGGCAGACCATATATCTGTTCATCTTGTTCAGCGTTAGCATTTGCCTCTCCACTGAAGGTTACAGAGGAGAGTATAATTCTTCGACTTGAACCTACTGATGGAAGCACAGCTACTGAATTAAAGATCAAAGATTACATCAGGATGCTGACTAGTAAAGAGCTACATCTAAGTGCAGGTCGATATTTAGTGCTAGCTTCAGATCGGACTAATGGAGGTGATTTTGCATCTCAAAAGCTGGGTCAGATTCAGTATGCCTTGGTAAAAGTAGCTTCTATTTTCCCCGCTGAGGTTCTAGGCGATTTTAATTTTTCGTTATTTACCCAGAGTAGTCATCCAATTCATCTTGAAAGTAGGTACTTAATTTTTATTAAAGGTTTAATGGAGGGCTATAGCCAGTCGATTGTTATTTCTGGAAAAGAAATCAATATGACTCTAGGTGATGCAGTGCGCTATGTAGAGCAAGATTTACCTTTTTTAGCAGAGTATAGCCTTACAAAAAATTCTAGCGTTTCTCATGTTCTGACGTTAGAACAGGTTCGTGAAGCTTACTGGGAAAGGTTGCAAAAAGATTTGGAAGTAATAGGAGTTTCTATGAATTCAGATAATCAAATATCCAAACGGGCAACTTTGTACAGAGATGTAGCAGCTTTAACTGGCTTAACTTATGCTTTTGCTCAGTCATTGGAGAGTACAGTCAGAAGGCTAAAACCAGAGGATACAGAGCGAGAAGTCAGCAAGCTGATTGAAAAAGTAGAGGATGCTGTAGCTTTCTGTTATTACGCAACTCTCGGAGATGAAAATAAGACAAGCGTTGAAGCACGTTTTTATCACTATCCTGGCAACTACTTTATCTATGAACGGGCTAAAGAGTTACTTGAGAAGCTAGAAATTAGAGGGCGTGAAGAAAAAGATAGCTCAGGCAAAATATACCTGAAGTTCTATGCCGATGATGTTATCAATGCTTATGCTCATTTTGCCAAACATGACTATGCACAAGAAAAAGATTGGAAAGATTTAACCTATCAACTCAAACTTTCTCTGTACACCCGTTTTCCTGAATTGGTTCGCAAACTGAAATCTACAAGTGAGAAATAATCATGGCTACTGGACTTCCAAAAACTGATGCTAAAAATCCACGTCTACACTTTGACATTTATGCAATTCTCGAAGGTTCTCAAGAGCTTTATTTTGGGCATGAGGTACAGGTAAATGTAAACCTGGTTGAGACAGTGAAGCTATCTACTAAGGATGGGCGATCGCTAGAAAAATGCTACATCTCACCAACAAAACGCCGAGGCGTAGAGCGGCGATGTCTGATTTGGGCACCCGTGAAAACCGGAGAACTACTTGGTGATAAACAACAGTGTGGTATCCCTAAAACTTGCGCTGAACCAGACTGTCCGATCTGTAGTTCTTATGGTGGTTTGATTGCTGGGAAAAAAACTTTAATTGGTCGTGTTACACATGGCGGTGGCGTAGCTGTCCAGGAAATTTATCCGGTAGATAAGCAACGAGCGATGCATCCTTCACGCATTGCAAGCCCTGAAACGGGTAAGGATGAAACTCCAATTCCTTTCAAACGCCAATACAACCAACCCGGATTGCTCTATCCAGTGTCGAATCATGCGCTGAGTATCACCGATCTAGAGTTTTCTTCAGTTGCCTATGCTTTCCTAGATGCACTGCCTCGAATTGGTTCTGGTAATCCGAAGGGAATTGCGATCGCAGAACACAATCAAAAACCTCTGCTAGTCCTGGATCGATATCTGGTTCCCAAAGGTAAGCGTCCAATCATCTCTCCTTCAGAAACTAATCCAGAAGTAGCGATTGAGGAGTTTATGCGGCTATCTAGGACACCAGAAATAAATTCTGACCACATTCAGACAAGCCACTTTGAGCGATGGATTGGTGATGCGGCTTTAGAGAAATTGCAAGAGTATTCCAGCAACTTCGTTGACCACGTTTTATAGGCATAACCTATGTACTGCCTTGAATTCAAAATTCAGCCTACGGCAGCAATGACATTTCGCATTCTGCCTGGGTCAATTCTCAACATTGCGACTTACCCCTTTGTTCCTCCAACCACTCTATCTGGATTCCTGCGAAGACTGGTAATGCTAAGTGCGGGGCTAGAAATTCCTGAAACTTCTGTCAATAAGGACAATCCGCCAACTTATGCCTTGCCGCCTCGTTACTTAGCTCTGGGGGCGTATCCAGTATCGAGTAAATGGAGTGGAGTTCACCGTACCTATCGCAAAGGAATGCGCGAGTTTACTCACGATACTTTTTCCAGATTGTATGTGGAGGAGGACAGAGCAAATTTTCAGCTTCACACCTGGGAGTATCTGATTGCAGAGGAATTGGTTGCTTATGTAGTTAGTGAATCTGCTGCTGGGCTAGAACACTTCCAAGACTTAGAAGGGTATGGCTGCAAACTTGGCAAAGAAGGCTATGCAGTAATTACAGAAGTTTCTGAAGAACCAATCGAGCTAGAACGCACAACTATTGCCGCTCATCCATCAACACTTCTGCCGATGGAAGCACTGCTACAGGATCGTCAATTTGTAGGCGGTTGCGATATTTACAACCTTTATCGCTACAACTGGGCAATAGATGTCCAAACTCACTCTGAACAGGAAGGATTTTTAGACAGCAATCCTACCTCTATCCAAGGTTTTGTTCCTTTTGTTGCAGCCTATTTCTCCCATTCCATCAATCCTGCTCCTACACTCGATTACTACACCAATGGGGAAATCTATATCCCTGTCTCTCTCGTAAACCTGTTGAAAGGGGAAGTTTATGTCTAAGCCAGAACGCAAGCATCCTTATAATTTTGGTCGCGTCTTTTTTCCCGAAAAGCCTAAGACACCTATCCCCAATAAAATATATTTTCAACCGCTTGGGAATCACGTCGGTAATGTTGTGCGGTTAGTCCGAGCTTGGAACCTTGATGACTTCCCAGGCGCAACAGTGTCAGACAGACAAGCATCTTTCAAACGAGTTTTGGAAGCTGCCAAAGTTCATGATATGGCAAAGCCTCAGACTTTTTCTATCAAGGTTGAAACTACCCCAAAACATGATCCAAAAGGAAAATTCAAGGAGTATATTTACTCCTTTAAAGGACATCGCTTTGAAGCTGTCACTTCCGATACTTGGGCGCAGTATTTAGCTAGAGGACACCATTACTTCTCTGTTGATGATATCAGCCGCGATTCCTACAATCTGAAGAAAGAGTCACAAGAATACGCTGATATCTTGGCTCAAGAGCCTCTTGCTTATGCCCGTGAACTTTACATATTGGAGATGTGCGATCAGATTGAGGCAGAGTTAGCTTGCCGAATTATCGGAGATGACGATCAGGCAGAATCTCGCGCTTTCATGGATTACACTACTGCAAATTCCGAGTTAGATAACCAAACTTACTTGATTGACCCGTGGCCTTTCAAAGACAACTCTATTCCCTTGTCGTTTGAATATTGGTCTATGCAGCTTAGTCAGGAAGATAAGGAGAGTTTGCAAAGCTGCATCAAGGCAGAGCAGGATTATAAGTTGGGAACGGCTTTGGATAAAATCGTTAAGAATTGGTGGCAGTTTCACAAAGGCAAGCCTGAAAAAGCAGAACCTAAGCCAGCTATCCTTAAACCCTATGAATCAGTTAATAATCTGAAACATTGGGATTGCCAAACTATATACAAGGCATTGGGCGGAGATAAGTTTATTCCTAACCCAATGCAAGAAGAAATGTTTGATGCGATCGCTCATAATAAGCATCCCACAATTTTACTCAAAGCTCCTACGGGTTCAGGAAAAACTGAATCTATTCTATTTCCGGCTTTAGCTCAGGGCTATCGTCTTTTTTTGCCGCTTCCTGCTCGCAGTTTGCTAGAAGACCAAAAAGAGCGGGTTGAGAGATACCTCAAGCAATTCTCGAAATTACAACCAGAACGTGAACTATCTCTCGTGGTTGATACGGGAGCGCAGATGTATCGTTGGGTATATCGCAACGGTGAGGAAATTAAACCTAGAATTAATCCCAGGCGTCATCTTTACAAGGGAGATGTGATTTTAACGACACTAGATAAGTTCCTTTATCGCTATTTTGCCTTTGGCGACTCGCACAAGTCCTTCGTTTTTCCTCTCAGAATTAACCAGAAAGAGACTTTAATCTGCTTTGATGAGGCTCATAGCTACGACGATATCTCATTTACTAACTTCCACAGCCTATTAAAGTCACTTTATGAAGCAGGGCGATCGCTTGTTTTGATGACGGCTACCATGCCGCAAGAACACATTGAGCGTTTTGATTATCTGGATATTATTGATTATATTGATGATACTGAAAATGCTGAGGAATTCTTCCAGTTTCAGCAGCAGGTTCTAAAGCAACCTCACGTAAATCAAAGAGAATTTGAATGGATTAGCAGTCTTAAGCGTGACAGAGAAAATCCGGAAGCTTTCCAAAATGAGTTTGCTCAAATCATTATTAAGGAATGGCAAGTAAAACCAAACCGCAGAATCATTGCTGTAGTTGAAACAGTCAAAGATGCCGCTGCAATTTATCAGCAGCTAAAATTTCAGTTTGGCATTAATAGTGAGAATGACGAGAGATTCTTATTTCTCTATCATGGTAGAATTGCAGATCAAGTTAGACCCGATATTTACAAACAACTGCAAAAACGAGATGCAGGCAATCAATCTTACATCCTGATAACAACCAGTGCTATCGAAGTAGGCTGCGATTTAAATAGCGATGTACTGATTTCCCAGATTTGTCCGCCTGAAAATCTGGTTCAGAGAGCTGGACGCTGCAACCGTAAAGGAAATGTACCAGATGCAAAAATAATCCTAGTAGGTGATGATATTCCTGATTTTGCTAATACTCTTGATGAGGCTGCATTGCAGAAGTATCAAAATACGCTCCGAGATTTGGCAAGTTTTGAAACTGCAAAAATTTCAGAGTGTATCTCTGTTACTCAACAGGTAGATGATTATCGAGTTGTTGAACTATTTTCTATGCTCCATGAATATGTCTACCAAGCTAATCGAACTTGTCAGCATCTCCATAAACGTGGTTTGATTCCTACCAGAAGTTGGACTCCATCAGTCAAGCTAGAATTCATTAGTCAAGAAACTCATAGCATCTCAGTGCCAATCGATAGGCTTTACACTGGCGAACAGTATGCAAATATTCATGCCTATGAAAAATGGTACGACAAGGAAAATACACGTTGGGATACAGAACACTTACTTAGATGGGGGTCAGCTTATGGAAAGGAAATCACTATCAGAATTCATCCAGAAAAAAAGGGGGTAGTTTATGATGTTTCTTTGCAATCATATTCCTATGATGAAGAACTAGGTTTTGTGGAGCTTCCTAGAATCTTCATAAAAAAGTGGGTTGATGGTGCTGATGAAAAACTGTTGCATGTAGAAGGTAAACACAAAGCAATCGTAAGCTATACAAAATCTCTCAGCAAAGAAAGAGTAGATTACTAAGCACAACAAATGGTAACAACCGTTAGAAAGTAAGTGATAGTCTAGGCGATCGCATCTACCCAGGAAACTCAACAATGACCATTAAAGAACTAATCGAAGCACTCTCTAAATTTGACTCAGACACACCTGTAGTTGTGGGTGGCTACGAAGGCGGCTACAACGATGTCACTATCGTGAAAGCCGAATCCATTCAACTTAATGTCAATAAACAGCACTACTATGGCGCACATGGTCGCACTGATGAGCAGTACGAACCTGTTCCTAGTGTGCCATTTGTAGAAGTTGTTTACCTTGGTGGCTTCAACCCCGTTGCAGATGAGTCATACCTGTCTTATCGCTAAACTTCCCCAGTGGAATCTAGAGATTAGGAGTCATGCACTATGGCAAAAGCACTCGATCTGAATCAATCCTATACCGCAAGCAAAATCTTTGAACTCAAAATAGAAGTAGACGAACTGGTTGCTGAATTTGGCTACTCCCTAACTCGTAAAAGGTTGAACTTGCCCCAGTACTCTGGAGAACTCGATCGCCTTTCAGAACTGAGAGAACGAATTGAGGAAGTTTTGCCCTACGTCAACTTAGCAAATGAAGCAAGCCGTCGAGAAATTCTCATTGCTCCGGTTGTACTCGATTTAGTTCACTACACCCATGCCCAGCTAAAAATTGAGTATCCAATTAAAGTAACAGAGCCGCTTCAGGGATGTTTTGATTACTTGCTTAGGACTCAGACGAGATTACTAGTTATTAAAGCAAAACAGGAATATCTGACCAATAGCTTTACCCAATTAGCAGCAGACCTGATTGCTTTAGATCTGTGGACAGATTCAACACAACAGCCAGAAATCATGGGAGCTGTCACAACTGGAACCCTTTGGCAGTTTGGGGTTTTACATCGCGCAAAGAAACAAATTGACCAGGGTTTCAATAGCTATCGGGTGACAGAAGACTTAGAACCACTCATGCGTATTCTTGTAAATGCTTTGTTGATTTAGTCAACATTCAGTTTGCACATCAATTTACAGCACCATCCTAGTATCGTTTTCGGGATGTATGAGCAATGCCACATAGCTTAGTCCTTAATCTCATTCCTGCCTCACCCATCTACCCCCAGTTCCTCACGGGACGCCATCTACACGCCCTCTTTCTCAACCTTGTAAGCTACGTCGATCGCAAATTAGGCGATCGCCTTCACGAGCAAAAAGAGCAAAAAGCCTTTACTCTCAGCCCCCTTCAGATTGCCAAGCGTCCGACTCGTGACCCGATTTTACAGTGGCAACACAACCAACCGATTCCTGCTGGTATGCCTTGCTGGTGGCGCATTTCTCTGCTTGATGATGCCTTATTTGGTCACCTAAATCAACTTTGGCTCAACCTCAATCCTCAACACCCTTGGCATCTCGGTTCTGCTGATTTGCAGATTACTAGTCTCCTGGGTACGCCTCAATCCACTCAGCCTTGGGCAAACTTTTGCACCTATGCCCAACTCTACGAACAGGCTTCCCAATGCGATCGCCAAATTGAATTTTCCTTCTGTACACCGACTGCCTTTCGGCAAAGCCAACATGACTCAGCCCTCCCTACACGAGAGAGTGTCTTTAACAGTCTACTCAATCGCTGGAATCAATACAGCGGAATTGAGCTACCCAAAACCCTAATCGAACAGCCCCTCTTTCCCAGCTTCTTCGATATTCGCACCGAAATGGTAGCCGACCAACGTAGCAAATTCATTGGCTGTGTGGGAGTTATAAACTTTCGCCTCTTAGGAGACGTTGAACCCCTGGTTATCAAGCAAATCAACGCCCTTGCTGACTTTGCTCTCTACTGTGGTGTCGGTAGAAAGACACCGATGGGGATGGGCATGGTGCGGCGATTGAGTTAGTCTTCATCGCCCTTCATCTTACCCAATCCAAATTCCCATAACAGTAATTATCGGTAGTTTAGCCGAAAAATTACTCTGCTCAATGTTCAAAACTCCGTGCGTCTCCTCTAACAAATCCATGAATGACACTGACTACATTCCTATCGCCGCCGTGAATCAATACGCCTACTGTCCTCATCGCTGCTGGCGGATGTTCTGTGCCGGAGAGTTTACTGACAACCAGTACACCATTGAAGGTACCGGACTGCACGATCGCGTACACACTGTTGGCGAAGGACACCGGGAAGAAACCTGGCAAGTTCGAGCAATTTGGCTCAAATCAGAGCGTTACAAGCTCATCGGTAAATCTGATTTAATCGAATCCACCGATGGACAGATTTATCCAGTTGAATACAAACGAGGGCGACGAGGCGAATGGGACAATGATGAACTGCAAGTCTGTGCCCAAGCCTTATGCCTTGAGGAAATGAGTGGGAAAACTATCAATCAAGGCTATATCTACTATGCCCACTCTCATCAACGCCAGCCCGTCGAGATGACGATCGCATTACGAGAAAGTACACTTGCCACCATCCAAGCAGTGACAACTTTATTGAACACGAGTCTTGTCCCTAGCGCTGTTTACAGCAAACGTTGCTCTGGATGCAGTCTTTACACCCAATGCTTACCCCAGGCTGTCGATAAAGTAGGACGTTACCAGGAAGCTTACTAGAAGGTGTTTTCAAACCCTTCGATCCCCCCCAGCTCCTCACTAAAGCTCCGGCCTTAAAAAGGGGGATTTAGGGGGATCTGCACTACATAAACGAAGCTAACAAAGTTTGAAAACACGCCCTAGGGGGCAAAATGCAGGATTTGCAAGTTAAAAGCGAGGATTCAGAATTCGCTAAAGCGAGAAGTTTGCAAACATACCCCAACTCACTAAGGAGTAAATCATGGGAACCGTTTATGTTACCCAAGACGATGCCTTTATTGGCAAGACTGATGAACGTTTGTGTGTGAAAGCCAATCAACAAAAGCTTTTGGATGTACCTCTCATTAAAGTCGATGGCATTGTGGTGTTGGGACGGGCGACTGTTTCCCCAGCCGTCGTGATGGAACTACTAGAACGCCACATTCCTTTGAGTTTTCTTACAGGAACAGGACGCTATTTAGGTCGTTTGGAGCCAGAAATGACGAAAAATATCTTTGTTCGTAGAGCGCAGTGGCAAGCAGATGGAGAATCTGAACAGGCAGTGCATTTGGTCAGAAGTTTTGTCAGAGGTAAGCTGAAAAACTATCGTAATATACTGCTGCGTCGAGAGCGGGAATGTCCTGAAGTGAGTCTGCAATCGGGTATTACTCGGTTAGAGCAAGCACTTGCACCACTGGAGACGACAGCAACAATTAATTCACTGCGAGGTTTAGAAGGCGCAGGCAGCGCTGCCTATTTTGGTAGCTTCAATCAGCTTATCAAAGGCTCAGAGTTTCAGTTTGAAGCCAGACGTCGCCGTCCGCCAACTGATCCAGTGAATGCTTTACTCAGCTTAGGCTATTCGTTGCTTCGTCACGATCTTCAGTCTGCTGTGAATATCGTTGGCTTTGACCCTTATCTAGGTTATCTACACTTTGAACGGTATGGTCGTCCTTCGCTAGCGTTGGACTTGATGGAAGAGTTTCGCCCTTTGGTTGTAGATGCGATCGCATTAGCTGCACTGAATAAGCGATCGCTTTCTCCCACTGACTTTACAACGGAACCAATCTCTGGGGCTGTTTCTTTGACTAAGGAAGGACTTCATACTTTTCTGCGACTGTATGAGCAGAAAAAACAGTCAAAATTCAAGCATCCTGTACTTGGTCGTCAGTGTACCTACCAGGAAGCATTTGAGATTCAATCGAGACTCTTGGCGAAGTATCTGATGGGCGAAACCAAGAAATATCCCCCTCTGGTTCTCAAGTAGAAGTGAGGTTAATAGCACTGATGTATGTTGTCATTAGCTACGATATTTCAGAGGACAAGCGCCGAACTAAGATTCACTCACTGCTTAAGTCTTATGGTCAGTGGATGCAGTTCAGTGTGTTTGAGTGCGACCTAACCGAGACTCAGTATGCCAAGTTACGAGTGCGCCTGAGTAAGTTGATCAAACCTGAGCAAGATAGCATCCGCTTTTACTTTCTCTGTTGCGGTTGTCAGAGAAAGGTTGAAAGAATTGGTGGTGAGCCACCTCGTGATGACACGATTTTCTTTGCTGATGGTGGGGGCTAGCGATGTAGGTGCGTTGTGCGCGGAGGGGTAGGTGTTTAGATGGAGCGTAAGCAAAAAATGGCTGAACTTCCTTGTCGAAAAGGGTTTAAATGCGATCGCTCCTCTAACACCATCCGCGCAACTTGTTTTTTGCTTTAATAGCAATGGTTTCAGCTTATGAACTCTCAGAATTTACTGGCTAGTCATGGCTTTCAGTGTTAGGATAATTGCAACTCGCGCAACTGCACCTCGAAAACTAAATACAGTAAGCTTTTCTGGTGCCTGCGGTTCCAACCACTATGAATCCCTATCAGGGATTGAAACTACCCTGGCAAGCCGCAATCCTGACGTGAAGTAAGGTTCCAACCACTATGAATCCCTATCAGGGATTGAAACCTCAAGTACTGAAGC
Source organism: Symplocastrum torsivum (assembly GCF_059505465.1). Classification (NCBI taxonomy): domain Bacteria; kingdom Bacillati; phylum Cyanobacteriota; class Cyanophyceae; order Oscillatoriales; family Microcoleaceae; genus Symplocastrum; species Symplocastrum torsivum. The sequence goes on along the minus strand of NZ_JCACKQ010000121.1, from coordinate 30,422 downwards.
TCAAGAGCCAGAATAAGCACGAGTTCCAACCACTATGAATCCCTATCAGGGATTGAAACCCAGTATCGCCGCTGACTTGGAAACTGAGGTTTGGTTCCAACCACTATGAATCCCTATCAGGGATTGAAACGGGAACTCCTCAAACCTTTCGATGCGGTAGCAGAACCGGTTCCAACCACTATGAATCCCTATCAGGGATTGAAACGGAAGCCGCTCACGAAGAAGGCACAATATCTGAAGAGTTCCAACCAACATGAACCCTACCAGCAACTCAAAGGCAGAAATGAGTAACAGGGGTAAACTGAGAATGATAAGCTAACAAATGCATTTAAAAACTATCTAGGGTAAAGATTTAGATGACTGGCTCAACCCAGGTTCCGTATCTATTACGGGCAGCCCGTGGCGAAGTATTAGACCGTCCGCCCGTATGGATGATGCGGCAAGCAGGGCGTTATATGAAAGCTTATCGGGATTTACGGGATAAATATCCTTCATTTCGCGATCGCTCCGAACGACCAGATGTTGCAATTGAAATCTCGCTGCAACCTTGGAAAGCATTTCAGCCAGATGGGGTGATTTTGTTTTCCGACATTGTGACACCGCTACCTGCCCTAGGCATTGAGATGGATATTGCGGAAGGCAAAGGACCAATCATTGAGTCACCTATCCGCACCCAAGAACAAGTTGATCAACTGCACCCCTTAGAACCCCAAGAATCTCTTCCCTTTATCCAGGAAATTCTCAAGGCATTACGGCAGGAAGTTGGCAACCAATCAACTGTACTAGGCTTTGTTGGTGCGCCTTGGACACTAGCGGCGTATGCAGTTGAGGGTAAGGGTTCCAAAACCTATTCGGTGATTAAAGGCATGGCGTTCTCAGAACCCGCCATACTCCATCAACTTCTTGGGAAACTAGCCGATGCGATCGCAGTTTACGTCCGCTATCAAATCGACAGTGGTGCCCAAGTTGTCCAAATGTTTGACTCCTGGGCAGGTCAACTCAGTCCTCAAGACTATGAAACTTTTGCCCTACCTTATCAGCAGCGAGTTGTCAAGCAAGTTAAGGAAACGCATCCAGATACACCTCTCATTCTGCTGGTGAGTGGCAGTGCAGGTGTGCTAGAACGGATGGCGCACTCTGGTGTAGATATCGTCAGTTTAGACTGGACGGTTGATATGGCAGAGGCGAGACAGCGATTGGGTTGGGATGTGAAAGTGCAGGGAAATATGGACCCTGGTGTGCTATTTGGCTCACAGGAGTTTATCCGCGATCGCATTCTCGATACCATTCGTAAAGCAGGAAACCGAGGACATATCTTTAATCTCGGTCATGGCGTTTTACCAGGAACTCCGGAAGACAATGTGCGGTTCTTCTTTGAAACAGCTAAGCAAGCTGACAAATTACTAACCGTTCATGCCTAATCCCTAGGGGGTGTTTTCAAAGTATTTGTTATTGCACTCAAAGCAAGGAAGATCCCCCTCGCATCCCCCTTAAAAAGGGGGACTTTGAGCAGATTCTCCCCCTTTTTTAAGGGGGGCTGGGGGGGATCTGAAGGTTTAAAGACACCCTAATCCAATTAAACGCCTCCCTCGTTCTCCCCATTCGGGTTGAACAAAAGCTGATTATCATTAGAGTTAGTGGTTGCGAGTTCAAGCTTTTGGTGACACGCCAAGCGCTGACTACGCAACCAGAACTCACGAAACAAATCCTTGGATTCGGAAGTCCAAACTATTCAAGCCCCAGTTTTATCCCGCTCGTTAAATCCAAAATCGTCGCCTCCAACATTGAATGAACCCTAAGCGGATTTTTTTGACGGGTGCCAGTGGCTGCATTGGTCACTACATCACCGAAGCGTTGATTCAGGAAACTGATCATGAGTTGTACCTCTTGGTCAGGAACCCAGCCAAACTCGGATTTGACTACGAAGCACGTCCTGGTATCACGATTATCCAAGCTGATTTGCTTGAGATTGAACGCTTTGATAAGTTGCTCAAAACGATGGATGTGGCAATCCTGGCAGCAACAGCTTGGGGAGGACCACAGGAAGCGTTTGATATTAATGTCGTTAAAACAATCCGGTTGATGAACCTGCTCAACCCCAGTATTTGTGAGCAGGTTATTTACTTCTCTACAGCTAGCATTCTGAATCGGAATAACGAATTACTGAAGGAAGCGGGTCAACTGGGTTCTGATTATATTCGTTCCAAGTACGACTGTCTGGGACGATTATCAAAACTAGCGATCGCCTCTAAGATTACCACCCTATTTCCAACTTTGGTATTGGGGGGAGATAGCAATAAACCCTACTCCGCTGTCTCATCTGGTATCGCTGATGTGGTGAAATGGGTTGACCTAATTCGCTGGTTGAAAGCGGATGCGAGTTTCCACTTCATCCACGCACGAGATATTGCTCAAGTCGTGCGCTACTTAGTTGACCATCCGTCCTCCAAGGACTTAAATCTAGAGGAAGATGCAGTAATACGCGATCGCATGGTTTTAGGCAATCAACGAGTCACTGCAAACCAGGCTGTAGAAGATGTTTGTGCCTATCTAGGGAAAAAGATTTATTTTCGCCTACCCCTGACTATCTGGCTTGCCAACGTCATTATCGTTCTGTTCAGAATTCAGGTGGCAGCTTGGGATAGATTTGCGATGAACTATCGGCATTTTACCCATCAAGACGTTGTTAATCCAGGGACATTTGGTTTACCAACCTATTGCCCTACGTTCACGGATGTCCTAAAGATTAGCGGCATTCCTGAAGCTAGGAACTGATAAAAATTACTCAACGCTGAAAGCTGACTGCTGAAAGCTACCAACCCCAAGTTCCAGCCCCGCCTTTGAATGGTCCGACAATATCCTTGGTAACCCAACCGCCATAGAAATTTCCTGGCTGTGGCTGCACTTGTTCTCCATCAACGTAACAAGCATCCATCAGATGAGCATAGAAAGCTAAATAATCTTTGATTGGCGCAAAGGTTGGTGTGGGAGTGGGATAAGCCCAAGCCGCATTGGTAGCTTGTTTGTCACCGACAACGACTGTGTAGTAAATTGCTCTTCCCTTCCACTCACAAAACGACCCTTGAGCGGATTTTACTAAATACTCCATTTTGATGTCTTCAGGAGGAAGGTAGTAAACCGGAGGATGGCTAGTTTCTAGGACACGCTGCCCTCTACGAGTATCGGCAATCGTGATGCCATTGAAGATAATCTGAATCGGTTTCGGTGTTTCCTCTAGTCGGGGTGGACGGGGATAATCCCAGACAGACTCTTGACCAGGTTTGGGTTCAATACGGCGGTTCACGCTGATTCATTCTCCTGCTTGCCTATATTAACTATTGTAAAGGTGAGGCGATCGCCTTTCGCTGTACCTTGAGGGGTGTTCCTTTTTCGGTCGGCTGATAGAGAAGCTGTATCTCAACGGCTTGGATAATCTGGATTGTTAAGCGGTGGCTGTGACTAAAGTCTGCACTCCCCCCACCGATATGGTATTAGACAAGCGTAAAAGCGTTTTCTGTGATGGTATTCGATTGAATCCCTGTTAGTGATGCTAGGAATTCATTGGTATTCGTGACACGAATTTGGGTATCACTGCCATCTTGAGTAATTGTGAGCGTACCAAATGTCAGGTTATTGGTTAGCCCAATCAAGTCGGTGCCCACAACAAAGTCAGTGATTGTAGCTTTGCCTTCACCAGTAGCGAGGACGAAGGTATCAATGCCAGTACCTCCAGTTACTTGGTCGTTGCCAGCACCACCACGGAGAATGTCATCGTCAGCACCGCCTGTGAGTTGGTCGTTACCTGTGCCACCTATCAGGATGTCTTTACTATCCTCACCGTATAGTTTGTCGTTACCGATACCTCCTTCTAGGGTGTCGTTGCCGCTACCGCCCCAGAGTTCATCGTTACCAGCTTCACCAAATAACTTATCGCTACCAGCATTGCCGAAGAGGTTGTCATTCTTATCGCCTGCATTGATTTCGTCGCGCTTGTCTGTACCGTTAAGGGTGTCATTGCCTGAAGTGCCGTTGATGACGTTCACAACAGGGTTGACGGTGAGGCTAACGGTTCCGGCGTTGGAGGTAGCGCCTTGATTGTCTTGAACAGTATAGGTGAAGCTATCGCTGCCGAAAAATTCCAGATTCGGAGTATAGGTGAGTGTGCCATCTTCATTGACTAAGATGGTGCCATTGCTAGGGGCAGTTGCGATCGCCAATGTCTCCGACACGATGGTAGTATTGCCATCAGCATCGGTGTCGTTGGCTAAAACCGAGATAGTTACGGCTGTATCTTCGTTAGTTGTAGCTGTGTCATTGTTGGCGACAGGTGTGCTATTCGCTTGCGGTAGGGTAAAGCGGGCAACAAGTGGGTCGTGGTCGCTGACTTGATCTGCAAACTCGGCATTGAGATGTACGATATCAATCTCTGCTGCGGCTGTTGTGCTGAGATTGTCGCTAACCAGGATGTGGTCGAGTGCTTGGGAGTTGCCTTCAAAAACGTAGGTATATTGCTCATTGAGTGGTAACGTCTCAACCAGGTTCGTCAAGTCGTCCCCTTTTAAAGTAGCTAGGGGATTTGAGAACTGAAAGTCATTCAGGTCGCCCATGACTACGACATTCGCATTAGGGTCTTCGGCTAAGATGCTTTCTACAAAGTTGTTAACAATCTCAGCTTGCTGTAAGCGTTGAGCTTCTGAGGTTAGTGTTGGCGGTTGGTTGCTGCCAAATAGAGGTTGGTCGCCACCTTTGGAGTTGAAGTGGTTGCCGATGACAAAGACACTGTTGCCGTTGAAGACAAACTCGCCTACCAAAGGTTTGCGGCTGTTGGCAAAGGCATCGCCATTTGAAAGGTCGGTGTCGATAATTCGACCCGGACTCGCGGAAAGTTCTAGTCCCGCTTCACCACTGGTTACTGTGGTGTTGGTTGTGGAGGTACCGCCGGGAGTGTCTACGAAGTCAACTCGCTCAGGGTTGAAGAGGAAGCCGACGCGAATATTACCCCCAGGTTCACCTCCATCTTGGTCGTCTACTGGATTAACCTGACGGTATTCGTAGGTTGGGGCACCTGCGGCTGCGATCGCATCGATTAAAGTTTGATAAGTTAAGTCAGCATCAACAACACTGTCATTTGTCGCACCGTTGTTGTCCTGGATTTCCTCTAAGCTGATGATGTCAGGTGATTGGAGATTGTTGACGATGACATTGGCAAGGCTTGCGAATTTGGTACTGCCATCACTGGGGTCAAGGTTCTCAACGTTGAAGCTAGCAACGGTTAGTTGGTCTTCAGTTCCAGTTAATGTGGTCGTCTCCCGTGTCAGTCCGCCAGAAGTGACGCTGGGTAAGGATGAAGTATTCAGCAGCTTGTAGTTACCAAAGCTGTAGTCAATCACACCTGTAATCGTGCCACTGAACTTGTCACCGACATTTACCTGGGGTTCTGAGGAAACCAACACGTCATCAATAATGATGCGTTCTGGATTAAAGTCACCCGGTTGGATAATGATGCCACCACGCGGCGTAAGGGTAGTAGCATTCGCCCCATTGTCAGCAACCACAGGGATTTCACCAAAATTGCTGGTAGGGCCAACAGCAACCGCGTTATTCACCTGCACTAGCATTCCTTCCACACTTTCGTAGAAGTCGATGCCGTCTTGGGCTGGGTCGAAGGCGCTAAACTGGTCGTTGTCAATCACTTGAGTGGGGATTGCGCGTCCACCATTACCCAAAATTGTCGCGACGGGTAAAGGATTGCCACTGGAGAGTTTATTAATCGTCAGGCTTCCCCCAATTTGGGTGATAGAAAGATTCCCACTACTAGCACCGCCGGAAGTGAACTCGCTGACTGTACCGCTAACCAAGATTGAGTCACCAACGATAACAGTAGGTGCTGCGGAGGTAAAGACAAAAATCCCTTCTGATGTTGCATCATTGGCATCAGGATTGGGGTCTTGCAAATAAAAGCCATTAGAACGAACAGCGGTGACAATCCCAGGTACGTTGGTAACGGTTTGTCCGGCGAAGGATGAGGTATGAGCAGCACCTTGAATATCGTAGATGCGGGTAGTTCCGGCTGTGGTGTCGTCGTCTGTTACGGTGAGGCTGGTTGTACCACTGGTAAAGTTAGTGGCAGAGGCGGTTAAGGTTACGGTTTGTGAGCCATCTGCGATCGCATCATCAATTGCACTAACATCAAACGTAGTTGATGTCTGATTAGCGGCAATCGTCACAGTGGCAGCAACAGTTGCCTCGCTGGTGTCACTGCTTGCCAAGGTGACGGTGAGAGATTGGCTTATATCTCCGGTGCGGGTAACTGTGCCAGTAGCGGCAGCTTCACCTGCGGCTTCTGAGAAGGAGGCAGGGGCAATACTCAAGCTGAGGGATGGGGTTGAGTTATCACCGACTGTAAATGAACCAGACGGTTGTGTAAATCGGGTAGTGTCGTTGACTGTCCAGTTAGCTGAGTTGCTGATTTTCTCTAGTAATTCTGCCTTGGTTCCAGACGTGCCATTGCTGATGTTGTAGATTGCGTTATCAACTTCTGGAATAGATACGGCTGTTAAGCCATTCGTTAAACCAGCCGGCAATGCCGAGGTGTTGGAATTGGTTGCATCAGTTGCCCACCCTGAACCGTCACTGTTTACCGCATAAATAAAGGTCGGACTGATTGCTGTGCCTTGGTAGGCAAGAATTTGATCACCATCAGCCGAAAATGCCACACTACTGAGGCTGGGAGTGATAATAGTTCCTGCTGTAAGATCTGTGCTAGCCGTCCAGGTAAAGGTTCCCTCGCCACTTCTAAAGCCACCACTGCTAAGCCAGCCATTATCTGTAAACGAAATACTCGTTCCAGAGCCAATATCCGTTAGTAATACAAAACTAAACTCATCAGGATTATCAAAGTTAAAACCAGTAATAGCGATGTCACCAGCCGAGAGCGTTGTGGGAGCCATGAAAATTTCCTTGCGGTAGTTGTTGGAGTGTTTGAGTGTTTGAGTTACTGAGATGCGATCGCTTTTTTCCGCAGAGTTTTAGCTAGCTCCGGATTGAATTTCCAGACCTAGTTATTAGCACTGTTTATTGAGATTGGATCAGCTTGAAGGAGGCGCTTACAAGACTTTAGGGAGGGTTAACCCATGCTTAATAAAATCGCTGACCTAGTTGCCAGGTATCACTGAAGTTCTAAGACAATTTTTCTCAAGACTCGGCGCAGTAGTTTTAAACACATCAGTCATCCAAAAAAAGCGATCGCTGTTCAACATCATTAGTTGGTGCTGTATCTAAGATCAAAATGAGCAGCGGGATAGAGGCGCTTGTTTACAAGAGCCATATTTGAAAATACAAGCTAGATGTTAAGGATTGACGAGTATTTCCTCAAGGAAATGTTAAATAAGCTACAGACATATTACTTGGTCTTTTAACTTGCCACCCCATTCGCTGTAGGAACTTTGCTGTTCACTGCTAGTGGGTAGTAGTTAACACATCTGACTTTGAGTACAGGCGTTTCACCTACCCAGCAGGAAATAATGAAGCTGGCGATCGCAATTCAAGAGACACTTGCTCACAAGTTTGGCAGTTCATGGAAATCGAATCCGTACCCGTTACTATTACCTTATTTCTGATCTCCGTCTTGGTCATTGCCGTCGCTGGAACTAGGATGGCAAGAATTGCTGACCGTTTAGCCGACGCAACGGGACTGGGTGAAGCCTTTGTCGGGGCACTGTTTTTGGGTGGTAGTACGTCTTTAGCGGGGATTGTCACTTCTATAACCGCTGCGGCTCAGAATCATCCAGAACTCGCCGTCAGCAACGCTTTGGGTGGGATTGCCGCTCAAACGATGTTTTTGGGCGTAGCGGATATCGTATATCGCAAAGCCAATTTAGAACACGCGGCGGCTTCTGTTGCGACTCTTGTGCAAGCAACACTTCTAGTGACGCTATTGGCAATTCCCTTAATGGCTATGGCCGGCCCAGACATCAGTGTGTTTAGTGTTCATCCAGCTTCTTTGATCATCCCTATTGCCTATTTTTTCGGGTTGCGTCTAGTTTCTGAGGCACAAAAAATGCCAATGTGGGGTCCACGGCAAACGGATGAAACACGAGTTGAGGAAGTGGTTATAGACAACAAATCTGAGCAATCTGAATTGACCCGTTTATGGTTACAGTTTGCTCTGTTAGCCGTGATTGTTGCGATCGCAGGTTACAGTGTCGGCACCGCAGGGGTAGCTCTTTCGGTTCAGACTGGTCTTTCGGAATCGCTTGTCGGTGGGTTATTTACAGCATTATCCAATTCTTTACCGGAACTTGTAACAATGATTGCCGCCGTCCGCCAAGGTGCACTAACTTTAGCGGTAGGAGGCGCGATTGGAGGGAATAGCTTTGATGTGATGCTACTCGCTTTCTCTGATTTTGCTTATCGTCAGGGTTCAATTTATCACGCTTTAGCGGCTCGACAGGTTTTTGTTGTCGCCTTAACTATTCTGATGACAGGCATCTTATTATTGGGCCTGTTGCGGCGAGAGAAGCATGGAATTGGAAATATCGGCTTTGAGAGTGTTCTGGTACTCATCTTATATTTAGGAGGTTTCTCTCTACTATTCTTCCAAACCTAATCAAAGCAATTAGGTGCTGTGAAAGTGGAGGTGAAGCCAATTCGTTAGCAAGATGGTGGCGATATTCAACAACAATGCCGTTTCAGCCTTTTGATTTACTCGAAAGCAGGGGCAAATTGGGTAACTTATCCAGGACATTCACTGTTTTAAGCTTCTACCCTTTGGCGTGTAGTGTTGATGCCAGCTTTATACTGTTCATCCTGTCGCACTATCAGACGCCGTAATGTAAAAATAGCTGGGTTGACTTCAACAAAAGAGCGATCGCGATCCTTTTGATATATTTCCTGCTCATTTTCGTTCATCTCAATATCTTGCTGAACGACTTTTGCTAGGACAAAGTGCCTGAGTACATAGCGAATCAGGGGTTTGAAGGGGGCTAAAATTTTGGGAATTTTGACTTTGGAAAAAAACAGCCCAAAGGACTGGCTTTCTGTGTTACTAGCTGGAAGTCGCAGTAAGTAAACGCGGGAAATGTCGCCCAGGCTACTGGTAAGGTTAGGGTACAGGTAGCGAACGGTGATTTGTCCCTTTGTTTCCTTGATGCCCCACTTGCTCAAGCCGAGTAACGGTGCTAAGGGGTTTTGATAGGCAACGTCATACTGTGCCTGCATCATCTCTGGCGATTCTTGGATCTTTACCAACTTGGTATCGTACCAAGCTTGATACTTCCGGTGTAGATAACCGTGGAACAAGTCGATCGCATTCTCATTGCAGATCGAGAAGTGCGATCCGAAGCTAACTTCTAACCGAACCAGAAACCAGTCGTCATCACCATATTCGGGAATATCAATAATTGCTCTCTCAGATGCAAGGGCTGGATCGCCAGGGAAAACCCACACCAATCCATACCGCTCTTGCACCGGATAACTGCGAACATTGGCTTTGGGAAGCTTTTGTCCTTGAGTTAGGTAAGGAATTGCAACACACTCACCACTACCTCCGTCAAACTCCCAACCGTGATAGGGACACACAAGATGGCAGCCGTTGACAACACCTTTATGCAAAGCCACACCCTTATGAGGGCAAGCATCGTCAACGACACGAATCTGTCCGGTTTCATCCCGAAAGACTGCTAGGGGTTGGTTCCAAAACTTTGCTGTCAGAATTTTTCCAGGCTTCAGTTTGTCTACACGAGCGATCGCATACCAATGATTCGGGTTAGCGTCTGCTTCTCTTGCAGCTATGTAAATTGTCTGGCTTCTTTGAGCTGTCTCAAGTTCCACGCAAAATCCTCTAAGCTTTTGCCCAAATACTACCAGAACTTAAAGCCGGAAGAGTGGCTTAATACTCGCTGGTGCCGTAGGGACTTGAGCCATCAGGCATAATCGCTAGCCGTAAGTCAGCGCCACTTGTATTTGTACCCTGCATGACAGCTTTGTGGAGATTGGCGTAACGCAAGTTAGCCTTACTAAAATTTGCCCCGGTTAGATTTGCCTCAGTTAGGTGTGTTCCATACAAACTTGCACCAGTTAAGTCAGCTTTTTCTATTTTTGCACCTGTCAGATCAGCATCCCTAAGCTCAGCATGATGGAGGTTGGCGTTGCTTAAATCAGCGTAAATCATGCTAATGTTCATCATTTGAGCATTAGTGAAATTCGCCCCTTTGAGGCTGCTCTTTTTCAAGTCAGCTCCCTGTAAGTCAGCACCTTTCAAGTTAGCCTTGTCCAGGCGTACACCACTCATTTTTGCATCTTCTAAGATAGTATTCGTGAGGTTGGCGTTAGAAAGATTTGTATTTCTAAAGTCTGCCCCAGTCAAATCAAGTCCACTGAGATTCAGATTGCTAAGATCACAACCTGCACATTTCTTGGTTTTGACAATCTTTTCAACATCTACTTGCTTGACTTTTAAGGGGCGAATAACTTGCTGAGCCAATGCATTAGGTTTGGGTAGCGATATACCCAGCTTTTCAATGATTGAAAGACGAATTGCAAGCGGTAGGGTGACTGCTGTAACGATCATTGCGAAACTCAAGAAAACTTTCATACTCATGGTAGATAAATTGGTAGATTTCGTTTGTGATATAAGGTCGCAGCAAATCTAGAGAAGCTAGGTAACTACTTCCTCTTCACTCTCATTTCAACTATTTATTCGTGAAAATAATAAAAACTTAGTTTAAGCGTTGAGAAAACTCCTCAATCGCTTTAAAATTAGCTGCTATCAAATCACTATTGAACATAAGATAACATTCAAGTTTGTGGCTAATATAAATCTCTCAGCGATATATGTAAAAAGTCTGTAAATATGAGGTTATTTTTCCTGATATTTATTACCAAGAAATAAAAATAGTTTTGATTGGAATTTGTTAATAAACTCTCTAGCAAACATACAAAAATCCCCCATTGCTGGGGGCGGTGCCTATTGGTGTCTAAGTTGATGTAACCCTAGACTTATAATCCAAGGAGTATAAATTGACTTTAGTCGTTATACTCCCACTAGGTCACGAGATTCTACACCAACGAGTTGTTGAGCAATCGCCATTCGTGCTTCTAGCTTCGCCACGGTAAACTGGTTACGCAGATATTCTAGATGTGCGATCGCACTTCCCTTTTCAGACATCAAGCGCATCATCGTATTCTGTGCCGTTTGGTATTCTTGGTCAACGCAGAGCAATTCAAAACGCCGTCCCCGACGCTGATTGTCATTCTTCAAGCCTTGCTCAAACGCTGCTACTCGGTCAGCATTGCCTTCCAGACGGGCGATGTGTTGCCCAACGGCAGCAATCTGCGAGTCTAATTCATTAACAACTTGTGCCGCTTGTGCGATCGCAGCAGGGTACTGACTCATTTTCATGTTTATCTTCCAATAAGAAAAGTATTTGTAAGGACACGCTTGGTGTCCTTGTTGTCCGGTGTCGAGGAGGTTGTTTGGACTACGCTACCAATTCTGATCGTTGTGCATTCACACTCACCGTTGGCATATCAATGGGAATCTGTGGCGGTTGAGGGGATGTTTTCTCTAAAACTTTGACTTCAATGTTGACAGCCACTAGATAAGAACCCGTTTCATCTCCCACCGCTTCAGCAATCAACTTGGCAAAATCTGGGCGTCCAGATGTAATTGGCTCACGTAAGGTGTACTGCTCCCATTCGTACTCGGCATTGGGGTTGATGCTGAGAATGTAGTGCTTCGTCATGGGGGTAAAAACCTTGTATTTTCAAGGGGTTCAGGCTTCAACAACAGTCAAATCCTACCTCTCTATTATAGTATTTCTGTACTACTTTTGGGAGTGAACACCTCGACCATCTCGCGAGGATTGTAGAGGTAGAGTGTTGTTAAACCAGACCTCCTGCTGAGGCAAGGGAATCGAAATCCCCGCTTCGTCTAAAGCCCCCTTCAGCCGTCGGCGAAACTCCCGCGCCACTTCCCATTGCTTTAGAGGCTGGGTTTTAATCCACACCCGAATCGTTACACCTCGACTACCAAAATCATCTACCCCTAAGACTTCTGGTTTATCGAGGATTTGTTCGCGCCAATGTCCGTCGCGAGTCATTTCTTGGGCGACGTTATTAATCAGCGCCAGCGCCTTATCCACATCCGTGTGGTAAGCCACAGGAATATTTAAGTCTGCTCGTGACCAATTACTCGAAAGATTGGCAATGATCTTAATTTCACTATTTGGAATCGTGATTAATCGTCCCTCAGCATCGCGCAACTGAGTAATCCGCAGATTCATGTTTTCCACTAAACCACCCACGTTTGCCACGTTGATTACATCCCCGACCGCGTACTGGTCTTCTAGGATGATGAAAAAGCCGTTGATTGCATCTTTAATCAAACTTTGCGAAGCCAAAGACACAGCAACTCCAATTAGCCCTGCACCAGCAAGCAAAGGCCCAATATTAACACCAATTACTGAAAGAGCCACTAGAGTTCCAACTGCAATCCAAGTAACTGTCACAATACTCTTAGCCACACCAGAAACCGTTGAGACTCGCAGTTGTACGCGCCGATTGGATTCTGGAGTTAGTAGGTAATTACTGGCAAGTACTGAGGAAAAGCGATCAATTAAGGCATAGCTCAGACGAGTAACCATATAAGTTGCCAATCCAACAATGCCTATTCGTAAAGGAAACCGTAGCCCGGTAATAATTAAAATCTGTATCATCCGGGTGTAAGGAAACAGCCCCAAAATAAATAAAGTTCCCCCTACCAAAATTCCCGCTTGAGCTAGCTGGAAAAAGCGATGCTGAACTTCTTTGACATTCCATTGTTGCTGTTGAGTTAGCTGAGTTGATATAGGCTGTGTGGGGGACGACTCAGAAGGGGCTAGCTGGTCTTTCGAGCGCTTTGATCGACGTTCCCAATAAGAGATTGCCAAGATAGCGACAGCCATTGCTACACCAGTGCCAGCCGCTACTCCGGCTTGACGAGTCAGAAACTCTGATTGCCGTTCCTGCTTCGCTCGTCTTAGCCCTTCTTCTAACTCTTGAACCAGTTCTTCAGCTCTAGTATCAATATCAACGCCTTTGAGATTGGCATCTTGGTCAGTAACGCTCATCAGGCGGACTTGCCTATCTCCGACAGAGACGTAGATATCGGGTATCTCTCCTTCTGTTTCTTGACGAACCTGTAATTGAGCAGAATCGTTTTTGAAGTAAGTGCTACTAATATCGCTCAATCGCTGATCAATATCTTCAATTCGGCTGTTTAAATCTGACTTAGGAGAGGCGATTTCAAATAGGCAACGACCATCAAGCCGGATACAACCGGGAACTACCTGATTGTTTTGGTCTTGATTCAGTAGGTTGGGAGTTTGCAGGTTCAAATCTTGGATTGATGGAAGCTGAGCCTTGACAGGCAACACAGCGCAGCCTGTAAAAGCGATCGCTCCAGCGATAGTCCAAGATAAAAAGCGTATTTTAAACATACTGTTGAATCAAGAAGTCAAGAGATCAGTCGCAATAAACATTACTTAAGTCATGGCTGTTAGGAGTTAGTGGTTAGTAGTCTCTAATTTTTCTACTATCAGCCTTTTGTAAATGTTTATTACACCCACCTACTTAACAAAGGATTCTTGCTGCTTATCGTCCATCAAAAGAAAGACATTATTTTCAGTAAGCCGCAAAATTTACCCGCTTTATTACGCTTAAACTTATGTCCTTGAGTACTTGTCAGCCTCTGTTTTCACCTCCCTCTTCGGTCAGATGGAGTAATCTAGTTAAGACTGCGATGCAAATTTTTGTTCAAAAGTACAATTCATGACTGCAACTGTTACTCAGCTCAAGCACGAAGTTAAAGACCTTTCCCTCGCTCCACTAGGCAAACAACGGATTGAGTGGGCTGGGAGAGAAATGCCGGTTCTACGGCAAATTCAGGAACGTTTTGCTCAAGAGAAGCCGTTTGAAGGCATTCGTTTGGTTGCCTGCTGCCACGTTACCACCGAAACGGCTCATTTAGCGATCGCTCTCAAAAATGGTGGTGCTGAAGCGGTTCTGATTGCTAGCAATCCCCTCTCTACACAAGATGATGTTGCCGCTTGCTTAGTTGTTGATTATGGCATCCCCGTATTTGCCCTGAAAGGCGAAGATGCTGAAACCTACACGCGGCACGTTGAAATTGCCCTCGACCACCGTCCTAATATCATCATTGATGATGGTAGTGATGTCGTTGCCAGTCTGGTGCAGCACCGCAAAGAGCAAATTGCTGACCTCATTGGCACCACAGAAGAAACCACCACTGGGATTGTCCGTCTCCGGGCGATGTTCAATGATGGGGTTTTGAGCTTCCCTGCAATGAACGTCAACGACGCTGACACCAAGCACTTCTTTGATAACCGCTATGGTACAGGTCAATCCACCCTTGACGGCATCATCCGGGCAACTAACGTCTTGCTTGCTGGTAAAACGATTGTAGTTGCAGGTTATGGCTGGTGCGGTAAAGGCGTTGCCCTCCGCGCACGGGGCATGGGTGCTAACGTCATTGTTACCGAAATTGACCCGACAAAAGCGATCGAAGCGGTGATGGACGGGTTCCGCGTGATGCCGATGGCAGAAGCTGCACCCCAAGGTGACTTGTTTATCACCGTCACTGGTAACAAGCACGTCATTCGCGGCGAGCATTTCGATGCGATGAAAGACGGAGCAATGGTTTGTAACTCCGGTCACTTCGACATCGAAATCGACCTCAAGTCTCTGGGGGCAAAAGCAACAGAAGTCAAAGAAGCAAGAACATTCACCCAGGAATATCAACTCTCAAACGGTAAATCCGTCATCGTACTAGGCGAAGGACGTTTGGTTAACCTGGCAGCGGCTGAAGGACATCCCAGTGCCGTGATGGATATGAGCTTCGCGAACCAAGCTTTGGCTTGTGAGTACCTGGTGAAAAACAAAGGGAATTTGGAACCGGGAATTCACTCTATCCCTGTTGAGGTAGACAAAGAAATTGCGCGGCTGAAGTTGCAGGCGATGGGAGTCAAGATTGACAGCTTGACTCCAGAACAAACTGAGTACATCAACTCTTGGACTTCCGGAACCTAGAATCAGGACGGGTGGGCGATGCCCACCCTTCTATCTTCCACAAAAATGAAGATTTTATCGGCTTGAGCTAGTCATTTACAAACTTGTGATGGAGAATGCCCAGACTTTAACAAAGTGGAGTCCGGGGAGTGTCAACAACCGCTTCTTTCCTATTGGCTGGCATTTGCAGTATTGACTCGGTATTGGGTGGCATTACAGTACTCAACATTTTTTAAATGTAATGGCTAAACTCTCTGTAGAATTACAACGCTATTTTTTTGAGGAAGAACGCTCTCCCCAGGTAACTTTGACTGAAATTCTGCAACTAGCAGGGGAGAGAATTTTTGGTTTTTTGTTCGTTATCCTGTCTCTACCTTCAGCGTTACCCGTTCCTGCTCCTGGTTACTCTGTCCCTTTTGGAATAGCCCTTTTTCTATTGGCTTTGCAGCTCATTTCCGGTGCTAAACTCCCCTGGTTACCCCAGAAGATTAGTAAACATCCGATTGAACTCAAGCAAGTGCAGGGAGTTCTGAAAGCGGGACTACCTTGGTTGCGGCGGATTGAGGTGATCTCTCGTCCTCGTCTGAGCTATATTTGCAACAGTTTGCCGGGACGGGTAACGATTGGAATTGCGATCGCGTTGATGGGCATTTCGATGATGATTCCCATTCCGGGTACAAATACGCTACCCGCTATGGGCATTTTTGTCACAGGCTTTGGCTTAATGGAGGATGACGGCGCGATCAGTTTGGGTGGTTTAGTCTTGTGTTTGATCGGTGGCATCCTTACCACTTCAATCCTGATTGCTATCTTAGTGGGTGGTACAAGTCTACTGGATCTGATCAAAGGTTGGCTGCGCTAGAAGTATTCAAGCTTTGAATTAAAATAACACCTAACCTAATACCCAGCACCCACTTATGCAGGAATGGATACTTAACACGATGAATTCCCTCGGTTACTGGGGAATTGGGCTACTGATGTTCGCGGAAAATCTATTTCCTCCTATCCCTTCGGAACTAATCATGCCCTTGGCAGGATTTACAGTATCAAGGGGTGATATGAACTTCTCGCTTGCCGTTTTGGCGGGAGTCGTCGGCACTATCCTAGGAGCGTTGCCTTGGTACTACGCAGGTAAACTCTTGGGTGAGGAACGCTTGAAGCATTTAGCTGACAAGTACGGGAAATGGATTACAGTATCCAGCCAGGATATTGATAAGGTAACGCGATGGTTTAGTCGGTACGGCAACAAAGCTGTGTTATTTGGTCGTCTTGTGCCAGGAATTCGTACCTTAATCTCGCTGCCAGCAGGTCTTAGTGAGATGCCCTTAGTGCCCTTTCTCATCTACTCAACACTCGGTACTACTGCATGGGTGATGCTACTAACCTTCTTGGGCTTCCAACTGGGTGAGAAATATGAGCTTGTAGAGGAGTACCTGGGTCCCGTTTCTAAAGTTGTGCTGCTTATTCTAATTGTTGCATTTATTGCTTGGGTTGTGATTAAACAACGAAAGGCAAAACGCAGAACATAACTCATCCCCTGCTTTCTCATAGGGGGATACAAGTATTATTTGTTGTTGGTTGTTGGTCGGAAACTAGTTTTTAACAAACAACTAATAACAAATAACTAATAACAAACTTTACACTTTTCAAGAGGTATCACAAAAGCTGGTCACTCGCCCACATCTAACTCGTAAGTTCATCACCACTGAACCGTTAGGGAAAAGTGGTGAAGGAGGCGAACAAAAGGTTTGGGATGCTATCCGAGAGGTTTTTGCAGATAGAGAATGTATTGGCTACTGGCGCTACCCAATTTTTTCTAAGGTGGGAAAGTCTCGGAAAGAGCCTGATATTCTGATTGTTGACTCTTCCCTCGGTTTAATTGTCATTGAAATTAAGTCAGTCACAATTGACCAGATTTTGGCGATCGCAGGTCATCGCTGGGAGTTCCAAAACTTCTACACCACCAGCAGCAACCCGTATGAGCAAGCGGAAAATCAACTATTTGCTTTGCTGGGATATTGCGATCGCGAACCGACTCTCCGCAGAAAAGTACCAGGTCGCGCCCTAGTTTGCTTACCCTTAATTACAGAAGAACAATGGTACGAGAGTGGATTTTACCAACTCCCTAGCTGTCCCCCGATTATTTTTCAAGACCAACTTGACACTCCCAAGCATGGGAAGCCAACTAAACAATCAACAACCAATAACCAACAACTAACTAACAACTCCCTGCTACAGCAGATTGAGCAAACGACTCCCATTATTAAAGGGTGCAACCTAACGAGTGAACAGTGGAAGTTGTTGCAAGCTGTGGTTAGCGGCACTCCTGTTTACCGCACAAAGCGTTCTGTTTCCGTAGGGGCGCACTGTGCGGACTTAAACCTTGGACAACATACGAATCCACAAAGCCGTGCCAGTGTTCTTACCGAAGTGCGGCAACGCTTATCAGAATTTGATTTACAACAGGAACACATTGGGAAAGAAATTCCCCCAGGACCACAACGGATTCGGGGTATTGCTGGCTCAGGTAAAACCGTGTTGCTGTGCCAGAAAGCCGCACATATACACCTAAAGCATCCAGAGTGGGATATTGCCTTTGTCTTTTTCAGCCGTAGCCTCTACCATCCGATCATTGCTCAGTTGGATAAGTGGCTACGTCGCTTCAGTAGTGGTGAAGTAGGATATGACCCAAAGAATCAAAAATTTCAGGTACTGCACGCTTGGGGAGCCAAATATCAACCGGGACTCTACAGCACGATTTGCAGAGCGGCTGGAGTGAAGCGTCTGACGGTCAATGATACTGAACGGAAGCAACCCAATGAAGCCTTAGCTGACGTATGCACACAGTTATTGCACAATACGGTCGTCCCTACGCTGTATGATGCCATCTTGATTGATGAAGGGCAAGACCTAATTGTTGATGATGAACTAAAGTACGAGGGCAAGCAGCCGTTCTACTGGATGGCGTATCAAGCCTTACGACCTATTGACCCCGCTCAACCAGAACAGCGGCGCTTAATTTGGGGTTACGATGAAGCCCAAAGCCTGGAAAGCTTGAAGATACCCAATGCCAGTGAGTTGTTTGGGGAAGACTTGGGGCATCTGGTGACAGGACAGTACAGTGGTGGCATCAGAAAGAGTGAAATTATGCACCGTTGCTACCGTACTCCTGCCCCTATTCTCACCGCCGCGCATGGCATAGGAATGGGGTTGCTGCGTTATGGTGGGATGCTTACAGGCATTACCCGTGCAGAGGATTGGCGGGCAATTGGATATGAGGTAACAGGTCGTTTTACTCCTGGTCAACAAATTACCCTGAGACGACCACCGGAAAATTCTCCCAATCTCATCCCGGAACTTTGGGAAGGGCAAGTGTTGGAGTTTGTGACTTTTCGCGATCGCCAAGAAGAGTTCACCTCTCTCGCCCAAAACATTCTCTACAATCTCCGTCATGATGGACTCAAACCCAGTCGAGAGATTTTGGTTATCGTTTTAGGTTCTGGTTTTGAGGCGATGAAACTAGAAACCGCTGTCGCAGAGTTCTTGATATCGCAAGGCATTGACATCTATATTCCCAGCACTCTGGACTGCAACATCCTCCAAGCCGACAAAGAAAACTATGACCCCAATAAGTACTGGTGTGAAGGTGGCGTTACCGTATCTCGCATCCACCGTGCCAAGGGTAATGAGGCGGACATGGTGTATGTGGTGGGTTTAGACAAGGTTGCAAAGGATGAGAGCAATCTCCAATTGCGTAACCAGCTATTTGTCGCCTTAACCAGGGCGAAGGGTTGGGTGAAGTTGAGTGGTATAGGTTCCTATCCCATGTATGAGGAAATGTGGCGGGTGATGCAGAGTGGGGACACCTTCACCTTTACCTTCAAGCGTCCGCCACAACGAGAGATTAGCGTTACGGATACAGGAGAACTGCTGAAGCGCTATGACACGGGTGGGAGAAATTTTCAGAATGCAGATTTGACAGGGGCACAGTTAGCAAGCGCAGATTTGAGGAATGCTAATTTAATTGGTGCGATTCTCAGGAATGCAGATTTGAGAAATGCCCAGTTGGATGGAGCAAAACTGGTAATTGCCGATTTGAGTAATGCTGATTTAACGAATGCCGAGTTGCGGAAAGCGAAACTGGTAGGGGCAACTTTGAGAGAGGCGCGGCTAAGTGGTGCTGATTTGAGGTGGGCAAAGCTGAGTAATGCAGATTTGAGGAATGCTCAGTTAGTTGGGGCGAAGTTGGTGGGGGCGAAATTGAGTGGCGCTGATTTGAATGGTGCTGATTTAACGGGCGCGAATCTTGAGGCAGCGGATTTGAGTGATGTGAATTTGACAGGGACAAAGATGCCGGATGGAAGTGTTTGTGAGTAGATGCGATCGCTTTGTCAACTCAGTGGCTACGACAGGGAATACTAACCTCAGAGAAACTGTTGCCAACCACGCCCATTAAAGGAGCTATGCATGAGTGCTGTCAAAATTCAGGCTACTGAGTATCCTATCCATAAAATATTTAGCAATGACTTTGTGTTCAGCATTCCCCTATACCAGCGCCCCTATGCTTGGACTACCGAACAAGCGGGAGAACTGCTTGAAGATCTGCTCACAGCTTTGGGAAACGGTAGTGAGCCGATTGATGAGGTAAATCCCTACTTTCTAGGGAGTATTGTACTAATCAAAGGAGATAAGCCAAGTGCTGAAGTAGTGGATGGTCAGCAACGTTTGACTACACTGACAATACTGCTGGCAGTTCTGCGGACGTTGGTACAACCCGAATTTGCCGCTGACTTAACCGATTTGCTCTACGAAAAACCAAGCTTGCTTTATGGTACTCCTCCTCGCTACCGTTTAACTCTGGCTAAGCGAAATGAAAACTTTTTCAAGGAATACATCCAGGATGAAGGTGGGATTAGCAAGCTCAAAGACTTAAACTCGAAGACGCTTTCGGACAGTCGGAAGAACATTAAAGAGAACTCGCTGTTATTTGTCAAGGAATTGCAAAAACTTTCCGAAACTCAGCGGACTCGTCTAGCGCAGTTCATTATTAAACAATGTTTCTTAGTAACGGTTTCGACTCCAGACTTGGACTCGGCATATCGTATCTTTTCAGTGCTGAATGAAAGGGGATTAGACCTTTCTCTAACGGATATTCTCAAAGCAGAGATTATCGGACTAATTCCTAAACCTCAAAACGAAGCTTACACTACCAAATGGGAAGATACTCAGGATAAGCTGGGGCGCGAGATGTTTCAAGATCTATTCGCTCACATCCGTATGATTTACCGCAAGGCAAAGCTTGGTAGCAGTGTACTCAAGGAGTTCCGTGAATTTGTTCGCCCCAGTGATAATCCTCAGGAATTCATCAATACAACACTTTGCCCTTTAGCTGATGCCTTAAACGTAATCAAAACAGCGACCTATCAAAGTGATAAACGTGCAGAAGAAGTAAATAAACTGTTTAAGCAATTAAGTCGAATCGATAATTCTGACTGGATACCGCCAGCTATTCTCTACCTCTCCCGTAATCACAATCACCCTGACCTACTGGTTCAATTCTTTACAGAATTAGACCGCCTTGCTGCGGGATTGATGATTCGACGGGCAAATATTAATGAACGTATTGAACGTTATAGTCGCTTATTGACTGCCATTGAACATGGGGAAGACTTATACACACCTGATTCACCGCTTCAGATTACTTCTGAAGAAAAGAATAATATTCTCAAGATGTTGGATGGCGACCTCTACCTAATTCAGAAAATTCGCCTGTATGTCTTGCTGCGTTTAGATGCTGCTCTTTCAGAAGGTGAGGCTTCGTATAACTTCTCTATTACTACTGTTGAGCATGTGCTACCGCAAAACCCCGCTTCTAACAGTATGTGGATGAAGTGGTTTCCAAGTCCGGAAGAACGAGAAAGATATGTACATCGTATCGGAAATCTGGTTTTGCTCTCCTCTGCGAAAAACAGCCAAGCACAAAACTACGACTTTGAGCTGAAAAAGCAGAAGTATTTCACGACGAAAACTGGCGTTTCACCCTTTGCTTTAACAACTCAAGTGTTGAACGAACAGGAATGGACGCCTGAAGTAATCGAGCAACGGCAGAAAGAGCTGATTGGTGTTCTCAAGAAAGTTTGGCTCTTATAGAGTAATACTGGATTTATATAGTATTAAGCTGTGGTTGCGTGAGCGCACCCTCACCAACTCCCATTAGTCCAGGAAGACATGGTGAAGATGGGAGAGTAGCTCGCGCTCTAACTAGCCCTCATCTTAAATTGAGCCATCCAAGCATCAGTCCCGAACACACCTGCCAAAAGAGCAGGAACACTAAAATCCGCATCCAGCTTTTCCCAGTGCAACCCATCACCGGATGGAGTAACTTCAACCTCAGCTAAATCCTCTGACGAAGCACCTGCCAAACCTTGTGCTAAATCTGGTGGAAAACTGAAAGTCGCCCCACTCTTCAAATTAATTACAATGCGATCGCTACTCTGGTCATAGTATGCAGACTCAGCCCTAGGCTCGACAGCATTCGCAATTGCTGCTGCTTCTCTTGCTTTTGCGATCGCTGCTTTCAGAGTTACCTTATCCAAATCTGGATTAGCCATGAATTTCCTTCCATTTTTCGAGTAGTTCTAATTGGTGTTCAGTGACGATTTCCAGCGCTTTAGCAACATCTTTGTTACTCATTCCTTCAATCTGAATCAGTTCAGGGCGTTCAGTTTCACCACCTAAGCTAATTCTTACCTGCCCTCCACCTTTGAAAACATGAACATGAGGGGGCAAGTGGTCGTTAAAGTAGATGCGGACAGCAAAGCCATCCTTCCTGAGTACAGTTGGCATAAGTGTATTCTGACAGGTTGGTGAGCGATCGCACCCTCATCAACTTCCATCAATTCAGGAAGGCATCGGCACGAGGAAGTGCGATCGCGTTCTTCACCACCTGCTACGATATGCCTAAAGCGGTGTCTCTTGGAGCAACCATCTCAGCTTAACCCGCAAAAAAATAGGAACCCTTTTCAGAGTTCCCATTTTGTTTAGTATTTCAAACTGCTTAGGCTTTAGTAGAAGCACATCAGGACTAGAAGCCCAAGAAGTGTAAAAAGCTTTGACCAGTTGTTAGCTCAACGATGACCGCAGCGAGGAAGCCGATCATTGCCAGACGACCGTTCCACAGTTCAGCAGTGGGGTTTGAACCAAACTCAAACTTGCTGCCAAACTCGCCATATTTGCGCTGAAACTGATCTTCGTAGGTATTTGTTGTTTTTGGTGAGTTAGTCATGATTTAAGCTCCAGAAGAAAATGTGTTTTGTCTTTGTTATTAACAAATGTAAACAATGCTTGCCTGATGTGCCGTCTGCCTTTAGAGGGGAAAGAATTAGTAAGAACGGTTAGAAAACTCTGCCTTGAGGTAGGAGATAGATAGTCGAAGCGAGTATTGTCACGGACGAACAAAAAAATCTGGGGTTTTGATATGTGCAGACAGGATGCCGTTCGAGAAGGCTAGGGCGATCGCATCTTCGCCAACGCCT
Organism: Symplocastrum torsivum; assembly: GCF_059505465.1. NCBI lineage: Bacteria > Bacillati > Cyanobacteriota > Cyanophyceae > Oscillatoriales > Microcoleaceae > Symplocastrum > Symplocastrum torsivum. Next base: position 7,821 of record NZ_JCACKQ010000121.1, on the reverse strand, counting down.
ACATCTATGTAGTTGAGACTTCCAGTTACCAAAAAGGCTTGTATAGGCGATCGCATCCTCACTCCTCTCTAACCGATTCAGGATGATACAATCGGCACTAAACAAAAGAGCAGAAGGAACCGAAGTCCAATAATGCTCTTAATGACTTCCTTGAACACCAACCTTTACCTCCTCCTCGAAAATCTTCTCTTCCTGGTGCTTGCCACATCATTTATTGTGATTGTCGGCTGGGCGTGGAGGTACTCAAAACCCTTTAGCCTTCTGAACCGCTTCCAGAATGGTTTAAAGTCTGGTTTGGTACGGTGCAGGTAGTGGGAGTATTACTTCCACTGCTGGCAATGCTTGTCTGGGGTGTATGGTGGGGTTACTCCAGCGTCTTGACTGTACTGAGTTGGTACTTTGTCATGCTGGGGTTGCAAATCCTCTCCGAGATTTTGACACTCAGGCAGTTTCACTCTGTCGTGTGGGTGATGGTTCCTTATCTATACCTGCCCTATCGCATCTGGCAGCTATATGAAGGTTTGACACTCCTAAGCCCTGAACCTGAGTTGATATGGATACGGAACTTATTGATTATCGAGATTGTCCTGTGGACTTTAAACTACGCCTTAGATCTGTCGCAGCTTCCAAGACTTCTTCGCTGGGAAGTCCAAGACAACAGTGACACCTTTAGCGAGTAGTAGAGTCTACCTCGTAAGGAACTCTCGCATATATTGATTCACGAGTTCAGGCTGTTCCTGCTGTACCCAATGGCTAACATTTGGGAGATAGCGGATTTGCAAGTCTCTTACAAATTCCTGTGTTCCGTAACTTAATTCCTTACCCAGGGCTTTGTCTGCCTCTCCCCAAATCATTAGAGTTGGCACCGTGAGGAGAGTCCACTCTTGTCGCAACATATTATCGAACCCATTGCGGTAATAGTTAATCATTGCTGTTAATGCACCCCGCTTTGCTGCCGCATTCTTATAAGCTTCTATGTCTTCTGGGCTGAAGGTGCTTTTGTCATTTGCCATAGCTGTCAAAGCGGTGCTAATTGCTTGATAGTCGGATGCTTGTAGAATCAGTTCTGGTAGCACGGGTATCTGGAAGAAAAAGACATACCAGCTACGCATCAACTGCTGGGGTGTTCGCAACCCTTCTGTAAATTTGGCAGGATGAGGGATGTTCAGTACAATCAGCCGATCTAACATTTCGGGATGAGCATGAGCAAAGTGCCACGCGATCGCACCACCCCAGTCATGAGCGACTAAAACGCAACGCTCATATCCTAGTCCTTGAATAACACCCTTTACATCCTTAATGAACTCGCTCATTACATAAGCCGATTGCTCTTGCGGCTTGTCACTTTCGTTGTAGCCACGCAGATCGAGGGCAACCACTTTATAATCCTTAGCAAATTCTGGAATTTGGTGTCGCCATGAGTACCAAAACTCTGGAAAACCATGCAACATCAGCATCAACGGGCCTTCCCCTTGAGTCACATAATGCAGCCTAATTCCGTTAGAGACAATGTACTCGTGTTTCCAGGTTCCTTCTAGGACAGTCATTTTATTAATGTCTCCTGAGTAGTTTTTGGAATCCTATCAACTTTTCCTTAATCCAGCCTCGCACCTGAGGATAGATAGGTGCGAGGCTCTTAAGTTTTAAAAAATAGTAATAGAAGTCTAATAGATTCAATCAACTAGGCACCCACAGAAACAATTAACTCAAGCCCTACTTAATAAGGTTTCTTCCATAGGCTGGTTACGAGTAAAGATATTAATTAATGAGTGTCTTATTAAGTTATGTAAATTTATTTAAGCCTAGCTGTATAAAGACAGTTGATAAAGTGCATCACAACTAGATGGATAGGTACGATAGTCTTACAACCTGTGTTTTAGCTGTTGATTAAAACTCTGGTGGACGATGTGGTTGCCTCCGTATCTAGCTTGGTCAACAAGAGCTAAAAAGCTTGACAGCATTAGATTACAGCTTGATGCCCTAGTTGTGCGATCGCCCAGTACAGAACGTTATGTAATTCCTCGTTCTGAAGACAGGTATTTTCACCTCACCTTTTGGACAGACTAGTTGGTTAGCTTTTCTATTTCTTCAGACGAGTTAAACGTTGAAGAGGTTTATCGCTAAAGATTGATTGAATTGATGTAGGAAAAACCTATGCTTATAGACATCAGAAACAAGATAAAAAAAACGGAGATTCAATCATGCAAATTTCTAAAGCGTCCAAAGTGCTTAGTGCTGGTGTAATTGCTGCAAGTTTAGCGGTTGTCCCTTTCACTCTTCCTGCACAAGCCCAAGATAATACAACTGGTACAACTGGTACAACTGGAACCAACACAGAAATTGAAACCGTAGATACCGAAGATAGCTTTGATTGGGGATGGTTAGGTTTACTCGGCTTAGCTGGATTAGCCGGTTTAGCTGGCAAAAAGCGTCAAGAGACTGTTCATCATGTTAATAATGACCCCGATGTAAGAGTACGCACAGGTTCTGACTATCGGTAATCCAGTAGCTTATCTTCAAATAGATAAAACAAAGTAGAGATTCGGAGACTAAATAATGAAAGCTTCCAAATTGTCCAAGTTAGTTGGAGCGGGTGTAATAGCTGCAAGCTTAGCGGTTGTTCCCTTGAGCATTCCTGCACAGGCACAGGATAATACCACTGGCACCTCGACACAGCAAGATGACGCGGCTGATACAGATGGTCCGATCGCGGATGGTACTGAGCGTGACAATAATGATTGGGGCTGGCTAGGTCTACTCGGTCTGACAGGATTAGCAGGTTTGGCTGGTAAGAAGCGTAAAGAAACTGTTCATCACGTTGATAGTAACCCTGATGTAGTTGTCCGTCCAGGTTCTGACTATCGCTCATAGTGTATTTATGGGGTGAGTTCGGGGTGAGCGCCACAGACATGGTAGCTGCTTTCACAATCTCAAAAGGTAACCACCCTTTATTGAGCGAGTGATATTGGTTACTAGATATGAGGGGAAGTAAACAGCTATCTGCCCCGTTCACACCAAAGTACCTTCTTGAGGCATAGACAAGGAGGTGCTTTTGTTATTGATTTCTTTTCCCCCTACTCAAAAGACGGCACTTCATGTGCAGGGAAGCCTGTGGGAGGTGTCGGTTCTACTTCTTCTGCTGTCCAGATTTGCTAGCACGATGCCAAAGCCGAACGTTTTGCTTGTCCCCTAGCCAGGTAAGCTGAGTGATACAAGATTCTGTCTTTTTAAAGACAAACAGGCAGAAAAATTCAAAAAGGCTAATACTCCTGAGCAGACATTACTGAGGAGTTTTGGTTTTATTTCCCTATTTAAATGTTGCAATCTCGAAACAATGGATAAGAACCAAGGCCAAGCTTACTGGCGTGCTAATACCGCTTTGATTCGGAATCTTTTGATTGTTTGGGCGTTAGTGTCTCTCATCTTCAGCATTCTGCTGGTTCAACCTTTGAACGCACTGCGTTTGGGTAGTTTGCCCCTTGGCTTTTGGATGGCACAGCAAGGCTCCATCTTAACGTTTGTCGTGCTGATTTTTATCTACGCCTTTCAGATGGACAAACTTGATCGCAAATTCGGCATCAGAAAGTGAGGGTGAATCATGTCGGTTGAAATTTGGACAATTTTGTTTGTTGCTCTTTCCTTTGCTCTATATCTCTACATCGGTTGGCGATCGCGTGTAAGCGACAGTTCCGGTTTTTACGTGGCTGGGCAAGGGGTTCCAGCAATTGCGAATGGTGCCGCGACAGCCGCAGATTGGATGTCGGCTGCGTCGTTCATCTCGATGGCGGGGTTGATTTCCTTCCTGGGTTATGATGGCTCAATTTACTTGATGGGTTGGACTGGCGGATATGTGCTGCTGGCTTTGTTACTTGCTCCTTACCTGCGGAAGTTTGGTAAATATACAGTGCCAGATTTCGTAGGCGATCGATATTATTCCAACGCTGCCCGTTTAGTTGCTGTTGTTGCTGCCCTCTTTGTTTCACTAACCTATGTGGCAGGACAAATGCGAGGTGTAGGCATTGTCTTCAGTCGCTTCCTTCAGGTAGACATCAATACAGGTGTGATTATTGGGATGGTGGTTGTTGCCTTCTTCTCTGTTTTAGGAGGAATGAAAGGCATCACTTGGACGCAGGTGGCACAGTATTGTGTGTTGATTGTTGCCTTCTTGATTCCCGCTAGTGCGATCGCTTTTTTACTCACAGGTAACCCGATTCCCCAGTTAGCCTTCACCTTCAGCGATATCGTTCCTAAACTCAATCAGCTTCAGGTTGATTTGGGTTTCCAGGAATACACGCAACCCTTTGCGAATAAGTCAATGCTGGACGTACTGTTCATCACAATCGCCTTGATGGTGGGCACAGCCGGACTACCCCATGTGATCGTGCGCTTCTATACAGTTCCTGATGTGCGATCGGCACGGTTCTCTGCGGGTTGGGCGCTACTCTTCATTGCCCTGCTTTATACGAGTGCGCCAGCCTTAGCGACGTTTGCCCGTTATAACCTGATCAATACCTTGCATAACCAACCGATTGAACAAGTCCGGCAACTGGATTGGGTAAGCAAGTGGGAAAACACAAAGTTATTGACCTTTGAAGATAAAAACAATGATGGGCGCGTTGAGCTAACACCTGATAAAGCAACTAGCGAAATTACAATCGACCCAGATATGATTGTCCTTTCAACACCAGAAGTTGCCAAACTGGCTCCTTGGGTGATTGCTCTCGTTGCCGCTGGTGGGTTAGCGGCAGCGCTGTCTACTGCATCGGGTTTACTATTGGTCATTTCCAGTTCCGTTGCCCATGATGTTTACTATCGAATCCTGCGTCCGGATGCATCGGAAGCGCAACGAGTATTCGTCGGTCGGGTGATGGTAGGATTTGCGGTGGCGCTGGCTGGGTACTTCGGGATTAATCCACCGGGATTTGTGGCGCAGGTAGTTGCCTTTGCCTTTGGTTTAGCCGCCGCCAGCTTCTTCCCGGTTATCCTTCTCGGCATCTTCGATCAACGCACTAATCGAGAAGGTGCGATCGCAGGGATGTTGACAGGTCTGATTTTTACAATCTTCTATATTGTGGGCGTGAAGTTCTATGGGATGCAACCCTGGTTCTTCGGTGTTTCGGCTGAAGGAATCGGTACCCTCGGAATGATCATCAACTTTATCGTTACTTTCGTCGTTTCTCGCCTGACTCCACCACCACCAGTGGAGATTCAGGAGATGGTGGAAGATTTACGTTCTCCCAGTGGTGAATTACCCGTTGAGGCAGTGCATTAAGTTAGAGAAGGGAGTAGGGGAAGAAGATTTCTTCCCTTGCTCACTTAAGCTGATGTGCATTTATGGCAGAAGGTAGAAGGCAGAGGGCAGAGGACAGAGGGCTTTTATGTTTATTACTAGTACGGGTTCCGCGTAAATCCTGAGATATCCTTTCAAGAATATGCAACTTAACACATTAAGTAAAAAGGCGATCGCTTCAAAGGAATCACGGTGCAATGCCTGAAAATCCCAATCAACCGAAAGACTATGATGCCGTTATCGGTGGTAATGCCCCAGCTTATAGCGGTCTTGTTTTAGGAGGGATTGAAGGGGTTAAGCAGCGGTTTGGTGTCGGTGATTTGCCAAGCCACAGCTACAGTATTGAACAAAGAATTGCTGCTTTAAACGATGCATTGAACTATGGTAAATCTGGCTTACAATTGGTGATTCAAGCTTTAAATGATGCTGAATGGCATATCCATCAAGCGGCATATTCTCTCCTCAATCCATACTCTGAGAATTATGTCAAGCAAGCGTTACTTCAATACAGTAGTAGACTGGCAAAGGAACTACTAAAGTGTTACGAGATTGGAGAACGGAATTTTCAGGGAGCTAACTTGAGTGGTGTGTACTTGCCTTGGGCAGTTCTGAGCGAGGCGAATCTAAGTAAGGCAAATCTGACTGAAGCATACCTCAAGCAGGCATATTTAAGCGGAGCCGATTTGAGTGAAGCAAATTTGAGTAAGGTCAATCTCACAGACGGAGAGTTGAGTGAAGCTAACCTCAATGGAGCAAATCTTAGTCAAGCCTATCTGAATAAAGCGAACTTGACTCAAGCAACCCTGATTAGAGCAAACTTAAGAAGTGCAGACTTGAGTGATGCAAACCTGGGTAACACCAACCTGAGTGAAGCAACACTAAGTTGGACTAACCTAAGCGACACTAACCTGAGTGGAGCAAACCTGAGTGGTGCTAATTTAGTTGGAGCAAAATTCACAAGCCTCGATTTAAGAGGAGCAAATCTGAGTGGAGCAAAACTAACTGGTGTTAACTTGGATGAGGCAAATCTGGATAGGGCGTATTACAACGACGAAACGGATTTTCCCATTGGATTTAGAGCTTATACTCAACTCATTGAACTCCTACAATAGACGTGGCAAAGCCTTGAGAGATAACTACTACTGCTACGTCACAACAATTGAGTTTTGCAAGAAGCCAATTGTGAACGATAAAACCTTGCGATGAGCAATAATCTCAATCAGCCTAAAGCGTATGATGTGGTACTGGGTGGTCAAACTCCAGTCCCGGTTAATGGTGCCGTTTTGGGAGGACTGTTAGGTGTCAAGCGACGCTTGGCTAGGAATAGTTCTAAAGATAGCCCGTACCTTATTGAGCAACGGCTCGATGCTCTTAAAGAGGCATTAAACTATGGAGCTGAAGGTTTAGAGTTGGTCATTGAAGCATTAAATGATGCTTCCTTGCAGGTACAGCGAACTGCCTACTCGCTACTTCAGGCTTATCAAGAGCCAAGTATTGTACAGGTTTTACAGGAGTACAACCCCTATCAATTCTTCCAATGCCTCTATAAGTATTCAACAGGAAAATCTACCACTTATGCGATCGCCATTACTCCTGATGGTCAGATGATGGTTAGTGGTGGTAATGACAGAATCATCACAGTCCGAAATTTAGGAAATGGCAGAATTATCCGCACCTTCACAGGGCATACTGGCTCAATTTATACCCTCTGCTTAAGTCCAGATGGAAAAACGCTCGTTAGTGGTGGTCGAGACACAACCCTGAAAGTCTGGAACCTCGGCACTGTAGGCAACTATAAGTCAATTTCTCCTACAAGCCGAGTGATTGGTGATGGACTCATCTACACTCTGACAGGACATTCCGAATCGATTAACAGCGTTGCAATTATCCCAAACCAGCAAATTCTTGTTAGTGGTAGCGAGGACAACTCTATTAAGCTGTGGGATTTAGCGACTGGTGAATATCTTGCCACCTTGGAAGGGCATGAAGCGGCGGTTAAGTCGGTGGCGATAACGCCAGATGGACAACTGCTAGTTAGTGGCAGCGCTGACAATGCGATTAAGCTATGGCAGTTACCTGATAACGCAGGTGAAGCGATTTGCCCTGACCCTATCTATACCTTAACTGGACATACGGATTGGGTTAAATGTCTTGCCATTACTCCCGATGGACAGACACTTGCGAGTGGAAGTCAGGATAAGACAATCAAGCTATGGCAGTTGGATACAGGAGAATTAAAAAGTACGCTGGTTGGGCATTGGGGCGAGGTAAATTGCATGGCGATTAGCCCCGATGGACAGAGACTTACCAGTTGTAGTTGGGATGAGACAATTCGCCTATGGCATTTAGGTACGCTTAAACAACTGCATAGCTTGTCAGGACATGAGGGGGCTATTGCCTGTTTTGCCATTAGCCCGGATGGACAACCCCTTGTCAGCAGCAGTTGGGATCATACGATTCGGCTGTGGGGGATGAGTAATTAGGGCTTGCTGCACAAAGCCGAAACCCTTAGCCATCAATAGTTTAAGCGG
>NZ_JCACKQ010000120.1:0-195732 GCF_059505465.1 Symplocastrum torsivum | reverse complement strand
TACGTTAGATTGGCTCTATTAATAGTAGCCTAACTTCCGCCGAAGTCTACTAGCACTCTTCACTCGTTAGAACTGAGCCATTTTATGATTCCCTCAGGTAGCTGAGTTTTGGCTCTGGTAGTTGGATTAATGCAAACGTGCCTGGTGATTGCCTGAGCTAATGGGTGTTCTGATGAAGAAGCGGCAATAATGTGATAACCAATCTCAAACTTGGTATCCCTCAACTTTTGGGGTGTCAAGTGAATTTGCAGCTCGTCACCACAAAACATCGGGCGAAAGAAATCTACACTTGCATGAACAATTGGAATCGCAACCGTAGGTTGGGTAAAAAATAACTTGAGATTAATGCCTGATACTGCTAATGAGGCTTCGTAGGCTTCATGACACATGGACAAAACATTAGCAAAGTAGACAACACCAGCAGCATCAGTATCTCGAAAGTGAACTGTACGATTGTAGGTAAATGACATCTAGGGAAAGGGGCTAATTTCAGAAGGCAGAGGGCTTTATGTTCTGTTCTTTATGGGATTGTAACCCTTGCTCCGCAACGGTTCAGCCAGAAGGTTCGTTCCTTCGGCATCAGATAAATCTATAGAAGCCATCTGCCCTCTGCCTTTCTTTGTTCAACTTTCGTCTCGGTTAAGTGCTGACATTACAGCCTGCTGGCTAACAGTTTGATAAGCCGTTTTTAGATACTGCATCACCGCTTGAGCATCAGCAGAAGCTAAAGGAATCGTTCCCAAAACATCCAAAACGGTACGGCTGTCTGGTGGAGGCGCAATGACAACCAGGGAAGAATCTAGCGGTTCGTCGTATTGCCAAAATTGCTCAATGTTGAGTGAAGATTGGGGGTTAGAGGTTGGGGATTTGGGGCTAGGGATTGGAGGTTGTGGTGCTTCTGGACTTGGGTGTTCTGCTACTCCGGTACTCCGTCGCCGCCGTAAATCGTCGAGGATTTGCTCTTTTGTGCGTCCCCGTAATTGGAATAATACAAAAGGGTCTTCACTAAAGCGATCGCCTAATTGATAGTAAATTGCCCCAATATGTTTACAAGGATTTTGGGGGTCAGGGCAACTGCACCGCGAATGAATATCCGATAACGTAAAGGGAAACAAGCTCAAACCATTAGCTGTAAAGACTTGCTCGATATTATGTGGCATCTCTCCTGCTAATAGCTGAGCCGAGTAAATGGCTTGTTCTGCCATCGTTTCCACGACATAATTCCAGTCTTCCTCAGTAAAAGGGTCAATCGAGAGGGAAACTTGATACGGCTCTGGAGCTGTGCCTTGTACCTTGGCTAAAACCTCTGGTCCCTTAAACTCAATACTGAGAACATTGCCTTCTTTAGCATATTTACGCGCTCTTTCCAAACGTTTTTTGAAGCGGTAGGAATTGAGTAAATCATTCCACTGCTGCACCCACCATTCTTGGCTTTCAATCTCGTAATTTGTCATTGGTTGTTGGTTGTTGGTTGCTCCTGAGGGTTGGTCAATCTTCATCAATCACGGCATTGCGGTCAAGGAGTAAAAGCGATCGCAATTGGTCAGTATCCATTTCTGTCAACCACTCTTCACCCGCATCTACCGTTTGTTCTGCAAGTTGTTTCTTGCTGTCCATAATCTCGTTGATACGTTCTTCCAACGTGCCAGTACAAACAAATTTATGTACCTGAACGTTGCGGGTTTGACCAATCCGAAAAGCACGGTCAGTGGCTTGGTTTTCCACCGCTGGATTCCACCATCTGTCAACATGGAAGACATGATTGGCTCGCGTCAGGTTTAGTCCTGTACCACCTGCTTTCAGTGAGAGAATAAGTAATCTTGGACCTTCGGGGTCATTCTGAAAACGGTCAATCATCTCCTCTCGTTGCTGTTTTTTCGTTGCTCCATATAAGAACAACGTTTCTCCACCCAATTGTTTTTCTAGATACGGTTGCAGGAGTTTGCCCCATTCAGCAAATTGAGTGAAGATTAAAGCGCGATCGCCTTCTGAAATTGCCTCTTCTAGCATTTCCTGTAAACGCAGCAATTTACCTGAGCGTTTGGAAAGCCCCAAGCCTTTTTCCTTCAAGTATTGCGCCGGGTGGTTACAGACTTGCTTGAGCCGCAACAGCAATGTCAAAATTAGCCCTCGCCGCTTGATGCCATCTGCTTCTTCAATCTCAACTAGAGACTCATCCACCAACTTTTGATAAAGCGCTGCCTGTTCTGCTGAGAGTCCACAGAAGACATTCATCTCCTGTTTTTCAGGTAAGTCTTGAATGATTTCTTTATCCGTTTTGAGACGGCGAAGGATGAAAGGTTGAACAAGCGATCGCAACGTCTGCAACGAATCCCTATCCCCAAACTTCTCAATCGGCATCGCAAAGCGGCGTTGGAAAAACTGCTGATTGCCCAAATACCCTGGATTGAGAAAATCCAGAATAGACCACAGTTCGGACAAGCGATTTTCTACAGGCGTTCCCGTTAGCGCAATGCGAAATCCCGCTTGCAGTTGCCGTACCGTCTGCGACTGCTTCGCTCCAGGATTCTTTATATTCTGTGCCTCATCCAAGACAACACCCTGCCAGGAGACATCTTGAAGAGTTGAAGCGTCCCGAAACACCAAAGGATAACTAGTAATCACCAAATGCTTATCCTTAACTGCCTTAGCAAAGGCTTTACCTTTCAGTCGCTTATCTCCGTGGTGAACTACTGCTTTTAGCGAGGAACCAAATTTTTTGACTTCCCGTTCCCAGTTTCCTAGCACCGAAGTTGGGCAAACAACAAGCGTTGGTGACTCTAACGCCTCCTGCTCTTTTAGATGCAGTAGAAAAGCAATAAGCTGGGGTGTTTTTCCTAGTCCCATATCGTCTGCGAGACAAGCACCCATTCCCCAACGTTCCAGGAAAGCTAGCCAGCTAACCCCTCGTATTTGATAAGGTCGTAAAGTCCCATGAAAACCTTCGGGTGTCTCAATAGGCTTAATTGACTGATTACCTGTGAGATTAGTAATCAATTCTTGCAAAGCTCCGGATGCCTCAAAATGAACCACCGGAAGTTTTGCCAAAGTAGTTGTATCACCAGTACTAAGGCGCAGAGCATCTTCTACAGAGAGACTCATTTGGTCGTTGGATGCTACAAACACCGCTTGGGCAGCACGGACATCTGAAGGCTGTAGGGCAATCCACTCACCATCAACTTCCACTAGCGGAGACTGTTGTGCCATTAGGCGGTCAAACTCTTTTTTCGAGATTCGCTTGTCACCAATCGCGAGTTCCCACTTGAACTTTAAGAGGCTGTGCAATCCCAAGCGCTCTTTTTTATTCGGCTGCGGTACCTCCGCACTAATGCTGATTCCTAAGCGTCTTGCTCCTGCACCTGGTGCCAATCCTTGTGGTAGAACAATTCCCAAGCCATTATCTTCTAACCGCCATGCACTCGCCTTGATGAACTCATACACATCTATTGGTGTTAGCTCACAAGATTGAGGGCGTGGTTCGTGTAGGCTGCGTTCGATAGGAGGATAGAGTCGGGTAGCCAACCCTAAGCCTCTGAGGAATGTTTCCTGAGGCTGCTCAATAATTCGTCCTTGATACTCCAATTGCTCGACTGGCTGGCTCCAAATCGTCCCAGCATCAACCAAAACATCTGAGTTATCAACCGCTTGCAAGCAATACTCCAACTGCCAGTTCGTCTCACTCGATTTTGGCGGTTGCAACACAAAGCAGACACGCCATAAGTTTTGCTCCAACGTTTGAGAGGTTAGTGCAACTAGGTTCTGTTGCACTGGTGTTGTCCAGGTAGAGAGTGCAGCTTCCAGTCGCGCTACTGCCTCTGTGGGTGCCTCAAGCGTGTCAGAGGGTGTTGAGAGCATCCGCATCCAGTCCTGAATTGGAGCTTCTGCTGCGGGTATTGCCTGAGCCTCTACCCAACTACGGACTTGGGCATCAATAGCACTACTCAAGAAGGCAAGTAACAATTCCTGTGGGGAGATTGGAGATTGGGAAAACTTGGAAGATGTGAGAGAAGCGTCTTCTACTCCTCCTTGTCCCCCCTCCCTACTCCCCATTCCCTCATAACCACGGCAAGCTGATGGCATGAGTTGGGTGAACTTGTCCAGACGCGCTTGATCAACCGCACTATCGAGTAAGGGTTGCCAACGGGCAACAACATTGCCATTGATCTGTCGATAGACTCCCGGTAAAAATTTACATCGAGCGAGTAAATCCAAACTCCAGCGCATCACCTGAGACCAAAAGCGCAAATCTCCTCCCACATAAGCATCTGAGGTCTTAAAAGAGCCAAGAGGTAGCGCTTGTAGCAGTTTCACTGCTTCTAACGGCTCCAGAGAAAATCCCTCAACTTCCCAAAGCTGAAGGCTCACAGGTGAAGTTTCTGTACCGTATGAGTCATTTCTAGTAGAGAGTAGTGGGTAGGCGGCTTCGCTAGTTGATTCGGCTTGAGTTGGAAGGGCAAGAACTTGAGCTTGCCATTTGTGTTGTTGATTTTCTCGCCCACCATTACGGCTACCTTGGCGAGAACTTCCAGACACTTCCAGAAGCTGATCGATCGCAAGACGATGAGAACGCAAAAAAGTAATTAACTCTTCTTGCGTCATTGCAAACGGATGAGCAGAAGCACCACTAGATGATGGAGATTCTACCTTCGTCATTGTTCGCCAGGTTTCTCCCCAAATAAACAGATGACCACCCCTCTCGTGAGGTATCCAACTACCATGTAAAATTGCCATGCTTAAAGAGATTTGAGATTTGAGATTTGAGTTTTAATGAGTGGCTTGTCGCTTAACCAGTATTTTCTACCTAGGTATTTTTTGACATTTTAAATAACCCTTATCGACCTCAAAGCAGCCCCAGTACATAAGTGCTACGATTGCGACAGAGAAAAAAACATGATAAAGAAGGACGAAGTACTGAATGGTAGAGTTAGACAAGTCAATATCCTTCGATGGACGGGATATTCGACTGAAAGTGGGTCTACTTGCCCCACAAGCCGGGGGTTCCGTGCTGATTCAGTCGGGAGATACAGCAGTTTTGGTGACAGCGACACGCTCTGGTGGCAGAGAGGGCATTGATTTTCTTCCCTTGTTAGTTGACTACGAGGAAAGACTGTATGCAGCAGGTCGAATTCCGGGTGGTTTCCTGCGGCGGGAAGGGCGTCCCCCAGAGAAAGTGACGCTCACAAGTCGTTTGATTGACCGTCCCTTACGCCCCTTGTTTCCCGGCTGGCTGCGAGACGATATTCAGATCGTAGCAACTACGCTGTCAATGGATGAACAAGTGCCACCAGATGTTTTAGCGGTAACAGGTGCGTCCATTGCTGTCTTGCAAGCCAAGATTCCCTTCTATGGTCCAATGGCAGCCGTGCGCGTGGGTTTGGTGGGAGATGATTTTATCATCAACCCAACCTACAAAGAAATTGAGGCAGGAGACTTGGATTTGATAGTCGCTGGTTCCCCCGATGGCGTGATCATGGTGGAAGCTGGGGCGAACCAACTGCCGGAGCAAGATATCATTGAGGCGATTGACTTCGGTTACGAAGCCGTACAGGATTTGATTGAAGCTCAACGCGAGTTGATGGCAGCGTTGGGGATTGAGGTGACTGTTGAGGAACGTCCAGAAGAAGATTCGTCGTTAGAGCAATTTATACGCGATCGCACGACAACTCAAATCAAAGAAATCCTCACCAGATTTGAGCTGGACAAAAACGCCCGCGATACCGCCTTAGACGAGATTAAGGAAAATTCTGTCATAGCCGCGATCGCCGAACTGCCAGAAGAAGACTCGATCCGAGTTGCAGCGACTGAAGATAGCAAAGCCGTTGGCAAGGTGTTCAAAGACCTCACCAAAAAGCTCATGCGCCGTCAGATTGTTGAAGATGGCGTCCGGGTCGATGGTCGTAAGTTGGATGAAGTCCGTCCAGTTGCTTGTCAGGTGGGTCTATTGCCTCGACGGGTTCATGGTAGTGGTTTATTTAACAGAGGATTGACCCAAGTCTTATCTACAGTAACCTTGGGAACCCCAGGCGATGCTCAAAAGCTGGATGACCTAAATCCAGAAGAAGATAAGCGCTATCTCCATCACTACAATTTCCCCCCCTATTCAGTGGGTGAAACGAAGCCAATGCGATCGCCTGGACGGCGTGAAATTGGTCATGGTGCGCTCGCCGAACGCGCCATAGTCCCCGTGTTGCCTCCCCAAGAAGACTTTCCCTACGTGCTTCGGGTTGTTTCGGAGGTGCTTTCCTCCAATGGTTCGACCTCGATGGGTTCAGTTTGTGGGTCTACCCTCGCTCTGATGGATGCGGGTGTTCCGATTACGAAGCCTGTCAGTGGGGCAGCGATGGGTTTAATTAAGGAAGGGGATGAAGTCCGGATTCTCACCGATATTCAAGGCATTGAAGACTTTCTCGGTGACATGGACTTCAAAGTTGCAGGTACCGACACGGGTGTCACAGCCTTGCAAATGGACATGAAAATCACTGGCTTGCCCATGGATGTCATTGCCAAGGCAATTGAACAAGCTCGACCCGCACGAATCCATATCTTAGAGAAGATGCTAGCGGCAATCGACAAACCCCGTGAGGAGATGTCACCCTTTGCACCACGTCTATTGACTCTGAAGATTGACCCAGAACTGATTGGACTAATTATTGGGCCTGGCGGTAAGACCATCAAGGGCATTACCGAGCAAACTGGGGCAAAGGTGGATATTGAAGACGACGGTACAGTTACTGTCTCCGCCGTAGATGGCGAAAAGGCGAAACGGGCACTTGGCATCATTCAGGGCATGACCCGTAAGCTCAATGAAGGAGATGTTTACGTGGGTCGTGTTACTCGAATTATTCCGATTGGTGCCTTTGTGGAAGTACTGCCTGGAAAAGAAGGCATGATTCACATTTCTCAACTCGCTGACTATCGAGTTGGCAAAGTGGAGGATGAAGTGGCTGTTGGGGATGAAGTGATTGTCAAAGTGCGGGAGATTGACAACAAAGGTCGTCTGAATCTCACACGCTTGGGTATTCATCCTGATGAAGCGGCGGCTGCACGGGAAGGCGCGAAGTAGAGGGGTTAGAAACTATTAACTCGCTCCCCCATTGAATGATTGAGGGATTGGAGTTATACCAATTTCATAAAATAGCGCTACAAATTGACCCCCACTACCCCCTTATCAAGGGGAGAACAAGAAAAGTATCTGTAGCAAGTATTTAGGAAATTGGTATTAGTAGTTATAGCAGTAGCCACGAATGTTAGGACATTAAGAGGAGAAGAGCGTTCCTTAACTAGAGCCGCTTTGACCGAAAGCTGACCGCTGATGGCTATAGTGGGAATTTCAGTAGTAGGGTGCGTCATGGCATCCGTGCCAATTTAAGCTCAGGCGAATCGAATTCGCGGCTACATAAACGAAGTCTGCCGTCGCGGACTAAGGACAAATCAAGGTTTCTGTAACCCGCGCAGGCGGGTTTTGTTTGTATAGCTGCGGTTTCAACCGCCAAGCTGACCTTAAGTTGACACGAATGGCGTCATGACGCACCCTACAGGTAGAGGTTCTGCATAAGTCCAGACCTTTCACTCTGCCCCTTTTCCCCAGAGGGGACGCTACCTTCCCCTTTTCCCTAAAACCGATTAGCTAAATAGGTGACGCGAGAGGCTCTTGGCAGCTTGTACCATTAACCACAATTTCAGACTACTTATGAAGCATCGTTTATTGATTGCTGTAGTTGCTTTCCTATTGGTGCCAGTTTTAATTCTCCTCAAAGCTAGTGATGCACCCTCAGCATCAGTACCGTCACCAACTCCAGCCGCTGAGATATCAGAGACTTCTTTGCGTTCTTTAGCACAAAAGCGAGGATTTAATATTGGTGCAGCAGTAGAAGTGGAACCGTTACTGAACGATGCCAAATATCGTTCTGTTTTGGCAAGTGAGTTTAATGTCCTGGTGCCAGAAAATGCCTGGAAATTTATTTCTGTACATCCAACACGCGATCGCTACGATTTTAGTCGGGTTGATGTCTTAATGGAATTTGCCAAAGCCAATAACATGAAAGTACGAGGTCACCCGCTTGTTTGGCATTCCTCCCTCCCTCGCTGGCTCTGGCTCAACGAAGAGAAATTCACCCGTGATGAACTTATCGCTATCCTGAAAGACCATGTTCAAACACTCGTCAGCCGCTATCGAGGTCAGGTTTTTGCTTGGGATGTCCTAAATGAAGCGATTAATCGGGATGGCTCTTTGCGAGACACAATTTGGCTGCGGAATATTGGACCCGAATATATTGATCTGGCATTTCAGTGGGCGCATGAAGCCGACCCCGACGCGCTCTTATTTTATAGCGACTATGGGAATGACGAACAAGGTCGAAAGCCAGACGCAATGTACAACATGGTGAGAGGGATGCTACAGCGTGGGGTACCCATTCATGGGGTAGGACTACAAGCACATCGACTGGTACAGGAACCACCCGACGCAAAAGCTCTTGCTGGGAACATGAAGCGGCACGCTGACTTGGGTTTGCAGGTACAGTTTACAGAGCTGGATATCGCAATTTCTCAAGGTGTTGGCAGCAAAGAAGAGCGACTGGAAGAGCAAGGACGTGGTTATGGTGATATCTTCAAAACCTGTTTAAGCATTCCCAAATGTACAGGAATTATTACGTGGGGCTTTACAGACCGCCACACTTGGCTTGGCAGTTTGACAGGTCAGATAGAAGCACCCTTACTGTTCGATGAAGAGTATCGCCCCAAACCTGCGTATGAGGCGATCAAGGATGTTTTGAGTTCTAAATGAACTGGTGAGGTCAAGGGCTATGATCGTCAACAGTTTTGCGCTCTCTAAATACTCTAACGATTATCGTCAAGCGCATGGAAGCAAGCACGTTGAGTATCGTCAGTACCATAGAGATTAGAACAATATCAGCCATAGTCTCCTTATGCCTTCCCCGTTTCCAGGGATGAACCCCTATCTAGAGAATCCAGAGTTTTGGTCAGAAGTCCATCACTTGCTAATCAGTATTCTTGCCGAGACGTTGAATCCTCAAGTGCTACCCAAATATCGAGTTGCCATTGAGAAACGGGTTTACCAGATGAATGGGGATGATGCGCTGTTTGTGGGTATTCCTGATGTGACAGTGGAGAAAAAGCGCACCGCAATAAAAGAAAGCCAATCTAACGTTGCTGTTGCCATACTTCCCTCCACCCCAGTCAGCGTTACTGTGCCAGTCCCTCTGGAATTGAGAGAAGGCTATTTAGAGGTTCGAGAAGTCGCTACTAAAGAAGTGGTAACCGTCATTGAGGTTCTCTCTCCGAGTAACAAGCGTCCTGGCAAAGGACGGGAAACCTATGAAAAACGTCGCGAGGTGTTGGGAAGTCGAACGCACCTAGTCGAGATCGATCTCCTACGAGGTGGAGAGCCAATGCCTGTTTCTGGCAGTAATATCCAGGGAAATTACAGAGTTTTGGTGAGTCGATCCTTAAGTCGTCCTCGTGCCGATTTGTACGTCTTCAACCTCCAAGATTTAATCCCTACCTTCCCCTTGCCTCTGCGAACCGAGGATACAGAGCCGAGTATCGATTTGCACCGATTGCTTAATCTTATCTATGACCGAGCAGGCTTAGCCTTTGCAATCGACTATAGCCGTGAACCTGTACCTCCCTTAGCTTAGCCGCAACGAATGCTGAGTGGATTGATCTATTGCTGCGAGAGAAGCAATTACGTTGACTTGTCTATTGATACAACAGCTTCGTTGACGAGACGCTGCCATTGGCGAATAATCCGCCGCTACCAGAAGGGATTCAGCAATGATTGAAGAGCAACTAGAAGAGTTTGCTCGAACTAAGATTTAAGTGCTTGAATATAGTTCTCAAACATGATAAAAAGTTCCTCTTTTGATATTTTTGATTCAACTACATCTAAAACCATCTGCTCAGTTTCTATCTTAGAGAGAGTCAGTTTATAACCGTTAAGCTGAAGAAAAGTAATTGCTGTTGCTAAGGCAATTCTTTTATTACCATCCACAAAAGCATGATTCTTTGCTAAATGATAAAGATAAGCTGCCGCTTGTTCATGAATTGTTGAATGTAGTAATTCACCAGAGAAAGTTTGTTGGGGCTGAGAAAGAGCTGATTCTAGTAATCCTTTGTCTCTTAAACCAAGCGCTCCACCAAACCTTTTTACTAGTCTTTCATGGATAGCTACAACTGCATCTACTGGAACAAAATTAGGATTCTGCAAGATTAGCGTAAACTCCTGCCCATTCATCTTCCGTATCCATAAAAGCTTGTATAGCTCTCATGGTTAAAGAATCTGAACTCATATTTTGCTCTTGTGGAGAATTACAGTCCTTTTCAGTAGTATATAAATCGTTTTTGGGATAAACAAATACAACTTCCCAATTGAATAGCCTACGGGGGAGGCTCTTAAAGACTTGATAAATATAAACTTTTACCAATAACTTTTCCATCTCATCTTTTCGTGATGAGTTGATAATATTTTGACGGTCGGTGAGCATTTTATCCATTTCTTTTCACCTTCACGATCAAAAGGGTGTTTTGCTTTAGAGCAATCTCAAATTGTTCAGAGTCAATTTGTTGGTTATGAAGCAAGACGCTAACCACTTTAAACTCAGCATTGACAGCACATAATCACTGTGTCTAAGATAGTAGAGTAGTTTAGCAATTTACACACAACATGAAAGACCAGTATCCTCAACGGATCTGGCTGCTGATGGCTATCGTAGCCCTTACGACAGCTTCGGTTTTTGATTACCCAAAAATCAAGCAACCTGAGTTAGCTGAACCATTAGTCGATCTTGTTACTTTGTACATTGCCTGGACGAAGTAAAAAGTTTACCGACAAAAACACCCTTGGCTCGGTAAGGTTTCCCAGATATTACTGAGCTTTTTTTGCGTGTGTGTTCATCAAGTTGCTATGGGTGATCGTTGGTTTGCGCCTTAGCTCACTTGTTTTTGTGTGCTATATGCTCGCAACATATATCAATCGTAACGATGGATTATCTAAATGTCAACCTCGAACTAAATCCTCTAATAGAACTCCTATGCCAAGTAATAGAACTCCTATGTTCACCCCCATAGCACTCGTATCAGTTGTTGCTTGTTGTTGCGTTTGGACATGAAAATTCAGACTAGGATGTCTTGCTTTGTATCAAGATGACACAAAGAGGATTGTGTTCTAATCGGTGATAAGTCAGCTTCTCAATGATTCGCAATAACCTAGGAATCGTTCTCAATGAGAGGCTATCTTTGACCTTCACAATTCGACTGATATCCTGAGTAGATTGATGCAAGTAAAGCGAGAGAAGCAATTACGTTAACTTATCTATCGATACAACAGCTTCGTTGACGAGTCGCCGCCATTGGCGAATAATCCGCCTGAGAATGGCTTGCTCTGGGGAAATGACTTGCTCAACCACATACTCCTCTAAGCTATCTAAGGAACTGGTGAGCCGAGCGAGAGTCGCTAGTTGCTCAACGCTTGTCGTTGCAGCCTGGTAACGGCGAACCTCCTTACCAATTTCTCCACAGCGAGTCAGCGCAGCAAGTAGGTTTGGGCGGATTGAGACTTCGTTGACAGACAATCCTGAAACAACATTACTTGCAGTGGTTAGATCAGATAGCTTGTTATACATTAAGAACTTCGCCAAGGCTTCAAACGAATCAACAATTTCTGTCCCATCTGGATATTGAGTCAAACTAGCATAGATTTTTTCGTAGCTAGATAGGTTGAAATCCTCCGCCTCAACGAGTTTGGTATAAGACAACTCATAGAGCATCCCGGCAAAGCGAGTTAGCGGCGTTTGCTTACGGTTACGACGAAACCAAGTTAAACCCGACACGACATTCTCTGCCAGTTGATTGACATCATCACTGCTGAAATTCACCCGCCGATTTGCCAATTCTCCTAGTAAAACTTGCTTAGTAGTTGGCAAGATTTGCCAATCAAGCTGATTAATCGGTGCGGCGACGTAGGTGTTTAAATCAGATGATGTAAGCAAGTAGTAGAGAAAATTTAAGGGTGCAGCAACTGAGTGTAGATGCTGATGCAAAGCCCGTTGGGCAAACATCCGCTGAAACGGGTTACGAACAACATCGGCGATGAGTTGTAGCCCTTCAAGTTCTGATGCCCGTAAATGCGATCGCATTAAAGCTTGTGTTCCAGGTACAGGTAAAACCAGTAACTCATCCCACCGCACTGGATGTTGTTTTCCTCGAAACCGACTAAACAATGCCAATAGCAGTTGAACTGGATAAAACGGGATTCGCAAAGCACCAATGGCAACAAGCAAGTTAAAGCCGATACTAACCGCCATACCTGCTCGAATTCCAGGCAGTAAGCGCCCCTTAAAACTAATAGTTGGTGTTAACGAACAGGCAACAACGATACCAACTGCTACACCAATGACCAAAATGAAGACGATACTGGCAAAAACACTTAATGCCCTACGATTGGTTAATCCAAAGGTCACACCGACAAACAGACCAAACAAGATACCGAATATTGCTGTGAGGAGGGCGCTTTGTTGAGCAGCATTGCTGGCATTTTTGAATAAAGGATTAGAGGCAATCCGATCCACGACAAGAAATGCAAACGCACACACAGGACTAGCAGCAAGGCTAATGATAAAGCTAGAAAGAATGCCGCCCGCTACGCCGAACACCATGACACCGACAGCTAAAATAATCCCGGCACCAATTACCGTGCTAATTAACGCGGCGGTAAAGACGGTGCTGAAGCCTAGGTTATAGCCAACTGCCTTAGTGATTTCTCCCGTCATTAACACTTCGGTGCCGCGCTGCACGTTCCAAAGCTTGGGATAGCGGTCGAATGAGGCAGAAACAATCTGCGCTGTGTTGGGCAACATTGCGATCGCAGTTATCCATGAACGATGCCCTGTCATGGTATGCACAAGTTTGCCTTTTTGTAAATCCCAAACTTTTAGGCTGTGGTCACTGGATGCAGAAACGGCTTGTTGTCCATCAGGAGTGACGGCTACATTTGTTACCCAACCATTATGACCTGTAAGAGTGTACAGTTCTTGCCCTTGCTCAAGATCCCAAACTTTTAAGGTTTGGTCAGCGGATGCGGAGACTAACCGTTGCCCATCTGGGGAGAGCGTTACACCCGTTACCCAGTTCTTATGACCCGTAAGGGTGCGTAATTCTTGCCCTTGCTCAATGTCCCAAACTTTCAATGTTTGGTCAATGGATGCTGAAATTGCCTGCCGTCCATCTGGCGTGAGGGTGACACCTGTAACCCAAGCACGATGCCCTTTAAGGGTATAAAGTTCTTTTCCCTGCTCAATGTCCCACACTTTTAAAGTTTGGTCGGCTGAAGCAGAAACTACCCGTTGACTATCAGGAGTAACAGCTACTGCCCAGATGATATCTGTATGACCTGTTAGGGTATGCAGTTCTTTCCCCTGCTCAATATCCCAAACTCTAAGGGTTTTGTCAGCAGATGTAGAGATGGCTCGCTTTCCGTTTGGAGAGATGGCAACACCACTCACCCAATCCTGATGACCTTTGAGGGTTTGCAGTTCTTTACCTCGCTGAATATCCCAGACCTTTAGAGTGCGATCGCGAGATCCAGAAACCGCTTTCTGTCCATCGGGTGTCACAGCTACAGCCGTAACCCCTTCTTGATGCCCCAAAAGAATATGCCGTTGTGAGCCTTTTTTCAAATCCCAAACTTTGACGGTACTATCCGCCGAGAGACTTTTGATATCAAAATCGCGTTCGCCAGAGGCTAAAACAGCTAATTGCCCGTCTGGTGTCACTGAAATAGAAGTCGTCCAGGCAACATTACTTTGGATAATGCCCTGCGTGTACATAAAGACTGCCAACCCAGCAAGAATGACAGGTAATGCGATCGCAAGTGGCAGCATTAAGTAAAGATTGCGATACGCCGCAACCCGCCACGTCCCCAGCAATCTTTGGTAACCCCTCAAGCGATAGACATCAGGGGATGCCTGATGGAGATAGCAGTGAAACGCTGTAGGACGAAAGTAGACCCAGTAGGCAAGTAATGAATAGTGGGACAACTTCCATGGACTAAGACGTTCGGGGAGTTTGCCTCGAAACTCTGGAAACTTATGCCTCATTAGCTGCACCTCTAGGTTGTTCCATCAAACAAGGATGTCATATCAAGTTCGGTTAATTACTTCGTTTACAGACTTGAGTTTTTTTGGGCGTTGTCCGCTGTCTGTTTCAACTGAGTACTGACGGCGCAAATTCTGGACTACTAACCAAAAACGACAATTTTTGTACGAAGTGAGCAAACGAAATTTACTATTATGCCGTAGTTATAACTCGAAACTCTTGCCATGCCCTCAGTAAAACACCCCCGAAAGCTTTAAACTAAAGGGTGCGTTATGGTTTGGAGATACTCTCATTAAGCTGTGCGGAAAATAGTCATTGCCGGTAACTGGAAAATGTTCAAAACTCAAAGGGAAGCCTCTGAGTTTTTACAAAAATTTATGCCTGAGCTGGAAAACACCCCTGAAGAACGGGAGGTTTTGCTATGTGCTCCTTTTACAGCCTTGGGCATTCTGTCTAAAAGTCTACATAATAGCCGTGTACAGTTGGGTGCCCAAAATGTTCATTGGGAAGACGAAGGAGCATACACTGGAGAAATTTCCGGTTCTATGCTAACTGAGGTCGGGGTTCGCTACGTCATTGTTGGTCACAGTGAACGGCGTCAATACTTTGGTGAAACTGATGAAACAGTTAACCAGCGTCTGCTTGCTGCTCAACGTCACGGTTTAACTCCAATTCTCTGTGTCGGTGAAACCAAGCAACAACGGGATGCTGGCGATACAGAATTGCTGATTACGACTCAGCTAAAAAAAGACCTTGTGGAGGTTGATCAGCAGAATCTCGTTATCGCCTACGAACCAATTTGGGCAATTGGCACGGGTGATACTTGCGAGGCAACAGAAGCCAATCGAGTGATTGGTCTAATTCGGAGTCAGCTCAAGGTGCCTGATGTTCCGATTCAATATGGCGGCTCTGTCAAACCCAACAATATCGATGAAATTATGGCTCAACCAGAAATTGATGGCGCATTGGTGGGAGGAGCAAGCCTAGAACCTGCTAGCTTTGCGCGGATTGTCAATTATCAATAGTTGTTGGTTGTTGGTTGTTGGTTGTTACAAATAACAGATATAGCGTTTCTCATCCGAGTGAGATACAGCCCGACCCCTCCCCGATACGGAGAGGGGAGCAAAACTCCGGTTCCCCCTTCCCTAGTAGGGAAGGGGGCTAGGGGGTTAGGTCTCTTGGGTACCGCACAAAGAGTGAGAACCGCTACAACAAATGACAGACTATCAGGTAGAACAAACCACAATTCGAGAGCGTTCTTTCAACTGGGGAGAGCGAACCTATCTCATGGGTGTCTTAAATGTGACACCGGATAGTTTTAGTGATGGTGGTGAATTCTATGCCCCAACAGCAGCTTTGGAACAAGCGCAACGCTTAGTAGACCATGGGGCAGATATTATCGACGTTGGTGGTCAATCAACTCGACCAGGGGCAGCACAGATTTCTCTTGAAGAAGAACTGAATCGAGTCCTGCCAGTAGTATCTGCCCTGCGCTCGGTGTTAGATGTCCCAATTTCTGTTGATACAACACGAGCCTCTGTAGCCCAGCAGGCGGTTAAAGCAGGTGCAGATATGGTAAACGATATTTCCGGTGGTACGTTTGACCCGGAGATGTTACCCGTCATTGCCGAGTTGCGTGTCCCGATGGTGTTGATGCATATTCGGGGAACACCTCAAACCATGCAAAAACTGACGGACTATGAAGACTTAGTTGGAGAAATCTACGAGTTTCTAAAACAGCAAATTTCAGCAGCGGTAGCGGCGGGAATTGAGCGATCGCATTTGATCATTGATCCGGGCATCGGTTTTGCCAAAACACTGGAGCAAAATTTAGAACTATTGCGGCAACTCCCAAAATTTCGTTACTTGGGTCTACCGATTTTAGTGGGAGTATCTCGCAAAAGTTTCATTGGTCGGATTCTCGATCAACCTGACCCCAAAAGCAGAGTTTGGGGAACAGCAGCCGCTTGCTGTAGTGCGATCGCGGGTTCAGCAGACATCCTCCGAGTTCACGATGTTCTCGAACTACGCGATGTCTGCCGCGTTGCTGATGCGATCTGGCGATCGGGAAATTAATGCAAATGTACGTTCAGGGATGAAATTTACTGGTTGGGTTGTTAACGGTCAACCAAAACCAACTGTTAGTGATCACGAGCCGAAGCCGAGTGGCTTACACTACCACCATCGGCAGCTTCAGGAATATCCATCAAATTCGTCATCGCTTCTGTCAAAGCCTTCGGGTCCATGAAGACAACTTTGGAGTTGGCACTTTCACCTAATTTCTGGTTTGCCTCTACATAGCGTTGAGTAACGAGAAACTGTAGAACTTGCCGACTATTAGGCTGATCCTGTAAAGCCTTTGAGATGATTTCAATCGACCTCACCGTACCTTCCGCCTCAGCAATAGAGGCTTGTTTTGCACCTTCTGCCTCAGAAATCGAGGCTTGTTTTGCACTCTCAGCCGCCCGTGCCTTCGCCAAGGATTCCAAAACTTCCTGTGGCGGTGCAATCTCTTGCACCTCAACGCGAAGCACTTCTACACCCCAGTTAGCGGTTGCTTCATTCAGTTCCTGTAACAGATGTCGGTTGATATCGGCCCTGGAAGAATAAGTCTGATCGAGTTCCAGTTGACCAATCATTGAGCGCATTGTCGTTTTAACCAAATCTTCAATCGCCCTCTCTAGATCTTCAACGGCGTAGAAGGCTTTTTCTAGTTCTTTAATTTTCCAAAATACAACAGCATCTACTTCTACAGGAATACTGTCTTTGGTAATCGCCTGTTGAGGTGGAGTGTCCAAAACTTGCTCACGAACTGTTTCCTCCACCGCAACTTTGTCAACGAAAGGAATGATGAAGTTCAGACCGGGCCTGAGCTTTCTGTGGTATTGACCCACTCGTTCTACAAGAGCTTCGTTTCCTTCGTTGATAACTTTTGTTGAACCGACGCTATAGCCAATGACTACTAAAATCATTGGGGCAAGGATGGAAAGGATCGAATCCATAGTTTACGTTCTCCAGAAGGAGGTTAATGAATTAACTGGCGTCGCGGCTTGAATTTTCTAAATATCTATATACCCTAGCGCGGCTCAATACAAGTGTCTCTACAGAAAACTTGCGAAAGAGCGATCGCCTTCAAGCATCGAAGTGTCAACTACTTTCAAATTTAACCGTTTTCGCCCTTAACTTGGCCACAATTTGTGATGACCAAGTATTAGGGTGAGAATAGCTGTCTTATAGCCAGATATCGCAACGAACAGTGATTAATCACACTTGATAGGTAAGTATAACCAAGACGGCTACCAGATCAAAAAGCGCCCCCTGAGGAGGCGCTTCTTATTGAGCGAGATTCTTAAGAATTAGCCATTGATAACTGGAGCCGTCAGAGCAACCGGAGTTGCTTCACCCGCAGCTAAGTCAAGTGGGAAGTTGTGAGCATTGCGCTCGTGCATTACTTCCATACCTAGGTTGGCGCGGTTGAGTACATCAGCCCAGGTGCCAATTACACGACCCTGTGAGTCGATGACTGACTGGTTGAAGTTGAAACCGTTCAGGTTGAACGCCATTGTGCTGATGCCCAACGCGGTGAACCAGATACCGATGACAGGCCAAGCCGCGAGGAAGAAGTGCAAGCTGCGGCTGTTGTTGAATGAAGCGTATTGGAAGATGAGACGACCGAAGTAGCCGTGAGCCGCAACGATGTTGTAGGTCTCTTCTTCTTGTCCGAACTTGTAACCGTAGTTCTGTGACTCGGTTTCGGTTGTCTCACGTACCAGTGAAGAAGTTACGAGTGAACCGTGCATTGCACTGAACAGTGAACCACCGAATACTCCAGCTACACCTAACTGGTGGAAGGGGTGCATCAGGATGTTGTGCTCAGCCTGGAACACGAACATGAAGTTGAATGTTCCAGAGATACCCAGAGGCATTCCATCCGAGAAGGAACCTTGTCCGATTGGGTAGATGAGGAATACTGCTGTTGCTGCTGCTACAGGTGCAGAGTAAGCTACGGCAATCCAAGGACGCATCCCTAAACGGTAGGAGAGTTCCCACTCACGTCCCATGTAGCAGAATACGCCGATGAGGAAGTGGAAAATTACGAGCTGGTATGGACCACCGTTGTAGAGCCACTCATCTAAGCTAGCGGCTTCCCAAATGGGGTAGAAGTGTAAGCCGATTGCATTGGAGGAGGGAACAACGGCACCAGAGATGATGTTGTTTCCGTAGAGTAAGGAACCTGCTACAGGCTCACGGATACCATCGATGTCTACTGGAGGAGCCGCGATGAAGGCGATGATGAAGCAGGTGGTGGCGGCAAGCAGTGTTGGAATCATCAACACGCCGAACCAGCCTACATACAGGCGGTTGTCAGTTGAGGTTACCCAGGAGCAGAAGCGTTCCCATTGGGAAGCGCTGCGCTCTCTTTGTAGTGTGGTTGTCATTGTTTGAATGATTGCGGTGAATTGAAGGGGAATGATATGAGGGCAAGTTATCTTTGCCTTGTCTTTAACAATAGTTACATTTGTTTACAAAAACAAGCCGAGTGCCGTCAGTTATTCCTATATATCTCATAAGGTTTCCTTATGTACATCAGGAACAACCGATAAAATGTTCGACCTCACAAGGAATAAAGAATTGATGTCGAAACCAAAACTGCCTATTCTTCAAACCGCACACAGAACTTGCCGCATTTTACGCATATTTTCTGGCAATTCCATGTGCATCGCCTGTTGAATGAAAACTCCTGGGACTGGAATATTAGGCGTTGCTTGCACGGAGTAGGTGAGCACAGTACCATTACCGCAGTCTTCTAGTTTCAGGTCGGCAGTAAAATCGGTAAAGGTTCCTTTTTCTAGCCGGAACTGAATGTGCTGTCCAAGCACCTCAAACACGTTCAGGCAAATTTCGACTTGAACGCTGAGAAACAGAAAGGCTTTTTTGGCAACTTGATATAGACGTTTTACCTCGCCTCGGCGCACAACTTCGCTCTTAGTGATATCGGGGAAGTATTGTACCCAGCGCGGGTAATCGGTTAGTTGCTGCCAAACGTGCGATCGCGCTATGGGTAAGTACATTTTTGCAGTAACAGCACCACCCCAAGCTGAATGCGATCGCGTTTCTACCAAAATCTCCCCTTGTAAAAGTGCCTTTTGCTGATTCGACGCTTGGTCTGGGGTTGGATTATCCGAGTTTGAGAAAGAAAGTGTAGTCATAATAATTTAACCACTCCTCAATTAATAAGAATTCAGTTTAAGTTGGGCAGTTTCACACTTGAGTAAACAAGGTAACTCCCCTTAGTTTCAAACATAGAAACAAATGCTTGAAGAAGTCATAAAGTTGCTGTAAAGCTTCCGAGAATTTAGTCCCAAGTTGTTTTATAACTCCCAGACTTGCTAAATATTGCGAGAAATGACAGCTTTTATACGTACTTACTCTCGCTAATTTTGCTGTAGTTAAATAAGTTTTTCTTGAGCTAACCCTTAACCTTATAAAAAACAACAAGCTACTCCATAGATCGACTTTTGGAGGTAGATGTTCTACTCATCTCATCCGGCTAAACAACATCTTAGCTGAGGTTTGGTTCTTGTAAACTAACTTATACAGAAGTTGGACATTCGGCAAACGCGATCGCACTCCTGAGGCTTTGAGACTGAAAAAAGAATGCGGTAATACAACAGACCAACTCGCTACCTAGAATTGAAGATGGCAAAAACTGAAGAACAAGAATTAAGCCAGCAGATTTCGCGGCTTTCTACCAAACTGAGAACCTATAAAAAAGCGTTAAGAAATCCTCACCTCTGTAAAGTGGATAGCCAAATCTTGGGGAATAACATCCTTTGGCTTGAAGCAGAAATTCGCGAGTTAGAGGCTCAACTTGAGATTCACCAACTGATTGCCAAGATGTACAACGTTGCTGCACCAGTCTTTTGTGCTAGATAGGTTAAGCAATCGTCTCAACTTCATTAGTCCTGGCAACATCTTTTCATCGATTGGAATCCCCAGAAGCAGATGGTGATGGATTAGGACTAGGGCTAGGACTCGTAGAAGTGGATGGGGATGGCTTAGGACTGGGACTCACAGAAGCCGATGGTGATGGATTAGGACTAGGACTTGCAGAAGCCGATGGTGATGGATTAGGACTAGGACTTGCAGAAGCCGATGGGGTTGGCTTAGTACTAGGACTTGCAGAAGCCGATGGGGTTGGCTTAGGGCTAGGACTCACAGAAGCCGATGGAGATGGCGTAGGGCTAGGACTCACAGAAGCCGATGGAGTTGGTGTAGGGCTTTCAGAGGTCGCTGAGGGTTGAGGACTTGCAGAAGGGGATGGCGAGGGTTCAGGGGTTTCTGGTTTGCTCTCCCATTCTGATAGTGGACGATTGACAGCATACTCAAAGTCCACTGGTACTAAAAGCACTTGCAAGGGTTGAGATGCCCCAGAGGGTGGGTCTACCTGAGCATATAAGAAACTGCGATTAAAATCAGGCTTACCCAAAATGAGCTTATGAGTTTTTTGGTCTTTGAGCTTTACTTCTACAGTTGCTTGGGGCTTATCTAAGCCATACTCCTGAAGCTGGTTAGCCGATACGGGAAAAGAGCGATCGCTTTTTCCCTCTACGAGCAAGTTCACCAAAAAGGAAACAGCAGCATCACTCGCGGCTGCTTCTTTGGGTTTTTTCATCTGCCAACCGGGTACTGGTTCACTGACTCGCTCAAATTCCAAAGTTTCCTGATTACCATCAATTGTCAAACTTTGAATTTGGTCATTTTTAAACCCAAAGATCGGCTGCTTTGTTGTCTTAATCGCTTCCCGCTTTGGGGCACCTTGAATTTCATAGAAATATACAAAACCGCCTAATAACAGGGCTGAGACGACCAAAACTAAAGTTGTCCGTTGTAGCTTCATAGTTCACTCTCTAACGGCGTCGCCACCACATTAAAGCTGCTGTTGTTAACCCGAATAAAGGCATGAGCAAGAGTGCTGTCCAACCCAAGGCTCCACTTTGGACTTCGGATAAGTTTATACGACGGTTTTTTGGCTCTTTGGGACGGATGGACAAAGCTTGCTCATCCCGCTTACTTAACCAACTAATGGAGTTGAGAAAGACATCACTATTTAGCTGTTGCTCAAACCAACCATCTGTCGCGAAATTTGAGTTTCCATAAACAACAAGCCGCGACTCTGAGGGCTTGTTATCTGCCTTTTGCTGATTCCCTAAAAAAGGTGAGGCGTCCGGTTGCCCGCTAGGAGACGCTGAGGCTTCTGGTGACGCTTCTGGAGAAGCGGTGGGTGATGGGCTAGGACTGGGTGACGCTTGAGCGTTGGGTGTCGGAGATTGGTTAGGAGAAGCCGTAGGTGATGGGCTAGGGCTTGGTGACGCTTGAGTGTTGGGTGTCGGGGATTGGCTGGGAGAAGCCGTAGGTGACACTCCAGGACTCGCTGAAGGTTGAGGTTGTGGTGTGGGTGTCGATGGAGGTTGAGCTTTACGGCTTAATGCCACACCAAGCGTTAACGGACCAGGGCGATCGCTTCCTTCATCAAATTGTAAGGGTTGCTTGGCGGGGTCACTCTCTGCCCAACTCTGGTCACTCGTCTGTACTAGAGGCGTTTCTTCAATACCCTGTACTGGCTTAGTTACTATAGGTTGTGCCAGTGGATACACGGAAAATCCGTTATTAAAGGCTTGTGTAATTGGATGATTTCCATAGTTGGTCACGATAGGCGTTGCGGGACCAAGACCAACAGCACGCCCCTGACCAGAAGCATCAATTGCGATCGCACCATCTAGCGTTACGCCCCAGTCATTCAGTATGCTATTCAGTCCTGGATCGGCATCTGGGTCTAGCATCACCAGCAAGCTGCCGCCACTTGAAAGATAATTTTTCAATGCTTGCACTTCTTGTGCAAATAGCTTTCGTTTGGGGCCAGCAATGACAATCAGTGAGGCATCAGCAGGAACTTCTGTGCGCTCAGCTAAGTTGAGCGGTTGTACAGTAAAGTTTTCCTCTTCTAGAGCCTTCATTGCTTGAGAAAGTCCACCTTCCACCTGTTCTAGAGGGCGTTCTCCATGACCTTGAAGGAAGTAAACCTGGTCGGCACGAGCGTTGGTGATTCGTTCAATACCATTCGTTAGCTTAATTTCTGAAAGGCGTTCAGCATCGCTCACTGTTTGCAAGGGCTGCCGTTCAGCGCCATATTCCAAATAAACCTGTCCAACGGACTGAACATTAAATTTCTGTGCGATCGCAGGTTTTAGCTGCGGGTCAACAAACTCAAACTGCAAATTTGAGCCATAGCGGCTGTAATTTTCCAGTAATTCCCGGTCAGCAGGGTTGGGGTTGGGGTTAAATACCCAGACCTTCACGGGTTGCTGCAAATTTTTCACCACCTGTTGCGACAGTGGAGAAAGCGTAAATAGCTGATTTTCGGTTAAGTCTACGCGCAGTGGATAGCGTACTGCCAAAAAGTTAACCAATGCCAGAATTACCAACACCGATAACGTCGCGATCAAGGCATTCGTCCCAGCTTGTGTCGAACGGCGTCCCCAAAAACCGGGTGCCAAACTTCCTAGAAATAGCAGCCACAAGCCAATAATTACAGCACCAGCAATCAGCAACCCTAAAGCCACTGGCGACCAATTGCCAGAGACAATCCTGGCTGATATGCCCATGATGCTCAGGACGGGTCCGAGCAAAAACAGATAACTTAAATAAGTCTTACTTTTGATAGATTTCATTTTAGGTGAAAGATGATGCGTGATTAGCTATTGATTGGCAAATTGTTAGAGCAATAACCTTCTAGCAACTAACAACTAACAACTTTCTCAAGAACGCTGAAAACGCAAGGCATCAATAGACTGGGCAGTGAGAAACAACCCCAAAATAATGTAGCTTGCAAATACCACAAGGTTGCTAGTATCGAAGACACCTTGTACAAGGTTGTTGTAATTCTCTAGTAAGGATAAATGACCTAAAGCGGCACCTACAGGACCACCGATGCTTTTAGCGACTAAATCAATAATCCAAAGAAACAACACTAGTCCGAAGGTAAGGATGGCAGACAAAATTGTGCTGTCAGTGAGGGAGGAAACAAACATCCCCAGTGAGAGGATTGAAGCAGCGAGTAAGATTAAGGCAAGGTGAGCGAGTAAGGGAACCGCAGGGGGTACAGGCGGGTTAGCCGCACCAAGTGCGATCGCTTCATAAGCAAGTAATGGCACAATCATTGCTGTAAAAAATGTCAGTACACCCAACAACTTCCCCACTGCCACCGTCCAGTTGGTGAGGGGCGACGTTGCCAATAGTTCTAACGTCCCACGTTTGCGTTCCTCCGCATAAAGCCCCATTGAGAGAACTGGTAAAACAAACAACGCTAAAGACCCCATAACGCTCATGAAGTAGCGCAAAAATTCATAAGCGACATCAACGGGTGGTGTCGGCACACCCATTTGGTCTTGCGCCGCTACTTGGTTAATTACCCCTTCTGGACTCAAAAGAATTGCTACAAAAAAGAAGCCAGACAGCAGCCAGAAGACACCTGCAACGATATAAGCCAAGGGGGAGGCAAAATAGCCTTGCAATTCCTTGCGGTAAATCGCCAAGATGTTGCCAATGATCATACCCATCTAAGATTCACCTCCAGTCGGGGATTCGGGATTGGGGAGTGGGAATTGGGGAGTGGAAGAAGTCCGGTCTTGTTCTGTGTCTTGTATCTCCCGCACTGCATCAGTCTGAGTAAGTGGTAGTTCTTGGGTTGTCAGTTCCAAGAAGACATCTTCCAGGGTGGCACGAGTGCGCCGCAGTTCATGTATGCCTAAACCTGCTCCGATGGTGACAGCGGCAATATCGCGTCCCGGTTCAGCACCAGGGGCTGAAACTATACGAATTAAGGAACGATCAAGTGGTAAATCATCAGTAGGAACGATTTCCACCATGCAGACTCCGGGCAAAATTTGTAGAAGCTTCTGTAACTCTACAGCGTCGCCATCTACCTCTAGCTCATAGCCTGAACCCCCAACTAACTGCGCGAGTAGGTTTTGGGGACTATTGGTAGCGACAATTCGACCCCGGTTGATAATTGCTACACGGCTACAGGTCATACTCACTTCTGGCAGGATGTGAGTCGAGAGGATAATCGTATGTTCTCCGGCAAGGCTCTTAATTAAGTTACGGACATCAATAATCTGTCGAGGGTCAAGCCCCACAGTCGGTTCATCAAGAATGATTGCAGGTGGGTCGTGAACAATTGCCTGAGCAATGCCAACGCGCTGCCGGAAACCTTTGGACAGTTTACGGATGAGGACTTTACGCTTATCCGTCAGGTTGCAGCGTTCCATTGCCGATTTTACCTTGAGAGTGCGATCGCCTGCGGGAACACCTTTGATTCGGGCGACAAAGTGCAAAAATCCCTCAACGGTCATTTCGGGATAAAGCGGCGGTGTCTCCGGCAAGTAGCCAATCCGGCGTCGAACCGCCATCGAATCTTCATGAACATCGTAACCAGCAATGTGGGCGCTGCCGCTGCTTGCTGGTAAATATCCAGCCAAAATCCGCATCGTTGTTGTTTTCCCTGCCCCATTGGGCCCAAGAAACCCCAAGATTTCCCCTGGCTCAACGCTAAAGGTAACATCCTGAATCGCTGGGGTAGAGCCGTAGATTTTGCTGAGATGCTCAACTTCAATCATGGTGCTGGTCGTTCACTATAAAGGTTTGAATCGCTTGCATTAAAGGAAAAGCCAGGGTATTACTGAGATTTCATTACGCTTTGATCTGCTTAGGGTCAGGATAGGACTATCAAAAATACTAGACTACGGTCTGCCTTGTCTGCCGTACCCCCTCGCCCATGAATCAAGAGGCGAATGAAGCTGAACAGCTCTCAAGCCAAGAGTTATGTGCGGTTACGAGGAATCTTCAGCCTTGGTAAAGCAACATTAAGAATGACCTTGATCAGGTTTTTTGCTCAAAGACAATCGATTTCCCCAACCCTCCTACATCTTGGGGGATAGTAGAGAGATCATAAATGTTGCCGTTGAATCAAGATATGGAAACAGCATTTTCTTCTTATTTGTGACGTCTCTATTGTTACTGTTTTAGTAAAATCGCCAATCATGGTTCAATCCATTCTTTACGTTAACCCAGCGACTGGTAAGGATTCCGGCGCTGGCTCCTCTACAGTCCCGTTGAAAACCCTAACGAGGGCACTCGCCTTAGCGAAAGCAGGAACCACAATTCAACTAGCCTCTGGAACGTATAGTGCAACTGGGGGAGAAGTCTTTCCCTTAGTTGTCCCGGCTGGGGTAATGGTGCTGGGAGATGAACCCAGTAAGGGGAAGGGAATTTTGATATCGGGGAGTGGAACCTATCTTAGTGCCAGTTTTGGTAATCAAAATGTCACAATGCGGTTGGATTCTAACGCCCAATTGCGAGGCGTAACGGTGACGAATCCAGTAGAAAAAGGGACAGCCGTTTGGCTAGAATCCACGTCACCGACAATCGCGAACAACACCTTTACCCGCAGTCGCCGCGAGGGAATTTTTGTCACGGGTACCAGCAAACCGCTAATTCTGGATAATGTCTTTAGCGAAAATGCCTCTAGTGGGATTTTCTTGGTACGCAACGCCAAGGGAGAAGTGCGGCGCAATCTTTGCCAGAAAACGGGTTACGGTATTGCGCTTAGTGACTCGGCGGCACCTCTAATATCAGATAACACACTAGTTAGTAACAACGCAGGGATTTTTCTCTCCCGTGAGGCACGACCTGTACTGCGCCGCAATCTAATTGAGAAAAATACGGCTAGCGGTTTAGTGGTTACAGGGAGTGCTAGACCTGATTTGGGAAGTTCTCAAGACCCAGCAGGCAACATCATCAGGGATAACGGTCAGGTTGATTTACAAAATGACACATCGTTGACGTTGGTTTCAGTGGGAAATCAACTCAATCCAGCACGAGTTTCTGGGTCGGTTGTGCTGGGTGTGGCACAAGTACCAACTCCTGTAACAGGCCCATCTCAGTTTAGTGACCTTGCGACTCATTGGGCAACAGGCTTTATTCAGGGATTGGTGACGCGGGGACTAATTCGTGGCTTTCCTGATGGCAGCTTTAGGCCAGAAGCTAGCATTACCAGGGCAGAGTATGCGGCAATAATTGCGAAAACGTTTGACTTGCCTCGAAAGGAGGGAACGGGTACAGGTATGTTTGCCGATGTTCCTACTGCTTTTTGGGCAGCAACAGCAATCAGCCAAGCCGCCGCGATGGGTTTTATTTCCGGATTTCCCGATAAAACGTTTCGCCCTCAGCAAAATCTGACGCGGGTGCAAGCGATAGTATCGCTGGTTAGTGGTTTGGGGTTAACGGGGGGGAATCCTAACTTGTTACAGTTCTATAGCGATCGCGCTCAAATTCCCAGCTACGCCACAGAGGCACTTTCTACAGCAACGCAACGACGACTGGTGGTGAATTTTCCTCAAACCAATCAGTTGGAACCAATGCTTAGTATTACCCGTGCTGAAGTTGCAGCGTTGATTTATCAAGCGTTGGTCGCAACAGGACGCGCAGACGTTATTGCTTCACCCTACATTGTTAGCCCTGACCCCACTAGTCCCTCGTTTACTGATATTGAAAACCACTGGGCAACTGATTTTATCCGTCGTCTGGCTAACCTAAACCTCGTTACTGGCTTTGTTGATGGCAGCTTCAAGCCCGATGCACCCCTAAATCGGGCGCAATATGCCGCCATGATCGTGAAGATTTTTAACCCCAACCCCATACGCCCTGCGGCTCAATTTAGTGATGTTCCAGCGAATTTCTGGGCATCAACAGTGATTACCAGTGCCTATCGAGGTGGCTTCCTGTCTGGATTCCCCGACCAAACGTTCCACCCTCAGCAGAATTTACGGCGACTGGAGCTAATTACTTCTTTAGCAACTGGGCTTTCTCTACCTACTGCTGATGCGAAGGTCTTGGAATTTTACGAAGATCGCGATACGATTCCGGCTTATGCTAAATCGGCGATCGCTGCTGCCAGTGCTGCCGGAATAGTTGTTAACTACCCGAAACTATCACTCCTGCAACCCAAGCAGGAAGCGACACGCGCTGAGGCAGTGGCTTTTGTGTATCAAGCTTTAGCAAGAAGCGGACGTGTTAGCGTGATTAACTCACCCTATATTGTTTCGATACCAACAAGTTGAGGTTTGTTATAGCAGTAGCCACGAATGTTAGAACATTAACGGGAGCTTGTGTTCCTTAGAAGTGAGCCTATTTAACCCAAAGCTGACCGCTGAAAGCTGACTGCTGATTGCTGATTGCTATAAGTAGGTCGGCAGCAAAAAGGAGTTCTACAGATGGCTTATAGCAATTTTACTCTGGCTAAAGTCAAGGAAGATTTTGGTTTAACGGTGGATGAAACGCAAGATTTGTTTGCTGGCATTGAAGCAGTTAAGCCATCGGAAATTTTAACTGTTACTTTACAGGAGTATATTTCTTTAGCAACTGCAATAGGTACGGAAAAGGCACGTTCTGAGTTTTTAATTGCGCCAATTTTAACTGAGGTCAGACGGCAATTAAATTATCAAATTAGCTTGTTCTCTGGCACGGATTTTAATGTAGATATTGAGAAGGGGCTTATAGGATACTGTGATTTTATGCTTAGTGCATCTAGGGAGCAGTTTTTTATTAGTGCGCCTGTTATTACTATTGTTGAAGCGAAAAATGAAAATATTATCGGAGGGTTGGGGCAATGTGTAGCAGAAATGGTGGCGGCTCAGATTTTTAATCAACGGAAAGAAATTGATCTTCCCGTGATTTATGGTGCTGTAACTAGTGGTACGGCTTGGCGTTTTTTGACGCTTAATGAAAACACCGTCTGTATTGATTTAGTAGAATATTATATCAATCAAGTTGAGATAATATTGGCAATTATTTTGAAGCCTATTCAATCCTATTTGTCAAACCTAAATTAGGTAAGAATATTCATCTTATGAGAAGGTATTAATACTAAGTTATATATCCACTTAACCCACAATTGACAGCAACATCGGTAGCAACAGGAATCACGACTTTGCTAGTAGACTTAGCCATAAGTGTCCAACTATACTTCAGAAAATTAGATGTAGCGTCTTACCTCAGTTCTAAATCTTTGCCTCACGCGAATCATGATAAGAAAACTCCAGGAGTGGGTATACAAGAACTATTCATCCCCAATCCAAAAGCCAAAAACCAAAAGCCAAACTTGAGATGAGGGAATCAGCCGTAGACCCAGCCATTGCCTATGCCGTTGCGTTGCTCAGTCACTATAAGTTTGAGCTAAGGGGTTATACTGCCCAAGAATTAGTGAATCTGTGGCTGAGAAATTATCAGGCAAGCTGGGTGCGTCTGGGTGTGATTGAGGCGCTGTATCAGGGACGCTACAAAGCGGTTTCAGTTGAACAAATCTTAGCAGTTTGGGGACGGCGGGGACAGCCAATCTGTCGCTTTACCCATGAGTTTGAGCGGCTGATTTCTCGCAAGCTTCCCCAAAGCTTGACCGCGCGATTCAACTCAGCAACCACTGACCTGAGTCAGGAATTTAGTCTACCACCTGTGACTTCCAGTTCTCAGGACATGATTGATGAGAGCGCGATGCTGGAGCCAACTGTTGAGAACCTAGCACCCATAGAAGAACAGGATACTCCACCTACTGACACAATTACTCCTCAAGAGGAGATGGAGATACCTGACCTGTTGGATGATCAATCAGAGGAACTGACTACCATGGGTTTCAACCCGGCATACGATGCCGATTGGTCGCGCTGTGAACCACTCAAACAACCAATTCACCAATTTACGCCTCCACCTGATGCTTCAGGCTTTTTCCTCAAGCTTAAGGCAGTTGTTCAGCAGCAAGAAGAAGCCCCGGCTAAGGTTAGCACACCACTGGTTGATGAACCTGAGTCAGAGCTATCTCAGCCGGATTCTGAGAAAAATTGAGAGAAATGCGATCGCCTTTTTCAGCAGACTGTATACAGTGCTACAAAGCTACTCCAAAACTCACTACACCTAACCAACAAACCCAGCTAGATAAGCAATTTATTAGTAGGAATTGTTTGCTCAGCCTACTTAGTCCAAAGGAAAGATTTAAGTTACACACAAAGATCGCTAGATATAGAGTTAACGAATTCAGAAACCAGTTTGCTGGTTGGTCTTACCCTTGACTATTTACGGAAACCTTAAAGGATTAAAATCGAGCCACATCAAGCAACTAGAGCATCTGTACGAGCAGCGGCAACCAGGCGATCGCCTAACGACTCCTGAATTTGCTCAAGCGCTAGCAGCAATCAGCACGCAAATCCATCACCCTGTGTGCAGCTACATCAATCGACGCGGACAGGTAATCCGAGTTGCGGTAGGTACGCCGAGTCAGACTCAAATTCCTCCCCAAGAACTGCCTCGCCAGAGCGCTCAACGCTTGAGTGGGATTCGTTGCGTTGCGACTCAACTCAAAGGAGATACACCAGATGCAGCGGCACTGACAGCAATGGCACGGCAGCGATTAGACGCTTTAGTGGTATTAATTCCAGCGGGTAACGGAGGTGAACAACGAGGCGGCACACCCAGTGGTTCTGTTAAGGAAGCTTATCTCGCTCATCTTGTACCCGATTTAGAAACGCCTTGGATCGTTTCGTCTCCCTTGAGTCTGGATGAGCTAAGTGAGAAGGACTTTGACGACTTAGTTGATGAATTGGAGAGCGAGTTTCAAGAATCCGGCTTTGAAACATCACAATTCCAGGAGAGTGAGTCTGATGGCGATCGCGTTCTCTTGGTTGGCTTGATGACTGAGGATCTATCTCCCCAAAGGTTTCAAGATAGTCTCGAAGAACTTGCTCGGTTAGTTGAGAGTGCAGGAGGAGAAGTCGTAGAAATTGTGCAACAAAAGCGATCGCGTCCTCATCCTCAGACAGTCGTTGGTCAGGGAAAGGTTGAAGAAATTGCCCTCCGCGCTCATAAGCATGGAGCCAATCTCATTGTCTTTGACCGAGACATCTCAGCCTCTCAAGTTCGCAACCTAGAAGCCGAGATTGGTATTCCTGTAGTAGACCGGACTGAAGTAATACTAGATATCTTCGCTCAACGCGCTCAATCCCAAGCCGGTAAATTGCAAGTGGAATTGGCGCAATTGGAATATATGCTGCCTCGGTTGAGAGGTCGGGGTCAAGGAATGTCCAGACTAGGAGGCGGAATTGGCACCAGAGGTCCTGGTGAAACCAGACTAGAAACTGAGCGGCGAACCCTTCAGCGGCGAATCGCTCAACTCCAGCAGGAAGTCAACCAATTACAAGCGCATCGTTCCCGCTTACGGCAACAGCGACAACAGCAAGCAGTCCCCTCGATTGCTGTTGTGGGTTACACCAATGCTGGTAAATCCACCCTACTGAATGTGTTAACTCATGCCGAGGTCTATACAGCCGATCAATTGTTTGCGACCCTCGACCCAACAACACGAAAGCTGGTCATTACAGACCCTGAAACCCAAGAGCGGAGAACGATTCTTCTTACAGATACCGTAGGGTTTATTCACGAACTCCCGCCTCCGCTAATGGATGCGTTCCGAGCCACACTAGAGGAAGTGATAGAGGCGGATGCCTTGCTACATGTTGTCGATCTTTCTCATCCAGCTTGGGAAAGTCACATCCGATCAGTAATGGAGGTGTTAGACGAAATGCCTACTATTCCGGGGAAAGCTTTGATTGCCTTTAACAAAGTGGATCAGGTCAATAGTGAAACCCTAGCTTTAGCTAAGCAAGAGTATCCCGAATCTGTATTTATTTCAGCGACTCAACGCTTAGGTTTAGATACTTTACGACAGCGATTGGTGCAATTGATTGACGAAGGGGTTTCACCTCCAACACTTGTAGAAAGATAGAAGGCAGGGCTAGGCATGGTATCCATTGAGGATAGAAACGTTATAAACCCCTCGTTGATTCGCTGAACGAGGAGCATTTCATCAGTCCTTTATACTGAACACAACCAAAGTTTTGTTCTAAGGGTTCAGTGGCAACGTCCGATGGATAACTATAAGACGAGCAGCAACCAACTTCAGACGACACCCTCAATCGACCCAGCACTAGA
The DNA here is from genome assembly GCF_059505465.1 of Symplocastrum torsivum. Classification (NCBI taxonomy): domain Bacteria; kingdom Bacillati; phylum Cyanobacteriota; class Cyanophyceae; order Oscillatoriales; family Microcoleaceae; genus Symplocastrum; species Symplocastrum torsivum. The sequence goes on along the minus strand of NZ_JCACKQ010000120.1, from coordinate 164,523 downwards.
TCAAGCGATCGCATTTTTAACCACCCCATCGGCAAAACTACCTGCGCCTGAGGCTGTGGTTGAAGCACTGATTCAGGCAGAGAAGACGGCTAAACAGAGCCGAGTGCGCCATACCTACCCGCAGTTGCTAGGTACTTGGCGATTGGGATTTATTACGGGGACAAAGCGATCACGTAAAAGAGCAGGGGTTATCCTAGGAGCCGGACGGTTTCTGCCTTCTTGGGTCAAGATTCATCTGTCCTACTTGCAAACAGAGTCCAATCAAGAGCAAGGAACGGTTCAAAATTCCGTTGCATTTGGATTATTACAGTTGGTTCTCACAGGGCCGACGCAATTCTGGTCGAAGACGAATATGCTAGCTTTCGACTTCACTCGGATGCGGGTGTCATTGTCCGGATTGAAGTTGTATGACGGCTATATTCGCAAGGGTCAAGATCGGGAAGCCCGATTCTATGAGCAAGGCGTGAAAGAGCAGGCATTTTTCACTTACTTTTTAGTAGAGAACCAAAGTATTGCGGCTAGAGGTCGGGGCGGTGGGTTGGCGCTTTGGACAAGAGTCAGTGATAGTTAATTTCGTTACTAGCTCAGACTAGAAAAGAGTAATTCCCAGTCAATCACCGATGGTCTTGCTCCTTGGTTCACCAGCTCAAACACTTTTCCTGGCGTAGCTGGGTTGCCGAGGCATTCTACACAAGCTGCTGCTACATCAACCCGGCTAGTGTCACCAGATAGAGTATCGCCTGTTCCCACGACCACATCCAACTTCCCTCCTGTTTTTGCCTTCAACAACGTGTTTAAGTCGTAGGACGTGTAGGGACCATCAATCAGCCGTCCTGGGCGAATAATCGTGTAGGGTAAGCCGGAACGAATAATTGCTTCCTCACCTTTCTGTTTGGCATCAAGTACACCAAAGGCATTGAGAAGACTGAATGGTGGTTTATCTTTCCGTAAAATGCCGCAGGAAGATACAAAAACAAACCGCTTCAAATCTTTGGGTGCCGCAGCTACCAGGTTGCTGACGCCTTGAGCATCGACTTGCTCAGGACTATTCCTCGCCTTTTCCAAACGGTACTGTGAGTCGAGATAGATCTTGCTCCAGCCGATGAGACTTCCGAGTCCAGTCAGTTCGTCAGCGTTGTCAAAATCCCATTTTGCGGAAGGAAAGGCTGTGGTTCCCGTAGCACAAATAATCTGGGTAACGTTCTGCACAGCAGGAGGGAGAGTTGCGGGTTGGCGGATGTCGCCAATGGCAATCTCTACCTGGTTATCAAACATTGCTTGGGCTTTCTCGGCACTACGAGTGAGAACACGCACCAGATAACCTTTCTCTAATAGCTTTGCCACCGTCAGTTGCCCAACGCCTCCTGTAGCACCTGTGACTAGCACCCGCTCATTTGCTCTTGCTTCTTGTGCAGTCATGACACTTTCTCCTCAATGGGTACTGCCTCTCAAAAAGCAGCGTACACTAATGCGATCGCACTTGACTGATCTCTTGATTCTGAAATAGAGGCTATCAGCCCTCAATCCCAGTGCCCATTTCATCTGGGCATCATGCCGAATAAGCTGCCTATCATAGAGAAGACTCTCTTGAGATGGATATAACTTCACTCTCGCATGATTGCCCTTAGCGAGTTTCAGCGCTATCTACAAAAAATCTGCCGCCGCTATGAGAAGTGGTGGGCTGTGGATGCTTTGACTGAAATGATCGCGGATCGACAGGCAACCTTCTCATTTGAGCAGATGGTGCAAACTGAGGAGAAGAAGCCAGGGGAGAAGCCGCAGATAGTCTCACTGCCAATACTCAAAGGAATCCAGAATTACATCGAATCTGAGCATATTTTGCTGGTAGGTTCGCCAGGTGTCGGCAAATCAACCGCCCTTTTGCGTTGTTTGGTTAGTTTTGCAAAAGAAGAGCTTGGGAAAGCAGAACCTCGAATTCCAGTGCTGGTTCCGTTGAAAAGGTACAACGTCCGTTTTTCTAGCTCTGAAGATCCTTCAGGGATGTTGACTCTGATTAGAGATGCCCTTAAGCCACAACTACGACTGAAAATTCCAGAAGTTGAAGAACTATTGTTTCAGAAACGGCTGATTCTGCTTTTGGATGGCTTGAACGAGATGCCAGCAGACACAGTTCGTACACAACTGAAAGCATTTCGTGAGGAGTGCGATGAAATACCACTCATCTGCACAACGCGAGAGTTAGGCAGCGGCGATTTGGGCATCAAAAGAAGGCTGGAAGTTCAACCACCTAGCCCTCCAGAAATCAATCGCTTTTTGCAAGAATGTATGCCCGGTCAAGCGCAACAGGTGTTGCAATTGTTGAGCCGAGATAATCGAGAGTTAAGCCGCACGCCCTTTGTTTTGTGGATGCTGTATCACTTGTTTCAGGAGGCAGACGCTGTTGTAGAGACTTTGGGAGAGGCATTCCGTCAATTTTTCCCGTCTTTCAAAAAATATAAGGAAGACGCACCCGTTACAGATGAGCGTCGCAAAGCTTGGAATCCTTGGTTGAAACATCTGGCGTTCACAATGCTGAACTCTCCGGAGGCAACCGCAACTGGCTTGGTAATCTCTGACGACCGAGCAGAAAAAGTGCTTGCTGAAAAGTTTGGCGATCTTCATGGTGCTTCATCCCGGATTGAAGAGTTACTCAAGTATCACCTTTTGGAAAGAGTCTCTGATAGGGAAGTTAGTTTTCACCATCAACTAATTCAGGAATACTATGCGGCGGAATACTTGCTGCAATATTTACCTGAACTTCTGAGGGATGACGAAGGTGAGACGAAACTGAAGTGTCATTATCTCAACTACTTGAAGTGGACAGAGCCGATCGCCATTATGCTTGGGCTGCCAGAAATAACTGAAAATCTGGCACAACAGCTAATAGATCTGGCGCTAAAAGTAGATTCGTATTTGGGTGCAAGGTTGGCAGGGCAGGTCAAACCAGTATGCCAGCCACAAACCATTGAACTCATTACTAGCTTAAACCCACCTCCCTTACTTAAAGGAGAGCTTCTAGGTATCACTCGTTCTGAATATGCGATCGCCACACTACTCGATCTTCTACTTCTAAAAGATCAAGCACCTAATGTTCGTGAGAAGGCAGCAGAAGCTTTGGGGGAAATCGGCAATGAAACGGCAGTTCCAGCACTCCTGAAAGCCTTAGACGATGATCCAGTTTTCACTGTTCGCTGGGCTACAGTTACTGCACTAGGAAAAATTGGCAGCGAAACTGTAGTTCCTGGACTAAAGAAAGCCTTGGATGATACAGCTTATTTTGTCCGTTTAGCAGCAGTTTCCGCATTAGGAGCAATAGGTAGCAAAGCAGCGATTTCAGCACTATTGAAAGCCCTAGAACAACAGAAAGATTGGGATGTTTATCTAAGGGCAGCTTATGAATTGGAAAAATTAGGACATACAAATGGGATTCCAGCACTTTCAAATGCTCTGGAAAACTCTGAATTTACTATTTGTGGTAAAGCAATCTCTGCCTTGGAACTGTTAAATAGTGAGAGAGCTGTCTGGGCTTTATTTGAAGCTATAGAAAAACATCCAAAATCTTCTGTTCGTCAAAAGGCTATTGAAGCGTTAGGCAGAATTGGTAATGATGCGGCTATTCCCATACTACTAAAAGCTCTAAATAGAAATACTGTTGAAGTCAAAGAGAGCGTAATTAAGGCTTTAGGGCAGATTGGTAGCGATGCAGTAACTAAAGCAATGTTCGATATTCTAACAACAGATGATAATTGTTATATTCGCAGAAGCGTAATAGAAATTTTAGGACAACTAGGTAATAAGTCAGCAATTCCAATCTTGTTAGATATTTTAGAGAAGGATGAAGATTCTACGGTTCGTGGTAGTGTTGCTCTTGCACTAGGGAAAATCGGAGATGAAGTAGCAGTTTCAAATCTGGTAGAAGCTCTAGCGGACACAGACAGACACGTTCGTTTGAATGCAACTAGAGCGCTAGGTCAGATCCATAGTGAAGCAGCGATTCCAGACTTAATCCAAACTTTGAAAAATGATGGAGACTTTTCTGTTCGCTTAAGTGCTACTGAAGAATTGGGGCAAATTGGTGGCGAAGCAGCGATTCCAGAGTTAGAGCGAACTTTAGAGCATTCAAATTTGAGTATTCGTGGGAGTGCTGCTAGAGCGTTAGGACTAATCGGCAATGCAAAAGCGGTTCCAGCCCTGATCAAGGCTTTAGAAAGCTCAGATTGTAAAAAACTGGAATGTTTGGACTGTTATGGTTCATTAGAAATTGCCATCGCTCTATCACGATTAGGTAGTGAAGTAGGAACGTCAGCGCTCATCAAGACCCTAGATGATCCATTTCCTTCAAGTATGTTTTTTATATGGGATCAACTAGAGGTTGAGGCAGCAATTCCAGTATTGATGAAAGCTTTAGAACATCAAGATAGGCATATTTATTCTGGCGCAGCTTCTGCATTAAATAGAATTCAGCGAAAATCAGAGATATTCAGTGCAACCTTAATACCACTGCTTTGTAGAAGCCTAATCAATCAAGATTCGTTTGTTTGTATTCAGGCAATTTCTGTACTGGAGAAGGTTGATAGTAGGGAAGTAGCATCAAAACTGTTACCGATTCTTGGACATGAGAACCAGAACATTGAGGTACGTTTTCATGCAGCTCGTGTACTAGCCCGATTAGGCAGAGAAGAAGCGATCTCCGTTTTGGTAAAGGCATTGGAGGAAGCAGACCCTCTTTCTAAAAATGGTGCAGCATATGACTTAGCAGCATTAGGAACTGAGACCGCAATTTCAGGGCTATTGAGTCCGTTGGAGAATGAAAGCTTCAAAGAGCGAGCCATAATTGTTGAGGCATTAGAGAAGATTGGAAATTCTAAGGCACTACCTAAACTTTTCCAACTACAAGTCAAATTTCCAAATGATAATATTGCCGCTGCGATCACTGCTATCCAATCACGCTGCCTGTTCTACAACTACGACATCGCCCAGTTGCCGCCTCCTCAGAGAACGGAAGACGGAAAGAGGAGGGCAGAAGATTTTTTACACGATAAACTAGACACCCTTACCCAGGAGATCAAAAAAGTGTCAGAAGTACCCAAGCGCATCATTAATACTAAAAACTACTTTGAAAAAGGCACTCATACTCACACCCACAATTATGCAAACAATGAAGCTCTGAAACAACAAATTCCCGAACTTCGCCAATTGGTGAATCAACTTCAGCAAACCTACCAACCAATCACCGAAGTCGAAGCTGCTGAAATCATTAATGTCGAATTTCGCGAAATCCAACAGACGAATCCGAGTCGATGGCAAACAATCCGGAAACAACTACAACTTTTAAAGCGCCAACTCCTCAACCCCGAAAGTCATCTTAAAGCCACCAAAGCCACCCTTGCTGAAGTCGCTAAACATTACCTCGAAGACAGCCTCATGGCTAAAGCCGCTATTACCTATCTCGACAGCTTGAGTGCTGAAACTGACCAAGGAGAATAATTTATGCAAATCATGATCGAACTCCCCGATGAGATCGCCAATCAACTGCAACTGCAACCTGCCAACATCTCCCGCCGAATTTTGGAACTCATTGCGGCTGATAACTATCGTCAAGGACGCATTGGAGCCGCCCAAGTCCGCCGAATGCTCAACTTCTCATCTCGTTGGGAAACCTATGAATTCCTCAAGCGTGAAAAAGCCTACTTACCCTATACTGAAGACGACTTGGAGCAAGATGCACAAGCAATTCGCAATGTTTTAGCCAAGGAATGATTATTGTCTCCAATACCTCCCCAATCAACTACCTAATCCTGATTGGTCACATCAACCTTTTACCCGAACTGTTCGGTGCAATCATTATTCCCCAGGCAGTCTACAGCGAACTTTCCGATACATCTGCCCCCTCACCTGTCCAAACTTGGATTGCAACACCACCCGATTGGCTCAAAATTCAGCCTGTCAGTCAACCTTCAGATGCAATTCTCGATCTACTCGATCCTGGAGAACGTGCAGCCATCCTTCTAGCCCAAGAACTCAATGCAGATTTACTCTTGCTAGATGATATGAAGGCACGGCGCACTGCGACAAAAAGAGGGCTTGCCATCACGGGCATCCTCGGAATTCTAGATCAAGCAGCGACTATGAAACTTATCGATCTACCTGCTGCTGTCCAAAATCTTCAAAGTACATCCTTCTGGGCATCTGACAGTTTGTTTCAAAAGTTGTTGGATAAGCACCTCTAAACATTCTTATGGCATCCACATCGCCTGTTGTGCGCCCCCTGTTTTAAACGAACACCTCAGCTCAACCTGCAATCAAGACATTTCTCAACCAAAATTACTTACAACTCAGACAAGCGATACGTCGTTGGAAAGAGGTAAACAAATGGCTGCCTCCCTAGGATTGTAGGGGTTGAAAGCCCACAGTCCAAACTTGTCTGGTAGCCAAACAGAAGCAAGCTTGGGCAAGCAAGTGTGGAGCAGTTACGTAGGAGTTTAGATGGTAATGAACAGTTCGTTGACTCGACCCCTAGCTGTCGTGACGGGTGCCTCTAACGGCATTGGTTACGAACTCGCCAAACAGTTCGCCCAAAACGGCTTCGATCTTTTAATAACAGCTACCGGATCGAGCATTAACGAAGCGGCTCGATCCTGCGAGGGGCTAGGTGCCAAGGTTGAGACAGTACAAGCTGATCTTGCCACCTATGACGGTGTCGAAACGCTCTACAACCAGATTAAAGCATCTGGACGACCCGTGGATGCGATCGCAATTAACGCAGGGGTCGGGGTCGGTGGTGATTTTGCCCGCGAAACTGATCTGAAGGACGAGCTTAATCTCATCAATCTGAACGTCGTGTCATCTGTACATCTCGCCAAGCGAGTCGTGAAGGACATGGTTCAACACGGTAAGGGTCGAATTCTCTTCACTTCGTCCATCGCCGCCATCATGCCTGGGCCGTTTGAGGCAGTCTATGCAGCTTCCAAGGCGTTTGTACACTCTTTCGCAGAGGGACTACGCAACGAATTGAAAGACACAGGTGTAACCGTTACCGCGCTCATGCCAGGACCAACTGATACCAACTTCTTCCACCGTGCAGGTATGGACGACACCAATGTGGGTGCGAACAAGAAGGATGACCCGGCTGAAGTTGCCAAGCAGGGTTTTGAGGCACTGATGGCAGGCAAAGACCACATCATCGCAGGTTCGCTCATGACGAAGATTCAAGGCAACGTGAGCAAAGTTTTGCCTGATACGGTCACTGCTGAAGCGCACCGCCAACTCAGTGAGCCAGGTTCTGCGAACAAGTAATTTGCGCCTAGAGAACGACTCAATAGGCTCAGTTAGATACTCATTTTCAAATCGAAACTGACTACCGCTTAAGGTATTCAGGACTCAGATGGAGCCAAGATACAATCCCCAACTTCAACGAAGCGAAGCCATCAGGCGAAGCGGAGTAAGTTGGGGTAGTTGAAGCACAAAAACGTTGGCTATTAAAATAACGGTAATGAAATGGCTAATGTGAGGGTTGCTTGTGGATGACAACGTTTTGATGCTTCCTGATCACTGGCAGGATTGGGTAACTGTGTTGGGCTATTTAGCCTTTGCTGTTTTCATTGCATGGCGTGTGTTAGCTCCCAGGTAAATACTGCAATGTCCCAATTGAAAGAAAAACTTCCTGATGGACCTCAATCCCCCCAGTGGTTGCAGAAGATTCAGTGGACTACCAATCCTCTGAGTTACATGGATGCTGCTGGGCAACGGTATGGTGACATCTTCAACGCACCCGTAATTGGTAACCATCCCTGCCTGTTATTCGTAAGCCACCCCCAGGCACTTCAGCAGATTTTTTCCAGCAATCAATTTACAGCTCCTCCCAATCGGCTTTTGCAACCCCTCGTAGGAGACCATTCAGTGTTTGTGCTGGAAGGCGATCGCCATCGGAAGGAACGGAAACTTCTAATGCCACCGTTCCATGGTGAGGGGATGCTCTCCAACGGACAGCTCATTTGCGAACTTACCGAGAAGGTGATGCAGCCGTTGTCCCCTGGACAAGTCTTTACTGCCCGTACCCTGATGCAGGAAATCTCCCTGGAGGTAATCCTGAATGTTGTCTTTGGTCTTCACGAAGGAGAACGTTTTCATCAACTGAAAAAGTCCATTGTTGCTCTAACCAATGGATTTAAGTCTCCCTATACATCAGGCTTACTCTTCTTTCCATCTCTCCAGAAGGATTTAGGGGCTTGGAGTCCTTGGGGTTCCTTTCTCCGGAAGCAGCAGCAAATCAATCGGCTCCTTCTGGCTGAAATTCGTGAGCGTCGTCAACAGCATGACTCTTCTCGTTCAGACATACTCTCTTTACTCCTAGAGGCGCGGGATGAGGATGGGGAGTCGATGACAGATGAACAATTGCGGGACGAGTTGATGACGCTGTTGTTGGCGGGACACGAAACTACAGCAACAGCGATCGCTTGGGCACTGTATTGGGTATACCAATTACCCAACGTTCATAGCCAACTGCTCCAAGAGTTGAATTCCTTAGGCGAGGCTCCTTCTGTGATGGAGATTGTCCGTCTACCTTATCTGACTGCGGTTTGCAATGAAGCCTTGCGGATTTACCCGGTTGCTATGCTAACAGTGCCGAGGGCGGTGAAAGAACCTGTCGAACTGATGGGCTATCAGCTACAACCAGGTACAAGACTCTATGGCTGCATTTACCTGACCCATCATCGCCAGGACTTATACCCAGAACCGGAAAAGTTTAAACCAGAGCGGTTTTTACAACGCCAGTTCTCTCCCTATGAGTTCTTGCCGTTCGGGGGTGGGATACGTCGATGTATTGGTGAAGCCTTGGCACTATTTGAGATGAAGTTAGTCCTAGCGACGATTGTGTCGCGCTATGAACTGACCTTAGCCCAGCAGGAGCCAGAACGTCCCCAACGGCGTGGGGTAACTTTGGCTCCAGGTACGGGTGTGAGGCTGATTATGCAAAGTCGGCGTTAATTTCCCAATCCCCCTAAACAAGCTGCTCCGGTAGAGTAACTTTAGAAGCTCGCAGTTGTCCACAAGCAGCATCTTTTTCTAGTCCGCGAGAACGCCGCACGCTGACAGCAATCTTGTGCTTTTCCAAAGCATCAACGAAGGCTTGAATCCGACGAGGGCTAGGACGCTGATAATCGACTTCGCTAATCGGGTTATAAGGAATTAGATTAACGTGACTCTGAAATCCACGCAGATGTCTGGCTAATTCAATGGCGTGTTCCGGTAGGTCATTCAGTCCAGCAAGGACAATGTATTCAAAGGTTACTCGACGACCCGTTAGTTGTACATATTCCCGGCACTCTTCTAATAACGCCTCTAGAGGATAGCGACGGGCACTAGGGATGAGTTTTTCTCGCAGTGCTTGATTTGAAGCGTGGAGGCTGACAGCTAAGGTAACTTGAAGTTTGTGTTCAGCGAGTTGGCGGATACGATTAGGTATGCCAACGGTTGAGATTGTAAGCGATCGCACGCCAATCCCAACATCCTGATTCAGGGATTTCACTGCCCCCAAAACAGCATCCAGATTCAGTAAGGGTTCTCCCATACCCATGAACACCACATTGCTGACACGCTCTTGAAAGTCTTCCTGAACCGTCAAAACCTGATCGACAATCTCATGACGGGCAAGGTTGCGTGTAAATCCCCCTTTACCAGTAGCACAGAAGTCACAAGCCATTGGACAACCAACTTGGGAAGAGACACAAACCGTCAGCCGATTGCCAGTAGGAATGCCAACTGTTTCAATAATTTGACCATCTGCCAACCGTAAGAGGTACTTCACTGTACCATCCGGTGCCTCGGAGCGATGGTGTAGTTGAGAGCGACCAATTGGAATATCGCTTAGGGCTTCACGCCACTGCTTGGGAAATACGGTAATTTCAGAAAGCGATCGCGCTCCTTTCTGATAAATCCATCCATGTAGCTGACGCCCTCGATACGCGGGTTGCCCTTGTTCCTGCACCCACTGCGTTAACTCAGTTTCAGAAGCGCCTAAAAGGGGAGGAACAGCGGTTGCTAAAGGCGACTGTGATTCAAGCGGCTGAGCCACACTTGGCGGATTCTGACTTTTGCTGCTGCGGTGTGCTTGAACTGGAGAAATAGAAGGCGTAGCGGACATATATAGATTAAAAATTTACCTTAGATCTCTATCCTAGAACTTCACAGCAAGGCTGATGGAATTTCTAACGTTTCACACCTGAGTAATCACCGAACTCACAGAGGTTGATTTTCCCCTATCACTCTAGTTGGGTACTTCGATATTATTAAGAAAGATTACACTCACTAATATTTGCCCATGGATCGTTCCAACATCGAGCAACTCTCTACTCAGCTTGAAAGCCCTAACTCACGCGATCGCATGGTGGCGCTTGCCTCACTGCGCGATGTGTCAGCGGTTGAGGCAGTACCTTTGATTAAAAAAGTCTTAGACGACAAAAATTTACAAATCCGCTCAATGGCAGTCTTTGCTCTGGGGGTTAAGGGAACCGAAGAGTGTTATCCAATTCTGGTGAAATTACTCGAAACTGACCCAGATTATGGGATTCGTGCTGATGCAGCAGGTGCTTTGGGCTATTTAGGTGACGGTAGAGCGTTTGAACCTCTGGTTCGGGCTTTCTATGAAGACACAGAATGGTTAGTACGTTTCAGTGCAGCAGTATCATTAGGCAATATTAAAGACCCTCGCGCTCGTGAAGTTCTTACCCAAGCTTTGAATAGCAATGAAGTCGTTCTGCAACAAGCAGCAATCGCAGCTTTGGGTGAAATTAAAGCGATAGAATCTGTTGATGATATCCTACGCTTCGCTCAGTCAGACGATTGGCTAATCCGTCAACGCTTAGCCGAAGCACTTGGTCAGCTCAAGAGCAGTAAAAGCATTTCGGCATTAAAATTTTTGGAAAAAGACAACCATCGCCAAGTTTCCGAATCGGCATCCATTTCGCTAAAGCGTTTGGAAGAAGCCTCGAACCAGGCATAAAGCGATCGCATCTTGGGAGCAGTGTCCTTCAAGGATAAAGCGATCGCTTAAGATCTAAACAGTAAACTCACAAAGCCTTAGTACCCTTCTACCCCTTCATCTACGTTCATGGATATTAAAGAGTTTTTCGAGCAGAGTGCTGGCAAATGGTTTTCCCAACGTAGCAGCCATCATCTTGCCTTTAAGCAAGCGGAAAATGGTAAGTCGAACATCACGATTGAAATGCTCTCTGCCGATACTCCAGAGGTTATTAAACTTTGTCAACAGTACAACATTGACCCACAACTTGCTCTGTGTGGGGCGAGAGTTGCCTGGGACGGCACGATGGAATGGGATGAAGACAAAGAACAGCACAAGGGTTCCACGGTACTTGTACCTGTTCCCGACGCTGACAAGCCTAACGAAGGTCAGCTATTACGAGAAATGGGTTACGCAGAGAAAGCGCCCGTTGCAGGTCGCTACATTATGGGTGATGATGGAGCACTGACACTAATTACAGACTACGAAACGATGTATTCTGAGGAACGCCTTTGGTTTGCCAGCCCTAACTTGCGCCTCCGCACCAGCATCCTCAAGCGGTTTGGCGGGTTTAGCATGGCATCTCTCTCCTCAGAAATTCGCCTAGGTGTCACTCAAGCACCGAAAAAAGCTGAAGATGCTGCCAGTGTTTAAGAGAACTCAGCCTCAAGAAAAGTAGTAGGGTGCGTTGTAACGCACCCGACGACGACAAATACTCTACAACTCAAAACAGCTTAAACCGCCACAGGTTAGGCGTATTGACGGGTTCAGGTAGACCTTTTTGATATACTCCTCAACCATGCGGTGAGTGTTGAAATAAGGAGGGATGGTTTTACATTGAAGGCTTCATCATCCCAAATGAAAACGCTATATAGCCTATAAAGGATGCTAAATCCTTCTATATCCTATGATTTAACGACGAGCATAGAGTCCAGGAGCGTAAGCCTCAACTACCTTACCTGTGCGAGAGCAGTTAATCATTAAGTAGTCACAGGTTGGGCACTGCGTCTGAGTTATTTCAGTTTTGACGCAATAATGTCTTTCTGCATAGCTACCACAATTAGGGCAGCGAACTTCTTGTGTTACGCGCATTTTACAACCTTTTATTTCGTGAGTTAAAAAAGACGAAATCCCAAAAAACTTACACTTTGTAGTAAAAGCTCTAGCTGCTCTAAATTAATAAACTGCCTGTTTGATACAGACAAAAATGGAAAAATGAATCGCCCTTATTTATTTTTAAGTATGTCAGTGTTTTTACTTATTGACAAGACAACTTAGTAAGATTGTTGGCTAATCAAATGTAGCAACTAAGATATATATCAACGCTCCCCACTAGTGAAACTAGGGTTTTCTGCTGATCTACACCGCTATTGCTCTAAAACACTAACCCAGGCTACCAACCAAAGCCGTTGGCGAGAAAATCACTTTTGCTAGAAAAATAGACACTCATTGTGCCAATTTTTAAAGCTTGTTCTTCTATTTTTAATGTTTGCTTAAACTTTAAGCTCTGTCGTTAGTTAGATTGACGGATGAGAATGTCCCCAACATGGAAAGCTGTACAAGAGGATGTTGAGTTAAGAAGGCTTGTAAGTTCAGCTACAGAATAAAGCAACATCAGCCTGAAGAGTGACTATCCGCCAAGCCTGCTGAGGTGATAGTCGCTTGGCAGTTGTTGTGTCATGCTAACCTAGCGCCTAGGCAACGTATTAAAGATTCAGCGATACGTGAAGAAAAGCGATCGCCCTTGATTCTAAGCCACGTAGAAGAGGCAATGCATCCACCTCTACTTTGTTAGTTAATGGTTAGCTAGGCGATGAGTAGAAAAACTGTTGGGATGATTACTGGATACTCAGGCTTGACACAAAGCGATTGGCTATGGCAACAAACGCCACATCCTTTTGGAGTTTGGGGCAATATACAAATGCTGGCAAACGCTCCTAAGCCTGATTTTTTACTGATGTATCAGTTTAATTTTTATGAAAAGCTGCCTAGGAAGAAATCATGGTTGACTCGTTTACAAAAGCCAAAACCCGATCAGGTTCGGCTAGTAGACGTTCACTCTAAGTTACGAGGGGTACCTCAAGAACGAACTATTTATCTGTTAAGAGAACCACCTTTAGAAGAGATTGTTGGCAAGAACAAAGCCAACTACGAGGAAGCCAAAAAGTATTGTAGCTATATTTCTGGTCCGGATGACTTTGCTCCTACGCCAAATTATATGCCTGCAATTTGGTATCATGCTAACTCATTTCGAGAATTGAGTGAAATGAATCCTCCTCAGAAAGAGAAGGCTTTAAGTTGGATTACATCAGGGGTTAACCGCACGGCTAATCATCGTCAACGGTTAGATTTTTTAAAACAACTGCAATTGAGTGAAATCCCATTTGATTTGTATGGTCGAAAATTGCCAAATTGGGCAACTACATCTGGAGAACTGAGTAATAAATGGTATGCGATGGCACCTTATTATTACAATTTAGCGATCGAAAACTATGCTGAGAATAGTTGGTATGTGAGCGAGAAGCTATGGGATTCACTACTTGCTTGGTGTTTGCCAATTTATTATGGTGGCAGTGCCGCTGATCAGTTACTACCTCCCGGTAGCTTTCTGTGCTTGCCAAGCTTGGATGAAAAGGGCATATCTTATATAAAGGAGGTAACAGCTACACCGGATGCTTGGCACGAAGCCAAATCTGCGATCGCAGAAGCTAGGGAAATTATCCTCCACAAACTTAACCTCCTCAATTGGCTATCTGATTTTGTTGATAAATTCTCTTAAAATATGGACGGAATTTGTACCTTAGCCAATGACAAAGTTTACAATCAACTCGTTGCTTTGCTCAATAGTATTGAGGCAATTTTAGGGACAGAAATCCCTGTCTGTGTCTATCCCTACGATGACAACACAACACAAATTGCTGCTGAAATTTCCCATCGTCCCAACGTGCATCTTTACAACGATGACGATTCGATACAGCGCTGGGATGAATTTGCTCAACGTGTCTGGGATACTCACCCGACTGCCCGCCAACGTTGGAGTCAGATAAGCAATGCACCGTATTACCGTTTCGGCACTCACCGACGCTACTGTGCCTTTGATGGTATCTTTGATCTCTTTCTCTACATGGATGCTGATACCTTACTTCTAGGGCAAGTTGCACCTCTATTTATGCAGTTGGAGGAAGGCGACTGTGTAGTCTATGACTTTCAGTATACTGACCCCACTCATGTCTATAATTGTTCCTCAGCTAAGCTTACAGAATTATTTCCGATTGAACGTCTGCAAGCAGAAATTTTTTGCTCAGGCTTCTATGCTTCTAAGAAAGGGTTATTTGATGAAGAAAGAAAGAATTGGCTAATCTCAAAGCTTAAAGAAGGAGAAGCCGAGGTTCTTTATCCAATGGCACCTGACCAAACTCTCCTCAATTACATGATGATGAGAGCTAACCTCTCTATTTATAACTTTGCCTTGCATTTACCAGCGGATGAAAAAACTGGCTGCTGTGTTACATCACTCCACTTTCAAGAACAAAATCGTACTCTATACGACAAAGGAAAGCAACTAACGTACCTTCATTACATCGGAATAAAATCCCAGTTATTCAATAGAGTTTGTGCTGGAGAAAATATTGATTTTCCTTACCGTGACCTTTTTTTATATTATCGCTATCTGCATGAACCAGAGAAGCGCCCTAAGTTTACAACTAAACCTGTATCGTACAAGCAAACTCCTACTCTGCTTACAAAAGCATTAGGAAAACTAGGATTCACCCGTTGAGGATTTTTGGATGAGCCGTGGTATCTATATTACTGCTAATGACCGGGTGATCGAACAAGCGATCGCATTACTCAATAGCATTCGGTTACATGATTCTGATATTCCTGTAGTGCTGATTCCTTATGATGACAAGTATCAAGCGATCGCAAAAATCTTACAAGAGCGCTATGGGGTACAGCTTTATCCAGATTTACAATTTATAGACCGCCTCTCTAATCAGCTACACCAAATTTTTGGGGAGAACTTTTTCGCTAGGCCTAATCAGTTTAGGAAACAAGCTTGCTGGTTTGGCGTTTTTGATAAATTCATTTATATCGATACTGATATCGTTGTTTTTGAGAAGCTAAGCAATAGCCTGAACTATCTAAATGACTATGATTTCATCTGCTGCGATTATCAACACGCAGGTGGAATAAAGAATGTTTTCACATCTCCAGTCATTGAAGACGATGTTTTTAGTAGCTATGAAATTCAAGATATTTTTAATGGAGGATTTTGGGGTTCCAAGAAAAATCTAATCTCTGAGAAAACTCTATACGATACCTTTACCGAGTGTGCGGCTTATCCTGAATACTTTGACTTCTCTCAAAAAACTTCAGACCAGCCAATTATTAATTACATGGTTTTAAAGCACATACCACGCCGATTTAACATTGTTCGTAGACCTGGTGGGGCGCCAGGAAGTTGGGCAGGCAGCAAACATTTCCGAATTCAAGGGAATCAACTCATTGACCCAAACGTTAATCAACCTTTGCAATATCTACATTGGGCAGGCATTCGCATTGAACCCGGTTGTCCTTATTGGGATATCTGGAAATATTACCGCTATTTGAATGAACCCTTACCAAATGATGATTCGTTTCAACAAACTCCTAAAAGTTTCTGGGATTCGCTTGTGGATAAAGTAAAAAGACTTTGATCATACGAATTGAGACAAGCTTAGCAGCCAATACAGAAAGCACCCACAAATAGGTGCTTCTTGTATCTAAAAGAGTATGCAGAGGATATTGATTGAGTGTGCGATCACTACAGATGCATCGACATCATCAACCTAGTGCATCCTCTTGGTTAGTTTGAATTGTGCAATCAGATTTAGGATAAGCAACACAGGTCAGCACAAACCCATCATTGATTTGGTCATCATCCAAGAAGCTCTGATCAGACTGGTCAATCTCACCCGCAGTAATTTTACCAGTGCAGCTTGAGCAAGCACCTGCCCGACAGGAATAGGGTAAGTCAAAGCCTTGTTCCTCCGCCGCGTCGAGAATATACTCGTCATCGGGAACTTCAATTGTGGTGTCCAGCCCTTCGGCTTCGTTGACCAACCTTACCTTGTAAGTTGCCATTAGCGTTTCTTAAATTCCTTAACATTCTGTTATAGCTTAATCTAAGTAAATATACTTAGTCAATCATTAATAAATAGACAAAATCTATTGGTGCCACTGATGCATCTTGATATTGGTAGCGATCGCACACGTCAGCTCAGGTTATCGCTCCTCCCTCAGGTAGAAGTAATAGGGTATTTTTTCTGTTGTTCTTTCTCTCAAACTTCTAGAGCGTAGGAATAGCTCAAATCAGCTTTAGACTTTTATTTTTATTCTCTAAAATTTGGACGGAACATAATAAAGTTTTCCACCCCATTGATATTAACTTTCGTTATTTGCTGATATTCAAAGTATTTGTAAAACGCTACATTTTGCTCTTTCGCTGTTTCGAGATACACACCAATTGAAGTAGGATGTGCTTCTGAACGTGCATGAAGTGCCTCAAGCAGAGCGCGAGCGTATCCTTTCTTTTGAAAATTTGGGTGTACGCCCAAGAGCATCAGGTAGTAATGAGGCTCTGGAGGATGGTGCCGTTCTAAAATCCTCAAGCTTTGCCATAGGTGCCAAGCTACAACTGGGCTTATACCAAAGCTTACTTGTAGTAACCAATGAATCTGTAGCCAAAGAGGAAAGCAACTCTCTGGTTCCTGCATGACAGCAACACCTGTTACGAGATCATCCTGCGTGACACTCAACACCCGTTGGTTCGCAGCGGCTTGCAGTGCGAGTCCAGCCCGAAACAAGAAGTGCAGTCGGCGCTGAAGTTCTTCACCTTCTGCCTTGCAAATCTGGCTAAGACCAGAGCCATTCTCAAATGCAAGAACCAGCAGTTGTGCAATTTCATCAACCTGGGAGGCATCTAATTTATGAGCATTAGCCTGATGAGGAGGCATCGGTTTGTGTATCGTAGCCTTATAAGGTTAAAGAAAAATTCGCCTTTCCCTCTTCTCCTTTTCCTTTATCAACTATTTGTATCAAGCATTTCGTGAACTGGTACAAGGAGGCTAAGAAACACTTGCCCATCCTGTTAACTGTGATGTCCAGTCTTGTGTCGTGTCTAATGTGGTGACGAGAGGTTGTTCTGTATCCGTGAAGAATTCGGCTGTGGCTTGTTGCTGAGTCAGTAGCTCAGCTGTCGCATCAGAAACATCATCCGTTCGTGCTGTTAGCCGATCGCGTAAGACGGATTCTGGAGCAATACAGTGAAGAATCTGTATTGGTAGTTGGTGGTGTTGACCTCCAGCGATCGCTTTTTCTCTGAACACCTGTCGGTCATACTTCGCATCCAAAATCACGGAAAATCCATCGTTTGCGAGCTTAATGCCCAACTCTAACAAGCGATCATATGTTTTTTCATTCATCGCTGCTGTATAGAGTTCCGCGCCTCCTGTCTGTTCCAAAGGAATCCCAGCAAGGTGTTTGCGTACTGCATCAGAGCGGATGTGAATTGCTCCTAAGTGTCGTGCTAGATATCGCGCTACTGTCGTTTTACCAGAACCCGACAAACCAGACATCAAAATTAAGCGTCCTTGTTGAGAAGAGACAGCATCAACGCTTGGTAAGTGCATATACTCCCAAGCCAACTGGTAATACTGTGCGGCTGTTAACATTGCTTCTTGCTTGACATCATCTGGCACACCAGGGTCATCCAACAAAAAAGAAGTCACCTTGGCTCGCACATACGCTTGCCGACTTAAATACAAGGGCAGCACCCTTAGCCCTTCCCAATCGCCAGTTTGCTCGACGTATGTATTCAAAAAGGCGTTCCCTAAGTCTTTACGCCCCCGTGCCTCCAAATCCATCACCGCAAACCCGATGTCGTACATAACATCGACAAAGCGGAATGGTTCATTAAATTCAATACGGTCAAATAGCCGAATTTCGCCTTGCCATAGGCAAATATTTCTCAGGTGTAAATCCCCATGACATTCTCGAATCTGATTATCTTGGATGCGGCTTTCAAAAAGCGCTGACCTAGTGGCAAAGAAAGCATCAGTAGCCCGCTGAGTTTCTTCAAACTGCTGGCTAGTCTGAGGGCCACCCACGTATTTTTGTGTTTGCTCGTAATTCTCATCAATTGCCTGACGGACTTGGGAGACTTCACCGAACGAGCGGATATAGTCGCTTGTTTCCGCTTTGGCATGGAATTGAGCAACAATTCGCCCTAACTCCTCCATATGAGCTTCCGTGAGCTTGCCTTGCTCAAATAGGCAAATAAACAAGTCATCTTGGGGAAACTCCCGCATTTTTAGCACATATTCTACTGGCTGACCTGCCCCATTTAGCTCGAAGCGATCGCCATTTTCCGTTACTGGCAACACGTCTAGGTAAATCTCCGGTGCAATTGGTTGATTCATCCGGATTTCTTCTAAGCAGAAGTGCTTGCGAGCCTCCAAGGTGGAGAAATCCAAAAAGCCAAAGTTTACTGGTTTTTTAACTTTGTAAGCATAATCACCTGTAAGAAATACATAGGAAACGTGAGTCTGCTTCAGCTCAATTGGTTCTTTAACAGGGTGGGGATAAAATCCCGGTTGCATCATTCGCTGAATCAAGGCAGGAAGAGCGGTTTGAGTCATCTCAGTGCAAATGTCCGTAATTAGACTTACTAACTTGTGTTACTAACTTGTGTCAAAAGATACCTATAAAAAAGCCAGGGACAATTGCCCCTGGTCTAACTATCTCATGAGAGCAAACCTTAGGTAGATTCTGTAGCTTCTCCGGCTGCCGTAGCTTCTACCTCGTCGTCCTCTGACTGGGTAACTGAGAGCGGTGCAGTAATTGCAACAACTGTATTCTCCGGTTCACTCAGTGCCGTGACTCCCTGTGGCAAAACAAGGTCTTGGACACGCAAACTATCCCCAGCCTGTAGATTAGAAACATCAATCTCAATTGACTCTGGGATGTTCTCAGGCGCACATTGTACCTGAAGTTCCGTAAATACGGGGTCGAGGACTCCTCCTTCTTTAACACCTGCCGCTTCTCCGACAAAGTGCAATGGCACCGCTACCTCAAGGCTTTCTTGAGCGGCTACGGAGAAAAAGCTGAGGTGGTAGATTGAACTTCTCTTCCAGGGATGAGTCTGCACTTCCCGGATTAGGGCTTTACCACTCCAGGGAAGGTCAGGAATTTTGACCTGAACCAGGGTGTTATTGATAGTGGCTTTTTTAAGTAAAGTTTCTGCGTCTTTAGCGCCTATGGTCAGGGCAATAGATTCTGTACCTTTATGACCGTAGAGGACAGTAGGGATTAGACCAGACCGACGCAGCGCTTTGGGTTTGCTGCCTTCTGGTCGCTTTTGACATTCAACTGTAACTTCCATTTCAGTAGCTTGTATAGGTTTTCAAGTTTTAGCGATAGCCCTTAGCGGGCGCGAAGAGGGCTATCTCCCGATCTTTGATTTTAGATTGCTGATACCCAAGATGATTGGTTGGACTCAAATCCAACATCTCAAATCTAAAATCTCAATCCTAGACTCCTGATGTTACTGGTGTGCCGTTGGCGTGTAACAGTGCCCGCTTGGGTCCGTGGATTGGGTCTTCCACGATAATGGTTTGATCTCGGCTAGCACCTAGGGAGACGAGCGCAATTGGAACAGCCATCAACTCTGCCAAGAATTTGAGATAATTCAGCGCTTCTGTGGGTAAGTCTTCTAAAGACCGACAATGATCTGTTGATTGTTTCCAACCACGCAGAGTTTTATAGATCGGTTTGCATCGAGCAAACAGGCGAGCGCTGCTGGGGAAATCCTGGCAGTGCTGACCCTCAATTTCGTAGGCAACACAGACTTTGATTTCATCTAGGGTATCGAGTACATCTAGTTTGGTGATTGCTAGACAGTCGATGCCATTGATGCGAACCGCATAGCGACCAATGACGGCATCAAACCAGCCACAACGGCGACGGCGACCCGTAGTTGTGCCAAATTCTGCACCGCGATCGCATAATAAATCTCCGAGTTCACCATCAAGTTCTGTCGGAAATGGCCCTTCTCCCACGCGAGTTGTATAGGCTTTCGCCACACCAATCACTCGATCAATCATGGTTGGCCCGACACCCGCACCTACACACGCCCCACCCGCAACCGGATTCGAGGAAGTCACATAGGGGTAGGTACCATGATCTAAATCTAACAGCGTCCCTTGAGCGCCTTCAAACAGGATATTACTCCGTCGCTGAATTGCCTCGTAAATCTTCAATGAGCAATCAACAACATGGGGACGTAGCCGTTCGGCATACTCTAGATACTGCTCAATCACGGTCGCCGGATCTAAAGGCGGCAAATCGTAGAGCTTTTCGAGAATGACGTTTTTGTAGTTAATTGTCCAGTTTAGTTGTTTTCTTAGTATGTCTGGGTCCATCAGATCCAACATCCGAATCCCAGTGCGCTCTGACTTATCGGCATACGTGGGTCCAATGCCACGACCTGTTGTGCCAATCTTATGGCTACCTCGACGCTCTTCTGATGCCTGGTCAATTAACCGATGATAAGGCATCGTAACGTGAGCCGTTTCGGAAATCAGTAGGTTTTTGGTGGAAATGCCTAACGCTTCGATTTGATCGAGTTCAGCAATAAGTACTTGTGGGTCAATGACCGTGCCAGAGGCAATAATGCACTCGGTATCGGGATACAGAATTCCAGAGGGAATTAAGTGCAGTTTGAAGGTTTGACCCTGAACAACAACAGTATGCCCTGCATTGACCCCCCCCTGGTAACGGACGACGACATCTGCTGAGCGACTTAGTAAGTCAGTGATTTTTCCTTTTCCTTCATCGCCCCACTGGGCACCGATTACAACGACGTTAGCCAAGGGTTTTTTTTATAGTGTTTAAGTTTTCACAAACTATAATTATTAGCATTAGGTTTAACCAATGTCAACCAGCGTTCAGCCGGAAAGCATTTCTAAACAATTAGTTTGGAGGCTTATATCTGTCGCTAATGGCTGAGTAGTTATTTGGAAGATAAAAGGTGGAGGTGTGGAGGAATCACTAAAAACTCTGTTAAGTCGTATTGAAGCGGCGAATACTCAGGTGACGGCAAAACAACGGGAAGTCATAATCGTTGGGTCATTTCAAGCAATGATTAACCCAACAACAGATTTGACGTGGCTAAATTACGCAGTGCCAATTGCGCCTTTGGGAACTAGTGCTGAGGTGGCGCAAGCACTTGTCGAACTGCGTCATATTTTTAGGGAACGCGATCGCATTCTCCGCTTTGAGTTTACCGAATCCCTGTGGTCTACACTCCCAACCGCTTTGGAGGATGCTGGACTCAGAACAGAGGCACGTCATCCGATGATGCTGTGTACACCAACTGACTTTCACCCTTATCAAGCCTCTGCTGTACAAGTCCAACTGCTTACCCCTGACGCTCATCCTGATATTCTGTCCGCTTGTGTGGCGATTCCCAAGCAATGCTTTAGCTTGAATAATACCGCCCAAGCTCCGACAAACCAGGAAATCACTGAGTTGAAAGAGCAGATTCATAAAGGGATGATGCAAGGGGCGCTAGCTTACATTAACGGGATACCTGCTGGCGTAGGTTTCACCCTGCCGATGTTGGGAATTAGTGAACTTGTTGGTGTTGCCACCTTACCCGCGCAACGGCACCGGGGTGTAGCCGCAACGCTGTGCAGCACGTTAATCAAAGACCATTTTAAGACAGGAGGTGAGCTAGTTTGGCTAGCAGCCGGTGATGCGATCGCACAAGCCATTTATGAGCGTATCGGCTTTTACTTAGTCGATGCACGACTCAATTACATTGACACTTATGGAGCCACAGAACAACTTGTCTCCCCTATTCTTATCTAATCAATTGCCGACAACAGCATACCTTTAACAAACCTAAACTTATTTGGAGAATTTATTGTGACTTTATACGCTGATTTACACCGCCATTTGGGAGGTTCAGTCGTTCCTCGGATTCTCTGGCGGTACTTCCATCGCCAAAACCCTGAGTTAGCCCAGCGGTTTCCAGAATATCCAGAATTTGAGGAATTTTACACGCGATCGCGCAATACTCTGGATGAGTATCTAGAATTGCACACGCTGGTAGAAAGCGTTCAAACAATAGAAACATTACCCTATTTCATCTATCGGCTAATTCGTGGCGCTCATATTTTTGAAAATATGGCGTATTTGGAATTGCGTTACACCCCATACCTACGAACATCTGAAGAGTTGAGTCAATCAGAACGGATTGACCAGATGGCGCAGATTGTGGAGATTGTTGGTAAAGCAAGCCAAGTCAATGAGTATCCGATTGTAACCAGCCAAATATTGTGTATGCACTCGCGATTACCGTATGAGGTAAACAAGGCAATTGTTGACCTCGCGGCTGGCTCGAAAGAATATGTTTGTGCAGTAGATTTGGCTGGAGGAGACGCTCATTATGCAGAGCGTTTAGATGAGTTTGTTGGATTGTACAAATATGCGCGATCGCTAGGTCTAAAAACAACAGGTCATCTCTACGAAACTACTGATGGCTGTTACCCGGAACTCCTCCCTTACCTGATGCGAATTGGTCATGGAATTCAGATTCCCTTAAAGCATCCAGAGTTATTAAAAGAAGTGCGAGAGCTGGGGCAATGTTTAGAAGTTTGTCCCACAACGTACTTAAAAACAGGCACTCTCGATGATATCCGTCAGTTAAAAGTAGTATTTGACCGCTGTTTTGATGCTGGTGTAGATATTGCAATCTGTACAGACAATGCCGGGTTGCACAATGTCCGTCTGCAATTTGAGTATGAAAACTTACTCACTTACGACATTATTGGTTTTGAACAGTTGCAAGCTTGCCAAGATGCGGCATTCCACCATGCCTTTGCTTGGCCCCATCCTCAGCGTCCTACCTCGCTGTTAACAGGATTACTACAAACTGGAGCGAAGCAGCCTGTTGGTGTCAATAATCAGTAGACCTATCTTGAAAGTCGGGAATGGGGAATGGGGTTCCCTACCACCTAACACCTATTTTCAGATTGGAAGTAACCATTTCGGAGGCAGTTGGTAACCTAGTAGGTGTTGACAAAATTTAAGGGAAATAAGCATGGTACAAGCAAAACCTGGTGATATCGTAAAAATTCACTACACAGGCAAATTAGACGATGGCACAGTATTTGACTCCTCGGTTAACCGTGAGCCTTTAGAATTTACTCTCAGTGGAGGACAAGTCATTCCTGGCTTTGACGAAGCGGTACTAGGAATGAGTCCTGGGGAATCAAAAACCCAAAAGATTCCGATGGATCAAGCGTATGGCCCGCATCGTGATGAAATGGTTCTGGAGATTAGCAGACAGCAGATCCCACCAGAATTGGAACCCGAAGTTGGTCAGCAATTACAAGTTCAGCAAGAGAATGGGCAAACTATCCCAGTGTTTGTTACAGAGGTAACGGAGTCCAAAGTGACGTTAGATGCTAATCATCCTCTGGCTGGAGAAGACTTGACGTTTGATATTCAGTTGGTCGAAATTGCTTGAAAGTTTTGTTAAATACAGAGCGTAAATAAACCGAAGATAAACTTAACCCCCATTTCCCCTTAAAAAGCGAGGGAAAGGGGGTTAGTAGTTATTTTTGAAGCAAATCTTAAGGTCTGAATGCATTATCCTGACTCCCCAGTATCAGGAGACTCTAACCATGGTGAAACCCGTAAGCGGAAAGAGTGTTAACAAAACTGCATCAGAGGAGGTAAGGTTAGCGATGCAGCAAGGGGAGGAACCGTTAGCCTCAGCGACCTGTAAAGGCTATCGCTCTCAAACCGAACAGCAAGTTTTAGAGACATTTTGCATCAATCAGTTGCTGTCACATTTGAGCAGCTACGTTGATGAAGATTTTGATGCAGCGTTGATGAATCTGAATGAGCATGAACTCGATTGCTTAGCTGCAACTCTAATCCAACGGTTAATGAGTAGCCTGAAAGGTAAGCAGATTGCCAGTTATTTAAATGCTATCCGCCACGGTGACTCGGATGTGCTGTGTGACCCAAGCCATTTAGAACTTCCTTTACCAACAATTGAGCTACCAGTGAACTTTCCGAATGGCGTTACGCCGAGCTACAAAGAAGGCGATCGCGTTAGGTGGCAAGCTCTGAGTGAGAATACAGATTGGGGAATTGTAATTGGACGCTATTACACATACGCCCAACATCGGTGTGATTGGGGAATATGCTATCTCATCCGGTTGGATAAAGATTCCCCTAGTGCAACTTGGACTATTACTGATACAGCTTGGGAAGACGATATAGAAGCGATCGCAAGTAGCGACACTGACTTTGCCAAAGGAGAGAATTCTTTACCTAGTCTCGAAGGCAAGCAACTCGTCTTACCTCTCTTTCCTGAACAACATCCCCCTAAATCTGAGAGTTCTACAACGCTTTTACGCTCATTAGCCCATCCCCAAATCCCCAAATCCCTACATCTACGTCTACCCCCCGGAACCTATAACCCTGGACGACGGGATAGAAACAATCCTAGGATGCTGACTCAGCGAGAGCAAAATCTGATTGAACTCTATAGCCAATGCCAATTGGGAATGGCACCCAGGAGATTTTATTCCAAATGGTTTGTGAGTTACGAGCATCTTGCCTCAATTTGCGATCGCTCAATTTCGACAGTTCGACGCTGGTTTATGAAAGGTAGCAACCATCGCCGTCCGACTCGCACTGATTTGCGTCATCTCGCTCTTATGGACTTTCTCCTAGAACATTTTGAGGAGATTCCTTTTAACTTACGAAATTTACTATGTAGTGCCAATTTGGGTCAGTGAAGAAGCCGAGGAGGCATAATTTTAGCTATCACATAAACGTCATGATGTCAAATTCACCTGTCACTTTTTTAGCTAGCTATCTTCTACTAATGTGGCGACAGTCTCAATTAAACCAGGTATGAGGAAATCAAAAGCGACCGAAGCTCTGCGTGTCGCCCAAGAGGTTGCTGCCATTCGTACAGCACTGAAGAAACGTGGCTACCATCTTCGCAAGCGCCCGAAGCAAGCCTCTTGGAGCATCTACGTTACTGATGACAATTTTTATATGCTGACCTATCAACCTGCTCCAATCAGCAGTTGGGTACTTCACCCACAAAACGAGGATAGTGATTGCTCTAAGGAGAACGGCAAGACTGAACGCCATAGCCTTGAAACTGTCATTCAACGCGCTTTAATTCAGCAATCTACAGGGAGAGTTTCATGACTTATTTTGAAAAACTGCATCCGTGGTGTGTTATCCGCCCCTTACCTAATTTGCAACGACTTGTTGTCGCACGCTGTCGTCGTCGCAGTGATGCGGAGTCGCTTGTGCAAGTGGTTGGCAGGCTTGTCCCCTCAGTCCCCTACACGATTGTTTTTGATCCAATGCCAGAGCCGGAGGATAACAGTAAGATAAGTGATCGCTCAGTGCCAGAAGAAATTTGATATTAGGATTTTAATTTTTCCGGACACCGCAGGAGTGATGCCGGATTAAGAAACAGTAGATGCACCCTGATGACTGCCCTCAGTTCACGCTGAGGGTTTTTTGTTGTTACTTATTAGTTATTGGTTGGTAAGGATTGCGTTGGTTACCAGACAGGATTGGTAGAAATAACCCACCAGCAAAAACTCTCCCTCTGCTTCCCCTGCTTTCAGAACTGGTGGGATTTCGCTGTGAATATCTAGGGATAAAAACTCAACTGCGGTAATCCCATAGCTTCTTCCCAACCCATCATCACATTCAGACACTGTATGGCTTGTCCTGCTTGACCTTTTATCAAGTTGTCAGTGACTGACATAACAATTACTCGATCAGTCCGGCGATCGACTTCAACGCCGATATAACACAGGTTGGTACCACAAGCCCACTTCGTTTGGGGATAGATACCACCCGGTAGCACCTTAATGAACGGACAGGCTCGGTAGAATGCTGTATAAATTGTTAGTAAATCTTCTCTAACTAGTCCTGGATCGCGCATAGTTGCATAAACGGTAGCATGTAAGCCTCGCACCATTGGAATTAGGTGAGGCGTAAACTGTACCGTGACATCATGCCCTGCTAAATCACTGCAAATTTGCTCAATTTCTGGGGTATGGCGGTGATGAGCAACGCCGTATGCCGCTAGGGAGTTGTCGGCTTCTGAGAGTAAAAGATTGGTTTTTGCGGCTCGTCCTCCACCTGATGTCCCAGATTTTCCGTCAATAATTGCTGTTTCTGGGATGATTAAGCCTTGCTTGAGAAGTGGTGCGAGCGCCAGTAGACTCGTCGTGACATAGCAACCAGGGCAACCCACTAACTGAGCGTCAGTAATGCGATCGCGGTATAGTTCCGGTAATCCATAAACTGCCGTTGCTGCAATTTCCTGGTCTTGTCGCTCTCCACCATACCAGCTTTTATAAGTCTCCAGGTTACTGAACCGATAGTCGGCGGAGAGATCGAGAACCTTGCATCCCTTTGAGATTAGGGTTGGTGCCATCTGGTAGGCTAAACCATTTGGCAATGAGATAAATACCGCTTGACAACGGCTAGCAATTTCATCGAGATCAATCGGCTCAATTATCAGATCAACGCGATGGGCTAAGTGGGGGTAGAGTTCAGCAAATGGCTTGCCAGCACTACTATCTCCTCCCAAATAAACCACTTCCACTCCAGGGTGATCCATCAACAGTCGCACAAGTTGTACGCCACCATAACCTGAAGCGCCAATGATTCCTACGGGTAGGCGTTTTAAATCACCCATCATATTTTTTTCCTAAGAAGCTGAGATTGAATAGGGTTTAACATTTGCTGCATTCTAGTATCAAAAGTGAACTTTGGTGGTATAAATTTGAGGAATTTTTCGAGAATTTTCAAGAGCAACATCCTCAATGCCTTTGCTTAAACAAACGGGATACAATCAAATTAGAACCAAACTTTAGAAATCTTTACGGGTTGCTCAACTCGTACACTTGCAGTGGAAGCGTCTCAAACTGTTTCGTTTGAATTTGACTCGATTGATGCGGCTTTGGCAGACCTGAAAGCAGGTCGTGCTTTGGTGGTGGTTGATGACGAATCCCGTGAAAATGAAGGGGACTTAATCTGCGCCGCGCAGTTTGCAACGCCCGACATGATTAATTTTATGGCGGTCGAAGCACGGGGGCTGATTTGTTTAGCCATGATGGGCGATCGCCTTGATGCCCTGGATCTCCCCTTAATGGTTACCAAAAACACCGATAGTAACCAGACTGCCTTTACGGTAAGTATTGATGCGTCTCCACACTTGGGTGTTACAACTGGCATCTCCGCAGAAGACAGGGCACGAACAATCCAGGTGACTATCAATCCAGAAACAAAACCGGATGATTTGCGCCGTCCTGGTCACATTTTCCCGATCCGGGCACGAGAGGGAGGTGTTTTAAAACGGGCAGGTCATACAGAAGCCGCAGTTGATCTCCCCAGGCTAGCCGGACTCTATCCCGCAGGTGTCATCTGTGAAATCCAAAATCCAGATGGCTCAATGGCGCGTTTACCCCAGTTGATTCAGTACGCTAGAGAGCATCAACTAAAAATTATCAGCATTGCTGACTTAATTAGTTACCGCCTCAAGTACGATCGCTTTGTCTATCGGGAGACGATCGCCGAATTACCTAGTAACTTTGGTAGTTTCCAGATTTACGCTTATCGCAATAGCTTAGATAGCTCAGAACATGTCGCAATTGTCAAGGGAAACCCGGCTGAGTTTGAAGACACTGCCGTCATGGTGCGGATGCACTCTGAATGCTTAACGGGTGATGCTTTGGGTTCGCTGCGCTGTGATTGCCGAATGCAGTTGCAAGCAGCGCTGAAAATGATTGAAAGTGCTGGACAAGGTGTCGTTGTCTATCTGCGACAAGAAGGGCGAGGAATTGGTCTAGTCAACAAGTTAAAGGCATATTCGCTACAGGATATGGGGCTAGATACCGTTGAAGCCAATGAACGCTTGGGATTTCCAGCTGATCTGCGGGACTATGGCATGGGAGCACAAATGCTCAATGACCTAGGTGTCAAAAAAATTCGCTTAATTACAAATAATCCCCGAAAAATAGCTGGTTTGAAAGGCTATGGGATTGAAGTTATTGATCGCGTGCCACTGTTGATTGAAGCAAACGACTACAACACAACTTATTTAGCAACTAAGGCTCAAAAATTGGGTCATATGCTGTTGCAGACGTATTTAGTTACCGTCGCAATTCAGTGGCAAGATGCACCGCAACCTATAACCGAACGTTACGAGCGTTTGGAGAAATTAAGGCATTTAGTCCATAGCCAACACCTGTTATTGCAAGAGGAAGCAAGACCTGTTGCGATCGCTTTATTTAGCAAACCGTCCTTAATTGTTCACTTAGGCTTTGACCAAGCCCATCTAGCTGCACCAGATTGGTTCAAATCAGAACGCCATCCCTACGTGCAAGCGATCGCTCAAATTTTGGATAATTTGAGTGAATGGCAGCAACTAGGACGCATGGAATTTCTTGTGTCCTCCGGTACTGACCCACTCATTAGCTTGCAAGTACAGCTAGATCGGCAAACCTTCCCCTTAACTGAGCGACCTTCCTCGATCTGCAACAATTTAACAACTCAAAAAATCTATAGTTTTGCCAATTAAGCGACTACAGGTAAATCGCAAGGCAAGGAGAAAAGGATTTTCTTTGAGCCAGAAAGGCAAAAGGCATAGGGCATAAGGCAGGAGGCAGAGGGAATGGCAACGAACCCTCTGCCTTCTTCAACTTTGCCCTTTTCTGACTGTTAGATCAACTTATTATTCATTTTCGTTAGCTTGTGGCAAAACCGCATCTGGGCTGTATATTGTCGAATAAAACTGCCGAGCGCCGATACCCATGCCAACCCCTATTAGAAAAGCCATCAAAATGCAAGTAATCGCAAAACTGAAAAAACCTCCAGCAGCATAAGCTACTTGGTCTGGTACCTCTTTTGCCATCTCAACTTCCCCCAAATCCTATGCGATCCTTTCTAAAAGAAAGCAAAATTTAGGAATGACTACTTCTGTCTACCTGCTTATGTCATGGGACGCATTTCTGAAGGCCGAGCAACTACTCATCCGATTGGTATACTTGATAGCTTTGGAGTTAAAAGTCAGATGCCTTGGCTCTGAAGTAAAGCCAAGGCAAGGGTTTTGTCGTTTATGGCTGATGCTTTTAGTCTGACTTTCTCCTAAATGTTGCAAGTTGCGATCGCGCTTGTGTACGACTGGAAGCGATCACTTAAGTTCTTAATTTCGCTCAGGGACACATCTACGCCAAAACCGAAACAGCCTGCATCACAGGCATTGTTCTCTGTAAAAAAGATGAAACTCAAACCTTATTCACTCGCTACTTTGTTCCTATCAGTTTGCTTGACTGCACCAGCGTTGGCGGCAAACCCTGACCACGTTAGACAATTACAAACAACAAATACTTGTCGAAGATGTGACTTGAGTGGTACCGACCTCAAGAACGCTAACCTAGTGGGTGCTGATTTGCTCGGAGCGAATTTAGTTGGCGCTAACTTAGAAAATGCCAATCTCAGTGGGGCAAATCTATCGAGTAGCAACCTCGCTGGCGTGAATTTCCGCAGTACGAACTTGAGCCGCGCTAATCTCACAGGTGCCAATCTGGTTGGAGCCAATCTCAGCAATACCAACTTGAGTGAGGCTGATTTGAAATATACCAATCTAGTCAACGTTAATCTGGACGGTACTAAGCTAAGCGGTGCTGACCTTAGTGCAGCAAATCTTGCCGGAGTTGACTTAAGTACGGCAGAATTAACAGGTGCAAAGGTACTTGGTGCTAACTTAGTCGGTGCTTTGGGGCTATCGTTGCCGCTTTTGCCGATAAACCCTACACTTGGCTCTGACTCAGAACCAACTACGGGAGAAAGTTCGCCCAATCCTGTTGGTAGTCCTTCTCGTCGGGGAGGGACTAGGGGAGGTAGTGAGTATCAACCACCCACTGACATTGGGCGACCTACTAGAACAGAAGGTGCAGGAACCTACCAGACAACTCCGCCAACTGGTAAGCCTGAGTGATATAGCAGTCAGCTATCAGCTATCAGCTATCAGCTTTTTTGTTTTCCTGACTAGTAGCGCAGTTTCACTGCTTTTAGCTGTACCTCATCCAACAGACAACCGCTATAACAACAAACAACTAACAACAAACAACCAACAACACTTAATATGAGCCTTGATGTGATTGTTATTGGTAGCGGCATTGGCGGGTTAACGGCAGGTGCCTTGCTCGCTCGTTATGGGAAAGCTGTGCTGGTGTGTGAGAGTCATGCGATCGCAGGTGGTGCCGCTCATAGTTTTCACAGACGAGGCTTTGAGTTTGATTCTGGCCCTTCGTTCTACTGTGGTTTGGGTAAGCAACGCCCCAGCCTCAACCCTTTACGACAAGTGCTAGACGTTCTGGGAGAATCGATCGAAGTTGTTCCCTATGACCCCATGGGACATTACCATTTTCCAGAAGGTACGTTTCCGGTTTACAGCAACGCCGAACGCTACCGGGAAGCTGTCGCAGAAATTACTCCTACTGGAGCGAGGGAACTGGAACGATTTGAAAAACGCCTGTTGCCGCTCTATGAAGCCTTACGGGATGTTCCGACGATTGCCCTGAGAGCAGATTGGCAGCTTATTTCTGTCTTACTAGGACGCTATTTTCCCTCGCTGTTAAAAATGTTGCCGCAACTGGGTGTCATCCAGGGTTCTGTTGGTGATGTCATGGACAAAGAGGTGCATGACTCATGGGTACGGCGATTGATTGATTTAGAATGCTTTCTCCTTTCTGGACTGAAAGCGCATGGCACAATCGCCCCAGAGGTAGCGTTCATGTTGGGCGAACGTACTCGTGCTGGTGTTGAGTATCCAGTGGGGGGAAGTGGTGCAATTGTTGATGCTTTGGTGCGTGGATTGAAGCGCTGGGGTGGTGAATTACGGTTGAATGCTCATGTCGAGCAAATTCTGGTGGAAGCGGGTAAAGCTGTTGGTGTCCGGTTGCGGCAAGGTGAAATTATCAAAGCGCCTGTAGTTATCTCTAATGCAACGATTTGGGATACCTATAACACGTTGCTACTCAAAGAAGACTTACCCCCGTCTTATCGAGAATCTTCTCTAAAAACACCAGCCGTTGAAAGCTTTATGCACTTACACCTGGGTATCCGGGCAGAGGGGTTAGAGAATCTAACAGGGCATCATGTGGTGGTTCACGATGCGAATAAGGATATTACACAACCTGGTAATACCTGTATGATTTCCATTCCTTCTGTATGGGATGCGAGTCTCGCACCAGAGGGGCATCATGTTGTTCATGCTTACACCTTGGAACCCTACGAAGGTTGGCATCGGGATGAGGGGTATGAGGAGAAGAAAAAAACGCGATCGCAACCTTTATTCAAGGCTCTAGAACGGGTGATTCCAGACATACGCGATCGCATTGTCCTCGAACTCATTGGCACTCCCTTAACTCATTCCCATTATCTGCGCCGCTATCAAGGAACCTATGGCCCTGCTATAGCGGCTGGTAAAGGGATGTTTCCTGGTTCTCAAACACCGATTTCTGGTTTATACCGTGTTGGTGACAGCACTATGCCAGGAATTGGAGTTCCGGCTGTGGCGGCTTCTGGCATCCTCTGCGCTAATACTTTAGTCACGCCACAGCAGACATTGGAATTATTGGAAGACCTCGGCAAGAATTGACGAAGTGCCAAGTATCGCTTTCACTTTAGCTCGAAAGTAGGTTGGTGAAGCTTATCGAAAGCATCACTCTTCTGCATACTCAGCTAATTCAGAACATCAGCAAAGTCTACTCGTGAGTTGTGCCATCAGGCATAATTGCGCCACTAAGCTTTGCATTAGTCAAGATAGCTCCACTTATATTTGCTCCCTTGAGATTTGCTTTTTCTAAGTTTGCTCTCTCTAAGTTTGCCCCACGAAGATCTACTGAAGCAAGATTTGCTCCACTTAGGTTAACTCCAGCAAGGATAGCCCCACAGAGATTAGCTCCACTTAAGATTGCCCCACTCAGGTTCATGTACTGAAGATTCACTCCAACCAGATTGACCCCACTCAGATTAGCGCCGCTAAAATTTCCCTGAAGCAGTTGAGTGTTTTGTAGGTTTGTACTACTCAGGTCTACCGCAGTAAAATTCCCACTTAGTGTTGTTTTCGTTAGGTTAGCGCTACTTAGGTTTGCTGG
The DNA here is from genome assembly GCF_059505465.1 of Symplocastrum torsivum. Lineage (NCBI taxonomy): Bacteria > Bacillati > Cyanobacteriota > Cyanophyceae > Oscillatoriales > Microcoleaceae > Symplocastrum > Symplocastrum torsivum. The sequence goes on along the minus strand of NZ_JCACKQ010000120.1, from coordinate 132,237 downwards.
CGTTAGCTCTCCTGATAGTATTGCCTCACTCAAGTTGGCTCCGCTTAGATTTGCCTGAATAAGTCTTGCATTAGTAAGATTTGCTTTGGTTAGGTTTGCCCTTTGCAAGTTTGCCCCACTAAGATTTACTTTGGCATTACTTAGGTCAACACTAGCTAGGTTTGCCTTTATCAGTGACACATTAGGAGCAATCAAGTAAGCACCAGCTTCAACAGGGTCAAAACCTGCGGGGAAGATAGTTGCTGCATTGCAAAGCGCTTGCTGGAGATTGATTCCTTGAAGATTTGCCTCTTCTAGATTTGCTCCTAATAGGTTTGCATTGCTCAAATTAGCATTACTAAAGTCTGCTCTTTTCAAATTTGCCTGCTGCGATAGGTTAGCCCCGCTAAGGTTAGCTCTACTAAGGTTAGCCTCAGTCAGGTTGACTCTAGAAAGGATTGCTTTACTTATGTTGGCTTTACTTAAATTAGCTCCACTCAGGTCTGCGTAACCCAAGTTAGCACTACTAAGGTCTGTTTGTATAAGTTTTGCTTTTCCTAGATTTGCTGACTCCAGCTTTGCCTTATGAAGCTTTGCCTTGCTTAAATTAGCTTCGCTAAGATTCGCGCTAGATAAATTTACCTCGCAGAGTTTAGCTCCTCTCAAATTGGCACCACTTAGATTAAGACCATTATTTAAGGACTTTCCACTTAGATTTACTCCAGCGAGATAAATCTCAGTAAAGTCCCGTTCTCCTTGTTTACACCTCTCCAGAAATTCTTCAGCACTGATAGGCGTTTCGTGACTCTCTTCCTCAGCTACATAAATTCTGTTGAGCAGCCACATTATTCTCTCTGTCTTAAATTCCTCATCATTGAAAGCTGTAGGATTTTGCTCTTCTACAACTGCATCAATCTCCTCATCTTTGTCAGCTTCAGTCGTTTCAGCATTCACTTCAACTTCAGCAGGATGTACCACTGATTCTGTTGAAGCTACCAATTCTTGACGCTGTTGCTGTTCAACCCGTTCAAAAAACTGCTTCACCGTCTCGGCATCGTCAACACTTACAGATTCAGCTACACCGTTAGGAGTCTGGACATCGTCCAAGCAGTTGCTAAAAGTCGGCAGTTGATCGAAACGCTGTTGTAACTCCGAAACCTGTTCCCTCAACGGTTCTATCTGCTGCAACGCTTCAGTCATTCCGTCAAACTGGCGTTTCAGCCCTACCATATATTTCGACACGATATTTTGCCGCTCTTCGAGTTGTGAAATCCTCGCAAGCAGAGACGTTATATCTAGTTCTGTGTCAGGCATATTCTTTGATATCCAGGGAAGGTTATTCCCATTTTGTGCGAATAGCACTCTCTCCCAAATCCGCTAAATCACTGAGATTTATAGGCTTGAGGCTGACGGAATTTGTAAATATCTTGAATCGCCTGTACCCAACCATCAGAGACAGATTCTAAAAGGCGATCGCCTTTTTCCTTCGTCGCCACTGTCGCATCACCCAACACCCCACTCTGGGTTAAGTCTCGCGTCACCCAAGCAAAGGGCAATTTACCTTCCATACTCAGCAAACTGTCTTCCGGTAAGCCGTGCGGATACTCAGCTACTGCTCTTTCCATCTTCACCTGTTCCGGCAAAATCGAGAGCAATAAGCTAGTTTCTGCATCGCCAGCATGGATACCAAATTCCAACTCCTTCGGCGACAGTAACTCCTTAGCAATGTGCGGCACTCGCCAAGTAAATAAAGGGAAAACCAGGAAATCCTCATACTTCTGATGAATATCCCGTGCAGCAATTTCCATCACTTGAGGCTGTCCGCCGTGAGCGTTCATCAGCACCAACTTCCGAAACCCAGAGCGATAGATGCTTTCAGCCATTTCTACGAGTACAGTCAAAAGCGTTTGTGCGCTTAAGGTAATCGTGCCGGGAAAATGCCAATGCTCATTTGATTTCCCATAGTACAAAAGAGGCAACGCATAAGCTGGTACAGATGAATCGAGCTTCGCTAAAGCCTTGCCAAGGACAGAAACTGCGATCGCACTATCTACAATAATCGGTAAATGTGGCCCATGTTGCTCAATTGCCCCAACAGGCTGAATAATCACCACATTTTCCTTATCCGGCATTGCTTGAATATCAGTCCAAGTCAGATAAGGAAAAAAGCGATCGGGTGGAATAAAGCTGTGCATCATTGGGTTCAAAATTTAGAGTTGTTCGTCTATCCTAAGGCGTGTTTTCAAACCCTTCGATCCCCCCCTGCCCCCCCTATGCATTAGTCGCATCTTTCTTAACAATCCACAACGGTTACGCTGTCTGGGTTGTGAGACCAAGCTTCAAATTGCTTAACTTTAGCTGCTGCTTGGTCATCCAAAAGCTTAAATCATCACTCGGCAAACGAGTTACAGAGCAAGACATGAGTATTCTAGGCAAAAAGATCGGAGGAAACAGGAGCAACAATGAAAGGATGGGCAGATAGCGAACTACAATTTGCTGACTTGGGCGATGCACGCCGGAACAAACGACTAGTTCGGCTTGTGGAAGACTTGGCAGCCCAACCGAATGCCAGTGTGCCGCAAGCCTCGGGAGACTTAGCCGCAACCCAAGCCGCTTATGACTTTTGGAGTTCTCCACGCATCAAAGCTGAAGCCATCCGCCAAGCCCACCAACGCAGCACAGTAGAACGAGTCAAACAGCACTCCACCGTGATTGCGATTCAGGACACTACAGAACTGAACTTCACCCATCATCCCAGTAAGAGAGGCATGGGTTACTTGGACAATACTAGTTCACGAGGGTTAAAACTCCACTCCGTGTTCTGTAGTAGTGCCAACGGAGTTCCTTTAGGCGTATTACATCAACAAGTCTGGGCGAGAGACCCCGCCGAACTCGGTAAAAAATATCAGCGACACAAAAAACCCACCCAGGAAAAAGAGAGCCAGCGTTGGTTAACCGCTTTAGATGCCACCCAGAATTTGATTCCACACGAAACCGTTGTGGTAACGGTAGCTGACCGGGAAGCTGACATCTATGACTTATTGGTGCTACCGCGTCACCCCAGCTCACAATTGCTCATTCGTGCCACTCACAACCGTCGTGTCAAGCGTGATGCTCAAGCGGAACAAATCGAGCGCTTGCATCAAGTGATTGAGCAAACGCCTGCTTGTGGTTAGTTAAGTTTAGAACTCAGACGTCATCCAGAACGTGAAGCTCGCTGTGCCACCCTCACCCTCCGAACGACCACCCTGGAGTTGCAACCGCCGCAACAACATCCACCGCCTGAGCATCTGGAACCTGTGAGCTTACAGGTGATTCTGGCTGTCGAAGAAAACCCGCCCCCTGGAGTGAAACCAGTCAGTTGGTTGTTGTTGACCACTCTGCCTGTTACCTGTTTCGAGGATGTGGTTCAAGTCTTGCGTTGGTACAGTTATCGTTGGCTGATTGAGCGCTATCACTATGTCCTCAAGAGCGGTTGTCGCCTCGAACAACTGCAACTGGAGACTGGCGAACGCCTAAACAGGGCTTTGGCTACTTACACGATTGTCGCTTGGCGGTTGTTATGGATTACCTATCTGGCGCGTTATCACCCAGACCTCCCTGCTGACACCGTACTAGCCACCCATGAGTGGCAAGCGCTCTACTGCACTATTCATAAAACTCCACAGCCACCCCCATTCCCCCCCAGCTTACACACCTGTGTGCGTTGGATTTCCCAACTTGGTGGGTTTTTAGGACGCAAACATGATGGTGAACCTGGGGTAAAGACGATTTGGCAAGGTCTGCGACGACTGCACGACATTGCACAAACTTGGATGCTAGTCTCCACTACTTCTTCTACTTGTGTCAAGTCTTCCTTTGTTAAGAAAGATGCGACTAATGCATAGCTTAAAAAGGGGGGAGAATTCAGTCAAAGTCCCCCCTTTTTAAGGGGGATTTAGGGGGATCTGAATTTAACGGGGAAGGCAAGACAACACGCCTTAGTCCCTAGCCTCTAACCTAATCGCCTCAATTAACTGGTCAATCTCTGCGGGTTGGGTAAAGTAGTGGACACAAGCGCGAACACAATCCGGGTCAAGGATAGTTCGGAGCATGAAACCCTGCTGTTCGAGAGAATTTACCAGTTGTTTGTGGGAGTGTCCATTGGTTAAGACAAAGGAAACCAAACCCGCTTTTGGGGGTGATGTAGCAAGAGTGCGAACGTTATCTAACTCAGATAAGCGCTGCCAGAGGTACTCACTTCTTTTGCAAATTTGCTCGTAACGTTCTTGAGGTGTTCCCCATTGCTGATGAGTTGCGATCGCTTCTCGTAGTCCTGCATACAGTGGGTAAGCTGAGGTTGCGACTTCAAACCGCCGTGCATCCGGCTTCCAGCCTACGGGTTTACCTACTTCATCTATAACAATTCCCCGCCAACCACTAAACGTGGGGCTAATGCTTTCCAAGGCATCCGGTCGTACATATAAACCACCAATGCCCTCTGGCCCGCACAACCACTTGTGACCTGTAAAGGCATAAAAGTCTGCTCCTAGTTCTGTCAAATTCAAGGGTAGGGAACCCGCTGACTGTGCGGCATCAACTAGAACTCTGATTAATTGGGTACTCGCAGAATAGTTGCGACAAACTTCAACAATCTCGGTAACTGGTAAGACTTGACCTGTATTCCAAAGCAAATGACTCAGTATCACTAACCTTGTGCGAGGTTGTAGGTGTTGAGCAATAACCTCTGTCGGGTTTCCCTCATTCAGGGTTTCCATGATTGGGCAGGTAGAGACTTCTACCTTAAACCGACGTGCAATTTCTTGAGCCGTGGCAACAACGCCGGGATGTTCACAATCGGTGAGAAGTATATGGTCACCTGCTTGCCAATCAATTCCCCACATGGGAATATTGCAGCCGACTGTGACATCTTCAGTAAGCGTAATCGTTTCTACAGGTGCGCCAAATTCTGATGCGATCGCTTGTCGCGTTTTGTTCCCTTCCTCCATAATCCAAGCATTGACCCCTACTGAAAAGGGTCCATTGTGCTGGATATAGGTATAGGCTTGTTGGATTGCCTCCAGCGAGGCTTGTGGCAATGTGCCTTGACCTCCAAAATTAAAATAAGCTTTGTTGGCTAATGCCGGAAATTGCTGCCGATGGCGTTCAAGCTGTGTTGCTGCCGGATAGATGCCAGTCATAGAACGATTCAAAAGAGGACAAGACCTTTCATTTTATCGTCCGGCTTCTCTCGCAACCGTCAAGACAAGCTTGCCAAGTACTGCCAGAAATTAGCATGCGATCGCTTTTGTTGTAATCCTGATACCCTTCTCTATTATCTTTTTAAAACGAATATTTACTTTTTTGATTGTAAGAATTATTCTACTTTCAATTAGAATTTACGTAATTTTTAGGTTAATGAAGCCAAGAATAATTTTAAAGCAAAACTTAAATTAAATTGCGGCTTCTAAGCTTTTATGCGTAGGTTATCCAGCTATTTTACCTAATTAATCTTTATAAATATTGAGCTACTGTAGAAGATGCTGAGGAAAAAATATTTTTTTCATTCCTTGGAGTTTTTTTAGTTCCCTTTTAAATAGGGATTGGGGCATCAAGGTGAAATTTCTGGTATCCAGTCGGTTAATTACTAGTCCTTTATAAAAGAACTGTAATGTCACCGCACTCGATATAACTCAGATATAGTAGGAGTGACCTAAAATTTGATATCGAGTAAACCGACAAATACTTGCAGTATAACTTGAGTGCATCTCCCCATTGTTCAAGGTAATTGTTACTTAAGTCGGCAAAACTTTAGGGTCAGTAAAGAGGTAGGTAATTCTGACCATTACTCCATTAAAGTTCAAAGGCAATAAATTCGACGCTCTGGGGATTTTCCGAGGTTAGAGTCTTGGGAAATCTACGATTCAAATCAAGAGCTAGGAGGAGCGATCGCTTATTCAATTAGGATTAAGCGCTTCCATTGTAGTGGGAGCTATTATCAATTCATTAATTAGTCTTAGGAACTTACTCAATGCTCGGACTCGAATTGCTAAAGGAACAGTCAATTAGTCAACCTTATATGCCTCGTCCCAAGAACCGTCGATTCTCACCCTTGCAATGGTATTACAAATTACCGATTCAGAGTAAGCAAATTACTAGATCGTATACCTCCCAATTTATTTCTATCTTTGGACTTGTGGGTGTAGGATCTGTGATAGTCATAACAGCAGGACGCACTCAGTTAGTTAACCAAGCGAAAGCAGAACTAGCGGTTACTGAAATTAATTACAACATCAAAGTCAACCAAATGGGCTTTGGCTTTCGGGGTCAATCTGATAATCCGGCTATTGTTGCTGCTGCAACTTACAATACTGAAGGCAAATCCCTGACACCAGCGATACAAGAACAAGTCAAACAGATTCTTCAGAATGAGATTAAGGCTCGTAATATTGAATATGCCACTCTAGTTGGCAAGGATAAACGTATTATTGTTAATGCTAATGATAATAGAACAGGCGAAACGTTCGATCCTAATAATTTAGTCAGTCAAATTTTCAAGAACCCAGAGCAAATTAAAGCAAGTGGTCTTGTCAGTTGGAATGACTTAGCTAAAGAGTCGCCAGCCTTACCTCAAGGTTTTGTGAAACAAGATGCACTCATTCGTTACACAGTTACGCCCATAAAAGAACCAGCGAATGGCACTGTTATTGGGGCTTTGGTTTCCGGAGATATTGTGAACAACAAGTTGCCAATTGTCGAGGAATCATTAAAGGCTTTCGGTAGCGGCTACAGTGGCATTTATCTGCGTAAACCGACGGGGGAATTTGTCCTAGCCACCTCTTTAGACCAAAAAAAGAAAAATAACTCTACACAAGTACAAGTCAATCACCCCTTGCACGACGCTACACTGCTAAAGCAAGCTGTAGCGGATTCCGGACAGGTAGTCACAAGACGAGTTCATCAACCGGGAGAACAAACCTATACGATGGCTGCCAAAGCCTTGCTTGATTTTAAGGGTGAGCCTGTTGGTATTTTGGTGAGAGGAACTCCAGAAATTGCCCTTAATGCACTGATCCAAAAAAGTTTATTGCTACAGGTAGTTATTGCTACCTTGGCATTAGTAGCAGAAATACTCTTAGTGAAGTTGCTGAGTAAGACAATTGCTCAACCGATCAAAAAACTACAGCAAGCAACTCAGGAATTTGCGAATGGCGATCGCCAAGTCCGTGCAGAAGCGCTGTGCAACGATGAACTTGGACAACTAGCCCAAACGTTTAATGAAATGGCAGAGAGTATCGTTGCCTCTGAAAAATTTCTTGCACAACAGAGCCAATTCCAAAAAGCCCAAGCTGAGCGTTCCTTGGTACTTGCAGAATTTACCAGCCGTATTTATAAATCTTTGAATACAGAGGCTATCTTCAGCATCGCGGTTGACGAAATCCGAAAGGTTTTGCAAACAGATCGTGTAGTTATCTATCGCTTCTATGAAGATAGACACACTGGGATAGTCTCGGCAGAATCAGTCGTACTTGGCTGGCGTTCAGCGATTGGGCAAGTCATTTATGACCCACTCACAAAAGAATCGATTGACAGGTACAAAAATCAGCGTGTCTCCGTTTGCAATAACATTTATGAAGTAGGCTTCTCACAGTGTCATTGTGAAATTCTAGAAAGCTTAGAAGTCAAAGCCAATATGGTTGCGCCAATTTTGCAAGGCGGCGAACTCGTGGCTTTGTTGTGCGCTCATCAATGCTCTGCCCCTCGAAACTGGACGTATGAGGAAACTGCTTTATTAAAGCAATTGGCAGCTCAAATTGGGCTTGCCCTCAACCATGCAAGTCTGCTTGAACAGCTAGAGCGATCGCGTCAGGAAGCAGAATTAGCACGTCAGGAAGCGGAATCAGTCTCCAAACAAGTCGAACAAGCACGTCAACTTGCAGAGTTAAATTCACTTGAGCAACGCCAGCAAAAAGAAGCACTTGAGCACCAAGTACTTGCTCTCCTTGATGATATTGAAGCAACAGCTCAAGGTGACCTTACAGTTCGGGCTGATGTAAGCGAAAGTCAACTTGGTACAGTCGCTGACTTTTTCAACCTGTTGATTGAGAATCTGCGGGAGATTGTGGTGCAGGTAAAACAAGCCTCGGCTCAAGTCAACACCTCACTTGAAGAAGATCAACAGGCAGTCGAGCAACTCTCCCTTGCAGCATTCAAGCAGAGTTCAGAGGTTACCCACATCCTGAACTCTGTAGAGCAGATGATGTATTCCGTTCAAGTCGTGGCAGAAAATGCCCACAAAGCTGCTGCCGTCGCTCATACTGCCGCTACAGCAGCAGAAACTAGTGGAGCCGCTATTGATAGCACAGTAAATAAAATTGTGAATTTACAAACAACGGTAGTAAAAACGGCTGACAAGGTAAGGCTTCTCAGCGATTCCTCCCAGCAGATTGCCAAGGTAGTTTCCTTAGTTCAGCAAATCGCCTTGCAAACCAACTTATTAGCTGTAAACGCTGGTATTGAGGCGAACCGTGCAGGTGAGGAAGGGGAAGGATTCCGAGTGGTTGCTGCACAAGTTGGCGCACTAGCAACTCAATCAACTAACGCAATCAAAGAAATCGAACAGGTGATTGAAACGATTCAGCTAGGTACAAAAGAAGTGGTGGAGGCAATGGAAGAAGGTAGAACTCAAGTCGTTGATAGTACCAACCAGGTTGTCGATGCGAAGCAGAGTCTAGAGCAGATTTTTGAAGTTTCGCGTGAGATTGACGAGTTAGTACAATCAATTTCTGATGCAACTGTAGCTCAAACCCAAATATCTGAAGGCGTTACTGATTTGATTCAAGAGATTGCCGAAACTTCTAAACTGACGTCCGACTCCTCTCGTAAAGTCTCTAGCTCTTTACGACAAACCGTAGAAGTAGCCGAGAAATTACAAATGTCTGTTGGTCGCTTTAAGGTTGGCAGTGAAGAACATAGCTGAGAGTCCTCTGAGGAAAGAGTAGGAGGAGCAGGGGAGGCAGCCAGAGGTATCTTGTTAGTTGGTAGATCGGCTATCCGCCTGTTATCACTGTTATCAGCCATCTTAGGATCATGACGCTGAGCGCAGCTACAGCCATCACAATCAACAGCAATACTCCCAACAATAGAGCAAGAAACAACCAATCTACTCGTCGTTGTCTTTGTCGTGGAATCTCTAGGTGTTCTTCCAGCAAAGCAATGTTTTTCGCATTAGCCTTCCAGGTTACATCCACTAAATCTCCTACCACTGGTACAGAACCTGCCACTGTCTCAAACAGGATATTCGTCACCATTTGCACCATCAGGGAGCGTGGAATACCTAGCCGTGCAGCTTCCAGAACAATGTAGGCTGAAAGACCAGCTCCGACAAAATCACCAGCTCCCGGTAATAGACCGAGTAAGGGGTCAAGACCTACACGATAACGTGTGCCTGGAATGGCGATCGCATTATCAAGCACATAGCTCAACCGACGTATGCGCTGAACAGCAGGGGTATGGGCATCAATTGGCTGACGAGAAGGCTGGGACATTACACAGTTAAGAGTGAGTAAGTAGTAGAGGCAGATTGACAACATGGTTGGTGATTGAACAATCTTGCTCACCTACCCGTACATGGATAGTATCTACAACACTACAGTTGTGGAAACAAAATGTACTTTACAACATATCAAGCCCTAAGCTGCTCTCTCATTTAACTTGGATGGCACTTACTTAAGAGCCTGGAAATAAATTTCCGGCTCAAAGCTCTAAATAGCTAAAGCTTACTGGGAAAGTCTTTCAACCCGTTTTAACGGGTTTTAGCTTTTAGCCCAAACTTTAGTTTAGGGCTTAAGTCAGTGCCATTCCATTTAACTTACTTGCTTTAAGTCATTCGTTGTTGTTGGCAGCAGACTCTTGTCAGTTAAAAGTCAGCCATAAACAAAAGTGACAAAATTTAATATGTAATTCCAATACACTTCAGCTTTTCAATCCGGTTCACGAAGAAGCCCATGTCCTCACTTTCACCCAATTATTAATTTTAAGAAACAAAATTTTTAAATTAGGCAGTAGGTAAAGCAAAGGAATATCCAAGAAAAATCAAACCTACCCCAAAAACGGCACAAAAGACAAGGAAAACAAACTGATGGAATATATAACTTTGAGACATTTCTAAAGATGCCAGTTTTAAAACTTAAGTAGAGGTTATAAAGCTTATGTTGTCTTCAGATCTGGCTTAAGCCCTCTCTCTTTTGCCCTAAATCCTGTAGCTGACTTCTGTTCCCCTAGATATGGGTATATTTGCGTTTTAGAGTGCTTGGCAGCACTTAAGAGGTTTAAGAGAGAAACTTCCACACAACAAACAGATACCTTCTCTTGAACCTTTCTTTTGCAGTCTCAGTCTAAAGGCTCAAGAAAATAAACCGGTGAGGGGGAACCCACAGGTGTCAGTCATACCTGCCGAGGCGTCAAACAATGACCTTGCTGATAACCAGTCCGAATCCGATACTGAGTTGGTACTCCAGTGCCAACAAGGCAACCAGCATAGCTTTCGCCAACTGTACCGACGTTATTCTTCGCGAGTGAGGTCAACGCTTTACCAGCTTTGTGGTGCTGAGGCTCTAGATGATTTAGTACAGGAGGTTTTCTTACGAGCCTGGAAGGGTTTGCCCCAACTGCGGCAGGCTGCCCAATTTTCTACGTGGATTTATCGCATCTGCTGGAATGTTGCCTCTGATCAGCGGCGCAATTTGCAAAGGCAACGTTCTTTTAACTCAAAGCTCAAAGCCGAAACAGATAGCTTGTCTTTACAAAACTCAAAATCCCAAGCGCCTGACTTGATGCACTTGCACTATCAAGACATCATTCAGCGAGGACTACAGCAGTTGAGTTTTGAACATCGTGCTGTGTTGGTGTTGCATGACTTGGAGGACATCCCACAAAAGGAGGTGGCACAAATCTTGGGCATAGCCGTTGGCACAGTTAAGTCTCGCCTGTTTCATGCTCGAATGTCCCTGCGCCAATATATCCAGCAACAAGGAGAGATGCTATGACTCAGTTTCCAGACGATGAGAAACAATGGCAAGAGTTTCTGCGCCAACATCGCTCCACACCACCTCCAGCTAAGGCTGATTTAGAGGAGCAGCTAATGAACGCGGTTGAGAAATCTCAATCACCCGTCAGTCGGCGGTTGTGGACAGTGCCACCCGTAATTGCCGCAGGTTTACTGATGGCTTGGAGTGGCTACCGTACTCTGATTCCTTTTCCAGAGTTATCTAATTCAGCAAGCTTGGAAGCTTTCTTAGAGAACAATTGGGAAGGTGTTGTCGGAGAAACCTCAACGTATTCGCAAAGCAATAATACACAAACTGATTGGATGCTATATGCCAAAACGGCACCATAAGCTATTTTGTCAAGAATGAAACGTTAACAATCCAGTATTTGAGTTGAACTTGGAACGTTGAGAGTTGACAGGTTAAACGAGAAGGGAGAGAGGACAGCTCGACTCTACAGATAGGGCTGAACCAGGGCTTCGCTATCATCAGTATTAGGAGTGCCGTGAAAAGAAGCGGGATAGAGCATGAGATTGGAAAAAAGTCCTTTTCTTCCCTTGTTCCTTGTCAAAATCTTTGACTCTAAATTTCCAGTAATTTTCTCAACTCCAAACAAATCATAGGCTATTTCCATGTTGTTACGTCGTGTTTCTATTTGGTCAGTTCTCCTGCTTGCGATTGGGGGCGTTGTTGCTCTTGTCAATCCTAAGCCGTTGACCTCACAAATTGAGCAAAACGTTATAGGTCAAGCCCGTCCGAATCAGGAGGGCCAAAGCCTTGTGGAAGAACTCAATCTTACCCCCCAGCAAGAGCAGCAACTGAAAGCTATTCAGCAACAGTATAAAGATCAGATGGCTCAACAGCGCCAAGAATTGCAGCAAGCCCAGCAAGAATTAAGTGGGTTGATGGCAGGGACAGCCTCACAAGGGCAAATCCGTGACAAGTATCGTGAGGTAAATGTATTGCGGCAGCAGAAGGGAGAATTACACTTAGAAAGTATGTTAGCGATACGAGAAATCCTGACACCACAGCAACGCCGGCAATTTGCTCGACTGATGCAACATCAAAAGGGAAATTTCCGCGCTGACAGACCAAACTAGAAGAGGGTTAGAGGAGTGAGGTTTATTTACCTCCACGGTTTTGCTTCGAGTCCTGAGTCAGCAAAGGCAATCTATCTATGCGATCGCTTCACAAAACTTGGCATTTCTTTAGAAGTTCCTGACCTCAACCAAGGTGACTTCTCCCACTTGACGATTACGCGCCAGCTTACTCAAGTAGAGGCAATGTTGGCGAACGCCGAGACACCTGTAACGCTAATTGGTTCAAGTTTGGGTGGTTTAACGTCTGCTTGGCTAGGGCAACGGCACTCCCAAGTTCAACGACTTGTCTTGCTCGCTCCTGCATTTGGCTTTCTCTCGCATTGGTTGCCTAAACTTGGAGCAGAACAATTACAACAGTGGCAGACATCAGGATATCTTCAGGTTTACCACTACACAGAAGGGCGATCGCTTCCCTTGCATTATCAGTTTGTAGAAGAGGCCCATCAGTATCAAGACTCGCAGCTATTGCGACCAGTACCGACACTGATTTTTCACGGACGCAAGGATGAAGTAATCCCAATTGAATCGACACGCGACTATGCTCGTGAGCGTCCTTGGGTGCAACTAATTGAACTCGACAGTGACCATGCCTTGACTGACGTGATGCCAGAGATTTGGCAGGCAACTCAATCGTTTTGCCAGCTATCGTGAAGGAGACTGGGGATTGGGTTTACAATCGAAAAATTAGGGAAAGGGCTTCAACCTCGACCAATTTTTGGACATTTTTCCCAGTTGCCAAAGTGTTTAGCCGCTTATGCGTGTTGTCATCCAGCGAGTCAAATCTTCTCAGGTTGAGGTGGCAGGTGTTGTTGTTGGCAAAATTGGACAAGGACTCAATCTCTTAGTAGGGATTGCCAATACTGATACCGAAGCCGAATTGGACTGGATGGCACGAAAGTGCTTAGACTTACGCCTATTTCCAGGTCATGAAACTGGCACTGATCGATGGGAAAAATCTGTTCAGGAAATTGGCGGTGAACTATTAGTCGTCAGCCAGTTTACCCTCTACGGTGACTGTCGCAAAGGACGCCGCCCGTCATTTTCTCAATCAGCCGCACCAGAACCAGCACAACAGCTATACGAACTATTTGTCGAGAAGTTACGGCAAAGTGGTTTGCGCGTGGAAACGGGTCAGTTTGGCACAATGATGCAAGTCTCAATTGAAAATGATGGACCCGTAACGCTACTGCTAGAGCGAGAGAAGGGGTCAATATGATCCATAGCAGTTTCCTGGAAATATGAAGTATAGCTTAGATCTGTGAAACCTAGACAGAACAAGGAAAACAAAAAAGCTGATAGCTGACGGCTTTCTGCTATTTTTGCTCAAAAATCACCCAGTTAGGTGAATCGATAAGGCGAGGTCGTATTCCATGCGCTGCTCTTAGCCTGGAAAGTAGTCCACAACGAAGATCGTAATGACGCGACTACGGAACTTATAAGTATCAGATATGCGTCCCAATAGCTGTATATCCCTATACGTTCGCAATCTGTACTAAATAGCGCAACGTATCGCGTCCTAGGTAATAATATGAAACGTTTCCGCCAAAAAACTCGTCAAAGGCAGCAGATGCTTGCTGTTCTGACATTAACCAGTATTTTGTCCTTAAGTGTTGCCGCTAATGCTGTAGAACCCTCCTTAGGTTCTGTTAATTCCACACTGAAAAACCGCAGTGAAGCGGTTACTAGTCCAAAGCAAAATAACCGTCAAATCCCGCGTGCGGTTGTCAATGCCGTTCGCCGTGAGATTGCGCGTGAGTTCAGAGTTCCCCCTGGTCAATTAAGAGTGACTAGTTTCAGTCAAGAAAGTTGGCCGAATAGCTGCTTGGGTTTGGGTAGACCGCGTGAAGCTTGTGCTGAAATTTTCATTGAGAATGGCTGGCGGATTGTCATGTCTGACGGAGAGCAAAATTGGACGTATCGCACGGATGGCACGGGTCGTCTATTGCGCCTAGAAGGTCAACAAACCCCTCCGAGTGGAAGCTTGCCAGATTCTGTTGCTAATGGGGTTTTACGAGCTGCGTCTGAACAGTTGAACATTTCAACATCCCAACTACGCATTACCCAATCAGAACGGCAGGATTGGCCAGATGGTTGTCTGGGTCTAGCCCGTGACAATGAGCGGTGTACTGGTGCAATTACACCAGGTTGGCGAGTGACCGTTGAAACGAAGCAACAACGCTTGGTCTATCGCACCGATCGCAATGGCTCTTTCGTCAGGTTGGATGAACGGGCAAGCAATATGGGTAGTAGTACCTTGCCTCAAGCGGCTAGCAACGCTATCTTGCAAGCTGCCTCCCAGCGTACAGGGTTACGCACGTCTGAGCTACGCATTGTTAAATCTCAACAGATTACGACTGACGGCTGTCTCGGTCTGCCGCGTCCTAGGGAAGCTTGCACCAGGATTGCCCTGCAAGCTTGGGAGGTAACCGTAGAAGCTGGACAACAACGCTTAGTTTATCGCTCTGATGTCAATGGTTCCCAGGTCAGGCTGAATGAAGCGGCTAGCACAATTAGCGATCGCAACTTACCAAAATCTGTTGCTGATCGAGTTTTGCAGAGTGCCTCCCAAGAAACTGGGTTACGCACCTCTAATCTGCGGATCGTCCAGGTAGATAAGCAAAGCTGGCCGGATGGCTGCTTGGGTTTGTATGAACCGAATGTTCTCTGCACAATGGCGATCGTACCAGGTTGGCGAGTGACTGTAGAAGCTGGAGACAGCCGTTTGGTCTATCGCACGAATGACTCTGGTTCTGTAGTTAAACTCGACAAACCAGGGACTTATGCAGGGAGTGGTGCTGTTCCAATTCCCAGAAGCGAGTTACCACCCCCCTTGCCAAGTAACACAATCTTCCGTGCGATCGCAAGTGGTGGCATCGCAGGTCAAACCACTGAAACCCGCCTCCAGGATGACGGACAAGTGGTTCGATTGCAGGTGATACGCAATGGTCTAATGGCACCAATGCAGGTTTCTCGTATTTCTCGCCAAGATGTGCAAAAGTTTCAGCAGCTTCTAGAGCGAACAGAATTTTCTCAGTTCGATCAGCTAAGTTACCCAGTTTCCAGAGGTGCTGACTACATTACCATCACCCTTACTGGCAAAGCGGGTACAACCAGGTATGTAGATATTGCGGCAAACCGTCTCCCTCTGCCATTGCAAGAAGTTGTTAAAGCCTGGAATCAAATTGCTAGTGGTAGCTAGTGCAAGAAGGCAGAAGATAGGAGGCTCCTGGGCAGAAGGAATATTGCTTGCACAGTAAGCTTTTTAACCTTTTTTAACTGGATAGTTATTTCCGCCGGGATGCACTAGTACCGCTATGCGGAAGTCACAAGTCACGCATTCAAAAGTGTAAGCGGATAAAGAGATTGGCTAGAACACGTCTTGTCAATCTCTGCCTCATTTGAACCAAATGCCTTGACAACAGGGCTTCAAGCGATTATTGAATCATGCTCTAGCACTCCACTACCTTTAATCTACGGTTTCCCTATCGGCATTTGTTGCATTAAGTGGGTACTTTTGCTAGAATTCATACTCAAGATGAAGATTAAAACTCTTAATTATGTATAAAATCACACCAATTGTACTCTGAATCAAAGGTTTTTTCCAAACCTATAACTAGACAATACAAGGCTAGATGAAGTGCAGAGTATTTTAAATACATCAACCCTACAGGTTGTTAACAATCAAATTTTCTAATCAAAGATAGAGAGTTTACGATCAGTTTGACTAAGGATTCAACGTTATTCATCCGCTAAATCTTGGGAAACTTTATGTTCTACTACTTCGCTTACGGCTCCTGCATGTGCCCAGTAGATTTAAAGCGATCGCTGGGTGAAAACACACATAACTATGTCATTGGTTCGGCAACGCTCAAAGGCTACAGATTAGGTTTTTACTGGCAATCAAAACTTCGTAAGTGTGGAGTACTGGATGTAGTTCCAGACCCAACAGCTTCAGTTGAAGGTGTCTTGTATCGCTTGCCCAATCGGTTAAGTAATGCCCTTGATGAGCGGGAAGAAGTCCCTCTTAATGGCTACCGCCATGAAATGGTAGAAGTTCAGTGTAAGGGTATGGTCTACAAGAATGTTCGGACTTACGTGGTAGTAGACAAATTAACTGAAGAACTGGCTCCTAACGAATGGTATTCCAATGTTGTCCTACGAGGAGCCGTGACTTGTGGACTACCAGAGCAGTATTATTGGAAATTGTTTAATCACATCCGTCAGTTACAACAGATACAAAAACCTCAATGGCAGACACTACGCTCGGCTTAATATAAGGACTGTAAGATTCAGGAAGGTATGTTATTTAATGGAGGTTTATCTACGGGTATTTACTTTAAAATATATGTTGAGAACTCAAATTCCGTTGTAAACCTCAAGGATTAAATATTTCAACAACAGCAAGGATTCTTAAGTTTGTGGAGTGTGTGTTCTTGAGCCGAAAAGGTTATGATGCCAATGTAGATGTCGATAGTATTTGCACTCGTTGTTGCAAGTCCTTAGTCAGGGTGCGATCGCAAAAGCTCTTTTTAACTCAACAACAGCGGCTGTAGTCAAACTTTGGAGGATAAAGGCAATGACGCTAAGGCAGTTGAATCATCATTCAGGTCTGATGTCTTTGGTGTTTAAGAGTGTTAGTTTATCCACTGGCGTAGCAATCTTAATCGCAAGTAGTGGTGCGCTTGCCTTGAACCCCCATCCCGAACCAGCAACTCTTCAAAAACCACGGCTTCAAAACACAACGTTGGCGGCTGATATTGAAGGAAAAACAGAACCCCAATCATCTCAAGGTGACGTTGATGCGTCAGAAGAACCTCGGTTTAGCTGTGAGTTAGTGGATGGTGAGTACACGGTAATGTATCACCCAGAAAGTCAACCGAGTCAAGCCTACGCTTGGGCTACTCCTACTGCTTTAGGTGGCGGCTGGACTTCTGAGCGACGTTGTGATGAAATTAGCCGACGCTTAGAACTTTACCGACCTGACGGCTTACTAGAGATGCAAACGTCTGTAGAAAATAATCTGGATATCGTTTGCGTTACAACTCAACAAGACCCAGCCTGTCGCATTGTGCTAACAGTGCCTCCGGGTCAAGACGCGCAGTTAACACGCGATCGCGTATTTGAAAACATAACCGTTGCTGACAGTGGTCAGACAACCGATGCTGTCAATACTTTTGTTGATGGAGATAGGGACTCCCAATTGCTCAATCAGGTAATCAACCAAGGATTGTCTGTATTAGGCATTGATAATAAGCCGACAAGACGTTCTAGTTCCAGAAACATCAACCTGCGACCGTTCTTAGACCGAACTGACGGTGGTACTGGCACCCAGCTACAAGGCGGCATCCCAATGCGCTCAAACCCACGCTTAAATCCAAACAGGTTTCGTTAACTAAGCTTTTAGTCATTACTAATACCAACGACAAAAGCTTTAGCAATAAGCGATCCAGATGCCTAACAACCAACAACCAATAACCAATAACCAACAACTAACTACTCAACCATCGGCATCAAAGCCGAGTCAACGTCTGTGTTGGGAACCGAGTCGTCTAGGAAGTTTTGGCTTTTCAAAATCTCAAAAAGGTTAACGTTTATTTCCAACAGACAGGTGTGACCCGACTCTGGTAGCACGACCTTCTTGGCATTTGGCAGCAGGCTAGCCAAACGTTCAGCTTCAAGAACGGAGGGCAGCAATCGGTCAGCAGCACCAGCAATGACTAGGACAGGTTGGGTAAGCTGCCGGAGTTGGGTTTCATCAAGTTCAAACTCAGTCACCATTTCTAATCGCCAGTTAACCGTTTTTGGAGGAACAGAGTGCATCGCCTCCAAAAGGGCACGGCGATCATTAGGGGATGTTCTTGATAAAGCGGATAAGAAGGGTAAAAGAGCAAAGGCAGAGATTTCGTAAAAATAGTCTGGTACCCAACGACCCAATTGCGATCCCCAACGCAGTAAAGGTCGTTGATTGAAGGAAGTCGCTGGGTTAATCAGAATAATCCGGTCAAAAAGCTCAGGCGATCGCAGCGCCACCTTGACTGCCAGACAGCCTCCGAACGACTCACCACACAGATAAATAGCACGAGAGGGTGTATTGACTAGTTCTGCTTCGATTAAGTGAATGACAGCTTCTGCCAGGTCTTCCCAATTCGTTGAGTCATTCGGAGGAATGGCGAAACAGCGGACATCAAACGCTTTTTCTAAACCTTGGGTTTGCGATCGCAGAAGATGACCTGTTCCATCCATTCCTGGCAAAAACACAAACAGTGGATAATCGCGATTAATACGTACTGGCGTTAAAAAACAAGGACGACTCTTAACGTCTGGCATTGCTCAATTCCATTCCCTCACGAGGATTCCAACTCAGTTTTAAAATAGTCTTTAGTGATTAGTTGTTGGTTGTTATACGTCTGTTTGCGAATCCTTCATTGTCTTCTGAAGTCAGTCAGCAGTTAAGGAACTTGATTCTTCTAACAACTAAAACTCTGATGCAGTAATTTGGCAATTTCGTCACGACAGGTATCAGCAACATGCGCGACAACCTTTTTTGCCTGTTTCCCCTGGTATTGTTCTCGATGCTTTGGCGTAATCCAATAGGGATGCCCCACTAATACCGAGACACGGTGATGGAGAACCATTGGATGCCAACCCGGCTGCTCAAATAGGGGTTCTGATGGGTCAAACAGACGCAGAAGTCTCAAGGGGACAGCAGAGTTTACGGTTTCTTCAAGGGATGCGATCGCCACGGGTAAGATTGCTAAATCTTTTACTGGTGCCCGCAAAGCGAGGTGAGCAAAGCCCCGCTGAAACCTACCCACTTCATGAGGCTTCGTCAACTGCACCATCGGTTGGGCACCTTCTGGAAATACTCCAACCCATTGATGGGTTGTAAGTAACCTAGTTGCTTGTTGTAAGAAAGCCTGCTGCCTGTATTCTGGTTCTTCTAAAGGAAAACAACCCAATTGCTTGATAATTTCCTGCATCACTGGGACTTGCCCCATGTAATGATGACAAGCAATACGGATAGAATGCCCTAGTCCTGCCATCAGCAGGGGTGCATCCATAAAGCTGCGATGGTTGCTCACTACCACAACGGCGGAATCAGTGGGGATGCGATCCTCATGATAGATAAACATCTGCGTTCCCATTGCTGCCAGCAGTGAACGAGAATTTTGTAGCGGACTATTGAAAAACATGGATTAAAGCCATCACCATCACCATTTTTTAATCTTTCTTAACAATACTCATTAAGGTTGCTTTTTGACAAACGCCTTAGGGCAGAAAACCCCATAGCAGACAAAACGAAGGGTTGTCTGTTTCCACTAGTACTTCTTTTGCGGATTTTTACAACAACTGAGCAAAGGATACGATTTGTCAACTAGATCACAATAAGCGATCGCGTACTGAACAATAAATTTTTCCTTGCGTTTTGCTTTATAAAATGCTCAATAACTTAAGCAATATTGATTAATCGATGGTAACAGGAGATACTTTTTACAATAAAAGCCCTCCGTGAAGCTGACTAGATGCTGACTAGATAAAGTAACAACTAAAATAAATACTCAGTAGCCATACGCTAGAAATTCAAAGTAATTTATGTTAGGGCGTTTTTTACACTTACATGACCTATACCGATACCGTTAGAAAGACCTTTGCGATAACAACACCGCTTTACTATGTAAACGACTTACCCCACATCGGTAGTGCTTACACAACAATGGCGGCTGATGCAGTCGCTCGGTTTGAACGGCTACGGGGAAAAGCTGTGCTGATGATTACTGGCACAGATGAACATGGACAGAAAATTCAGCGCACCGCTGAAAGTAATGGGCTACAGCCTCAAGAACACTGTGACAAAATCGCGGCGGGGTTCGATGCCCTTTGGCAAAAGCTAAACATTCAGTATGATCGCTTCAGCCGGACAACATCCCCTCGCCACGAAGCGATTGTCAAGGAGTTTTTTGGGCGTGTTTGGGACAAGGGTGACATCTACCTCGGTCAACAAAAAGGTTGGTACTGCGTCTCCTGCGAGGAATTCAAAGAAGAACGCGAACTCCTAGAAGGGCACCGCTGTTCAATTCATCCGAATAAAGAAGCGGAGTGGCGAGATGAGCAAAACTATTTTTTTGCTTTGTCTAAGTATCAAAGCCAGTTAGAAGCGCTTTACCAGGAGCGTCCTGATTTTATCCAACCCGAAAGCCGCCGTAATGAAGTTTTAAGCTTTGTTGCTCAAGGACTTCAGGATTTCTCCATTTCGCGAGTTAATCTGGATTGGGGGTTCCCGGTGCCAGTTGACCCGAACCACACTATTTATGTTTGGTTCGATGCTCTCCTTGGTTATGTTACTGCCCTACTCTCTCCGGATAGTGAACCATCACTGGAGAAGGCATTAGAGAAGTGGTGGCCGATCAATTTACATCTGATTGGTAAAGACATTCTGCGCTTTCATGCCGTTTACTGGCCTGCCATGCTAATGTCAGCAGGGCTACCAGTCTCAGGTCATGTGTTTGGGCATGGCTTTCTTACCAAGGATGGTCAAAAGATGGGGAAAAGCCTTGGCAATACCCTAGATCCAGTTGAGTTAGTCAATCGCTATGGTGCTGATGCGATTCGCTATTACTTTCTCAAAGAAATAGAATTTGGGAAGGATGGGGATTTTAGTGAAACCCGTTTTGTCGATATTGTCAACGCTGACTTGGCAAATGACTTAGGCAATTTGCTCAACCGGACATTAAAAATGGTGCAGAAGTATTGCAATGCTCTTGTGCCTGATGTTAACGGTGAAGATATTCCTACAGATCACCCTCTAAAGGCAATCGGTTTGGGATTAAGCGATCGCACAAGCGTAGCTTATGAAGCTCTAGCGTTTAGTGAAGCCTGCCGGGAAATCTTTACTTTAGTTCGAGCCTGTAACAAATTCATTGATGAGCAAGCTCCCTGGAGCTTGTACAAGCAAGGAAATTCAGCAGCGGTTGAACAAGTATTGTACGCCGTGTTGGAATCAGTTAGGCTCTCAGCCTATCTGTTATCACCGATTATTCCGAGCATCAGTACCGATATTTATCAGCAACTAGGCTTTTCTCTCGACTTTAACGAAAAAACCCTCATTAATGATTCTGTAACCTATGATACTCACGCCGCCTGGGGAACCTTACCCGCTCACCAGCAATTGGGGGAGCCTAGACCAGTTTTTGTACGACTGGAACAAGCGTGATTTTGTTCCGTCGTCTTGACCATCAGGTTGATCGGCGGCTGACCAAAATACAGATTATAGGGAAGGAGGCATCAGCTTTTTTATTACATACAAAACCGAGGTTTAATAACATGTTGAATAACTTTAGTACCGATCCTGTTTTTACACCTGAACAAGTTTTAGAAAATCGTGGTCGAGTCGCCATTTTTATTGACGGTTCAAATTTGTTTTATGCAGCCCTGCAATTAGGAATTGAAATCGACTACACTAAGCTACTCGTTCGTTTGACAGCAGGTTCCAGACTACTACGCTCCTTTTTTTATACAGGTGTTGACCGCACTAACGAAAAGCAGCAGGGATTTTTATTGTGGATGCGCCGTAATGGCTATCGAGTGATTGCCAAAGATTTAGTGCAACTGCCAGATGGCTCGAAAAAAGCAAATCTCGATGTCGAGATTGCCGTAGACATGATGGCGCTGGTTGGTTCCTACGATACAGCGGTTCTTGTTAGTGGTGATGGTGATCTCGCCTATGCGGTGGATGCTGTCAGCTATCGAGGCGTGAGGGTTGAGGTGGTAAGCTTGCGATCGATGACGAGTGATAGTCTCATCAATGTTGCTGATCGCTATATTGACCTAGACCACATTAAAGAAACTATCCAAAAAACACCACGACAAAACTATACCTACCGTCCATTGTCCGGCATTGGACTGATGGACGAGCAGGAAGAATAACAAAATGGTCATTAGTCATTGCTAATTGCTAGTCGCTAATTGACCATTAACTGTTAGTCATTAACTATTAGCTATTAGCCATTAGCAACTGACGAATGTTTTTCAGATCAAAGCGATTTCTTGCTTTTACCTTTTGCCTTGTAACGTGTGCTTCCTTGTCTGCTTGTGAGGGGAAGAGCCGCACAGAACAGAAAATTAAGCAGGATACCGCTGCAACAGAAATCGAAGGAAGCCTTGTCTTTAAAAATGTCACGCTAGATCAGGCGGATGAAAAAGGGCGTCCTCTCTGGAAAGTTAAGGCAAAGCAAGCTACCTACACTAAAGATAAAAAACTGGGTCGGATCGATAATCCTAGTGGCGATTTGTACCAGGATGGAAAAGTTGTCTTGCAGGTGTCAGCCGATACCGGGGAAATCCGAGAGGATGGTCAGCTAGTCTTTCTCAAAGGACAGATTACAGCTACCGATACCCGCAATGGCGCAGTGTTCAAAGGTGATGAATTGGAGTGGCGTCCAAAGGAAGATTTGCTAGTTGTCCGCAACAACTTGAAGGGTATCCATCCCCAACTACAGGCAACAGCAAAAGTAGGGCGATACTTCACTCGAAAGCAGCAGGTGGAATTACTGGGTCAAGTTGCTGCGATCGCAAAAGACCCCGACTTGCAAATGAAAACAGAGCAATTGCTCTGGCAAATCCAAGCACAGAAGGTAATTAGCGATAAGCGCACCCAGATGGAACGGTACAAAGCCAAAATTGTCACTGACCGAGTGGAGGCGGACAAGTCTGAGGTTAACCTGAAAACCAAGGTAGCAATACTCAAGCAGAATATCCAACTGACATCAATAGACCCGCCACTTTTGATGTCCAGCAATTCAGCGATCTGGAACTTAAAAACTGAAACGGTACTCTCCGATCAGCCAATTAGGATTGTCCACCAGAAAGAAAATGTCATTCTCACCGCTAATCAAGGTCAGATAGATTTAGCGCGAAAAGTGGCAAATTTGACAGGTGGAGTCCAAGGTGTCGGTAGCCGGAATCAAGCTAAACTCTACGCCAATCAATTACGGTGGGATATCCCAACTCAGAACGTTCAGGCGACGGGTAATGTGATTTACGAACAAGTTAACCCGCCCTTTAATACGTCGGGGCCTGTGGCAGTGGGGAAACTTCAAGATCAAAGCGTTGTTGTTACTGGTGCGACTGGCAATAGAGTGGTGACGGAGATCATCCCTTAACTGGCAGTGTTAGGGACTGGACGATAGGCAATTCCGGATTAAAGTTTCTGGTCTAAAGCTGGGTTTGGAATCCAGAAATCTTTTCATTACGCTTGGGATCGCCCAAAAGCGCAGGGGCTTGAGTTGTACTGGCGTTAACGGTGGGTGAGGTACCCCATTGCTTTGACAGGCGTCCTAGCAGTTCGTCCTGCTGCCTCCGAAAGCCATCGACATCACCACCTCGATTAATGATCGCAAACCAAACCTCACCGCGATCGCGTGTTGGCATGACACCTGCTAGGGCACTTACATCTCGCAGAGTTCCGGTTTTGATGGCACTACCAAAGGGAATGTTTCGCGCTTGCATAGTTCCCCGCTTATCGCGTCCCGCAACCGGGAAAATATCAGCAATATCAAGTTGGTGAGGTTGCAAAAAGCGTTGAACTGCCATCAGCATGGCAGAGGTTGCACGAGGCGAAATTCGATTATCAACACCCAACCCAGAACCATTAACCAATTGAATCTCCTCAAGGGGGACACCAGCAGAGTTTGCGGCTAGTTGAGCAGTTATTTTCGCTCCACCGACAGATTTTGCCAACATCTCAGCCATTGCGTTGTTGCTGTAGATGTTCATTTCCTTGAGGATTTGAGTCAGAGACACCGAACGGTGACGCAAGATTAGGAATTTTTTCGGCAGAGGAATAGTTGCGACTTTCACAGTACCTGCGATCGCTACTTGAGGTTTTGCTGTCCCTTTTGGCATCGCCGCGTGCTGCGTGGCAATTGCAGGTGACCAACTGCTGAAGTTGAGGGCTTGCTGGAGCATCTGACCCGATATTAGTGGCTCCTCGCGGTAGTTCATATAAAACTCACCAGTAACCACTAGGTTGCCTGTGACACGGCGGATACCGAGCTGATTGAGACTATTTCCCAAGGCGATCGCTTCTTCCCAAACAAAGAAGGGGTCGCCACTGCCCGTAATCACCAAATCTCCTTGAACTACCCCGTCCTTCACCACTCCCGTTGTACTAACGACAGTCTCAAACTGATGAGCCGGCCCCCACTTATCCAAGGCTGCCAAGGTTGTGGCAATTTTGGTTAGCGAAGCGGCAGGAAGAGCAACAGTCCCTTGATGATTTGCCAATCTTGTCATCCCTGACTGCATCCACACCCCTTGGCTAGCGGTTGGGCCTTTAGTACTCCAATCTTTAAGCGATTGGCGCATCGCTACCTCAGCAACTGGGTCTGGCTCACTTGGTAAGGCAAACACAGGTAGATTTTGCCACTCCAGCAGTTGGACGGGCTTGAGCGCCGCAGGTGACATTCCCACGACCTTGAGCAGTAGAGCCACAAATCCTGATGCAAGTAATCCAGAGCCAAATCGTTGTAACATCACTATCCTTCCTCCCCGGTGCTTTATTTTAAAGAGTCGATGGCAATCCTGAAAAGTTTTCTTTACTGAGTTTTATTCAATGTCAGGCAGATCACATCAGGTTTAATGTTGCGTGGAGGGCTTCTGGTAGAATGCGTGAAGGTTTCTATCATTTTGAGTAATGGCATCGACTCGCGCAC
This sequence comes from Symplocastrum torsivum, assembly GCF_059505465.1. Lineage (NCBI taxonomy): Bacteria > Bacillati > Cyanobacteriota > Cyanophyceae > Oscillatoriales > Microcoleaceae > Symplocastrum > Symplocastrum torsivum. The sequence goes on along the minus strand of NZ_JCACKQ010000120.1, from coordinate 107,421 downwards.
GGATCGCAATTGACGCTATGGGAGGGGATCATGCCCCCGCCGAAATCGTTGCTGGCGCTATTAGGGCACAGGAGGAGTTAGGCGTAGAGGTTTTGTTAGTGGGCGATCCTCAAGCCATTGAATCCTCCCTCAAGCAACACACTGATTCGTACAAGCTGGAAATTGTTCCGGCTGAGGGAGTCGTTGAGATGAATGAGGAGCCATTGGTGAGCTTGAAGCGCAAGCCCAAGGCTTCGATTAATGTGGCAATGGATTTGGTTAAGCAGAAACGAGCTGATGCTGTGGTTTCTGCTGGGCACTCTGGGGCAGCAATGGCGGCGGCATTACTACGCATCGGGCGCTTAAAAGGAATTGACCGTCCGGCAATTGGGGCAGTATTTCCAACAATGGTGGCGGGTAAACCCGTGATTGTCCTGGATGTGGGGGCGAATGTCGATTGTCGTCCTAAGTATCTAGAGCAGTTTGCGGTAATGGGTTCGATATACAGCCAGTATGTGCTGGGGATTAATGAACCCAAGGTCGGGCTGCTGAATATTGGTGAGGAAAGCTGTAAGGGGAATGATTTAGCGATTCGCACACATCAACTGTTGCAAGAGAATCCAAGAGTAGCCTTTATTGGCAATGCTGAGGGTAGAGATGTTCTCTCCGGAAATTTTGATGTGATTGTCTGCGATGGCTTTGTCGGCAATGTCTTGCTCAAGTTTGCCGAAGCGGTAGGTGAGATAGTGCTGCAAATCCTCCGAGAGGAACTGCCCCAAGGATTATCAGGTCAATTGGGTACAGCGCTTCTAAAACCTAACCTCAAGCGGATTAAGCAGCGCATCGATCATGCGGAACATGGGGGAGGATTACTCCTAGGGGTTGCAGGAATTTGTATTATTAGTCACGGTAGCTCCCAAGCGCCAGCGATTTTTAATTCGATTCGCTTGGCGAAAGAAGCGATTGATAATCAGGTACTGGAGCGAATTCAGTCTAAAGATTTCAAGAGTGAAGAGCAACCAGCAGCTAAGGCTCAGGGAAGTGAGGAGTAAGCAGCTAGAATGCCGCTTGGGTAGTCGCTTTTTGGTAGCAGGATTACTCGCGGCTGGTTTATTAATCCTTGCTGTTTACCGACTCAACCTTGAGTGTGTGCATCGTTCAGCAACTAATGGAGAGCAGTGTTGAATCAATTAGGGCTAGGTATTGCCATTACAGGGAGCGGTTCGGCGACACCAGAAGTTGCTCTCGATAATCATCAACTTGAGCGAATGGTTGAGACGTCTGATGAGTGGATTACGGCTCGGACGGGAATTCGGGAACGGCATTTGGTTGATGCTCAAGGATGTCTCAGTGCGATCGCATCTACAGCCGCTCAAAAGGCGATCGCCATGGCAGGGATTGCGCCAACCGACTTGGATTTGATTATCCTGGCAACTTCAACGCCGGATGATTTATTTGGTACAGCAACCCAAATTCAGCACCTTCTAGGGGCACCTCAAGCGGTTGCGTTTGATATGACAGCCGCTTGCTCTGGGTTTGTTTTTGGGATGGTGACAGCCGCTCAGTTTATTCGCACGGGGGCTTACCGAAACGTCTTGTTGATTGGGGCGGATATTCTCTCGCGCTGGGTCGATTGGACAGACAGAGGCACCTGTATATTATTTGGTGATGGTGCTGGGGCGATAGTAATGCAGGCGAATGAAAGCGATCGCTTCTTGGGGTTTGAACTCCGCAGCGATGGCACCCTAAATAAATCTCTCCAGCTAGCCTTCAAAGCACAAACAAGAGAACTTGTCGAGGGCGTTACAGTTAGCCAAGGCAATTATCAGCCCATTAGCATGAACGGCAAGGAAATTTATCGTTTTGCCGTGCAAAAGGTGCCGGAAGTGATAGAGAAAGCGCTGTTCCGGGCAAACCTTAGCACCGACGAAGTAGACTGGCTGCTCTTGCATCAAGCGAATCAGCGGATTCTCGATGCTGTTGCCCAACGTCTGAACATTCCGGCTGAGAAAGTTCTGAGTAATCTTGCCCACTACGGCAATACCTCGGCGGCTTCTATCCCCCTGGCATTGGATGAAGCGGTGCGGGCGGGTAAGATTCAATCGGGTGATGTTATTGCGGCTTCTGGCTTCGGTGCGGGGTTAACGTGGGGCGCTACTATCTTTCAATGGGGTAGGTGATAAGTTCTAGGGTGAATAGAATTGCTTTTCACCCTGCTGGTGTTCAACTAAGCTAGCGATCGCATTTACCAACTTAGCTGGCTCTACTGGCTTCGTAACGTGTTTCTGGAACCCAGAAGCGAGTATCTGTTGATGGTCAGTCTCTCCAGCGTAAGCGGTAAGTGCGATCGCAGGAATGTATCTTCCCAGCTTTGACTCCAATTCTCTGATTTGGCGAATCAGCATATAGCCATCGACATTTGGCATCCCAATATCACTCAACAATAAATCTGGCTGCCACTCTGAAATCAACAACAGTGCCTCACTAGCTTCCGTAACACCACGCACTTGTGCCCCATACTCTTTCAGCATAAAGACCAGCAACTCAAGGGTGTCTACCTCATCATCCACAACGAGAACCCGTACCCCTTCAAGATTGGGAGAACTGCTAATTAACTCATTCTCCTGAGTACCCTCTGACTCAACAGCCATCAGGGGTAACCTCACCGTAAACGTCGCGCCACACCCAACACCAGGACTTTCTGCCCAGACAGTTCCACCGTGCAGTTCTACCAACTGGCGAACAATCGCTAGACCAAGACCCAGCCCACCGAAGACTCTTGTCGTTGTACTATCAGCTTGACGGAAGTAATCAAAGACATAGGGTAAAAACTCAGGACTGATACCTTTGCCTGTATCACTCACTTGGATTTGGGCTTCCGTCCCAACCCTCTCTAGCCGGATTTCCACCTGTCCCCCTTGGGGGGTGAACTTAACGGCATTCGAGAGCAAATTCCAAAAGACTTGCTGTAAGCGGTTGGCATCCCCTGCAACTTGCCCTGCCTGACGATCAAACACTGTTTGAATTTGAATCGCCTTGGCTTGCGCTGCCAAGCGTACTGTCTCAATAGCGGATTCAATCGTGGGTACTAGGTCAACGGAATCAACATTCAGCGTCAGCTTACCTCGCAGAATTCGAGAGACATCCAGCAAGTCCTCAATCAGTTGAGTTTGTAACTTGGCATTGCGCTCAATCGTTTCTAAAGCCTTCACCGTCGTTGCTTCATCACATTTGCGCGTTCGGAGGAGCTTTGACCAACCCAAGATTGGATTAAGCGGAGTCCTCAATTCATGGGAGAGAACCGCAAGAAACTCGTCCTTGAGGCGATTGGCTGTCTCTGCTTGAGTACGCGCACTCTGTTCTGCGTTGTACAACCGAGTATTCTCGATCGCAATCGATGCCATCTGCGCCAACTGGACAATAATCGCTTCGTCTTCTTCGGTAAATTCGCCCTCGTATTTATCAGATAACTGAATCAGACCAATATTTTGACCATCTCGCCCTCTAAGGGGTGCAGCTAGCCAGCCGCGCATTGGTGGATGATTTCCAGCTTCCTTCCCAAATCCTCGCCATTTTGGATGAGCTTCTAGTTCTGCTTGAGTCAACCGCATCGAACGATTCAGATGGCAGACACAGGCATAAATCCCCGAACCATCGGTCTTTGCATCATAGTCTCGCCAGGCTGCATATTTGTCTGAAAGTGAAACACTATTGATTGCCTGCGCCCAGTTTTGATCGATAGTCATACTTGTTACCGACTGGTGTGCGCCAATGATTGCCCGTGCTTGCTCGGTAATCACTCGCAATACGTCTTCAATAGACAGCGCTGAGTTCATTACTAGCGCCGCTTCGGTTAACCCATGCAGTTGCTTGGCATACTGTCGCTCACGACTCAGGAGTTGTTCGCGCTCTTGTTCCGCTCGTTTTTGCTCGGTGATGTCCAACACGAAGGCAATTCCCTCGCGCTGAGAATCGTTCAGTAGTGCTATCCCTAGAACAATTGGTACTCGCTTACCGTCCCGGTGAATATATTCCTTCTCGTAAATATTGGAAACTCCAGTCGAGAGAGTTTCTGCGATCGCTCGCTCATCTAGGTGCCTGTACTTTGGAGGAGTCAGCTCTCTCCAATTAATTCTTCCTAACGAAGTGAACTCTTTGCGAGTGTAGCCAGAAAAACGCAGGAAAGCATCATTTGCATCCACAATAAAGCCGTCAATATTCCAGAAGGCAACACCAATCAGGTTGGAATCAAATAACCTTTGCAAGCGCTCATTCGTTTGTCGCAGGGCAACGGCTGCCTGTTTGCGCTCGGTGATATCCTTCACAAAGCAGTAATACCCATTAAATTGCTGCTCTTTGTCCTCAACTTTAACGAGCGCTACTTGTTGGTAAAACGCTAAGTTATCCTTACGCAAGCCCTTGACTTCGACTTCTGCCTTACCGAGAGCTAGCATCTGTTGGTAAGCCGCGATCGCAATATTCAAATCCTCTGGGTGTATGGTTGACTGCCAAGTCATCCCAAGCATTTCTTCTGACGCATAGCCTAGTAGATTGGCATAGGCTTGATTGACGTTGATATAGTGCCCAGAAGCATCTAGCCGAGAGATTGCATCTATCGCATTTTCTAGAGCATTAGTGACTTCTCGTAAGTCCTCTTCTGTCTGTTGTCGCTGTGTGATATCCAGCCGTAACTGCTCGTTGAGTGAAATTAGCTCTTGTTGTTGTTCATCTAAGGTAGAGACTAGGTGTCTCAGTGATTCAGCTAACGTAGCCAGTTCATCCTGTCCACGCACGAGCGGAATTTTGGCAAGCGTATCTCCTTGGCGAATGCGGTTCGCGGCGGCGGCAATCTTGAGCATTGGGCGGACAATTTGGTTGGCACTCAACCAGCTTAAGATTGCAAAGAGTGTGCCTAAAGCAATTCCCCAAGCAAAGACTTGAGATTGAAGCGATCGCGCTGGTGCTAGGGCAACGGCTGCTTTCTGTCTCACGAGCACCAACCATCCTAAACCCGGATAGTCGCGATAACCTTGAGTTTTTGCAAATCCTGTTACATAGTTTCCTTCTTGTAACCAAGGTTCAATCAAATAACTGTTTTGATTGGCACGAGCGGCTTGCACACTTGCCAGGGTCAATTTCTGCCCCTGAAAGGTTTTTGGTCCCAACAAAACTGTGCCATCTTGACTGAGAATGAAGATTTCAACTTGATGGTGTTCCCCAAGCCGTTCGAGTAGCGATTTTTCAATTTCAGTTGCCCATGTCCAGCTCAAGTGTGCGGCAATGACACCCTGAAACTTGCCTTGAGTATCTTTTACAGGCGCAGCTAAATCAACAAATCGTAAGGGTTCTCCAGTTGGATTAGGCAAGAGCTTCGCTAACAGTAGAGCATCATGGACATCACCAACGTAAGGTTCTACCCGTCCCCCTTGAAAGATTGGACGTTTGGACGCATCTACACCTTCTAAAACTTTCCCTGTACTCGCTAGAACCACACCCTGCTGATTTGTCAACCCCATCCAGGCATAGTCTGGATAAGTACTTTGTAGCTTTTCTAGTAGCGATCGCTTCGCGGCTACAGGGTAATTTGACTGGCGTATGAGGTCGAGGCTGGCAAGAATCTGAATATCGCGGTAGCGCTCAAACATTCCCCGGTCAAGCTTATCCGCCATCTGGTAAGCGATTTCGCCTGCATGTTGTCCAATCGTAGTTTCTATCTGAGTGCTTGTTGTGTACCCAACTAACAGACTCAGTACGGTGGAGAGCAACAAGACAATACCACCAGTTGCTAGTCCCAAACGGGCTTTGAGACTACGATGTGGATTAATCTTACTCAACAAGCGGCGGTATAACTTCAGCATGAGGCTTGGTCGTAAGGAATTGACTGAGCAAACAAGCTTTCCCAAGCAGAGCTTCTAGAGCTTATTGTTACTGAAATCTCTCTAGAAAATTGGGACTGAGCGGGTTTTCTTGCCTTCCCCATCAAATTCAGCTTCCTCCACCCCCCGCATTATCCCGACTTTCAAGCTAGTCGCCTGTGCGCTGCGCTCACTCACTGCGATGAAAATCCCTACCACCTATCCTGCTGTCTTCTGAAAGAGATCTAGCGGTGTAACTCCTGGCTCTCTTCTGCCTTTACCTTAGATGGAAAATCAGATTCCTCAAATATATCCAGTTGCCAAAACTTCCAAACCTGATCTCTAAAATCTGCTTTGAGTTGGCTCAGTTGCATCAAGACTTCTGCCCAGTTATGAGCCGTTTGAAGTTTAGTAGCCCATTCTCTTGCGGGTTCATCTGATTGATTGAGTGAATCCAACTCTTGAACACTCATCCTTAAGCCTAGTAATTGTTATTAAAATTAATTAAAAGTGCTTGAATTATTACTAGTTGTGCTAAAGAATGTCTCAACAAGGAGCTGATTCTATTGTTTATTTAAATTCGTATTCATTGCTTGTTTTTCTGTTATATTAAGTGTTCTAAAACCTTAAGCTGATGTGCATCTAAATTGCATAACTTTAAGATGAGGCAACCAACGATCATCCCATCTACCCGAAAGTCTCAACAAGCAATTTAAATGTGTGACAGCTTAGCCGACCCAAGCTTCAGTAAAGCTGGAGGTGACGGGTTCAAGCCTCTCTTGAAGAACCTTTACCAATTCATCCTCAAAAGCGGTAGCAACTGCAATGTTTAAGTACGTTATGGTACTCACATTTAATCATAGCGCTAATGTACGCCAATGTACAACCTAAGTTTGTTAAGATGACCATGTAAGCAACTAGCCGTAGAGCTTGTTCTTTAGAATATTCACCTTTTGACATCGGAAACGGAATCTTAAAACCGCCCCTTGTGCCGTAAGTTGTTTTTTTTAATACAACTGGCTCAAGGAGTGTCTTGATGTCTCTTGTCTACCCACCTCGCTCACCTGTTGAAAACCGCCTTCTGAGCGCTCTACCCAGTGAGTTCAAAGCACGTCTTCTGCCCAACTTGGAGCTGGTTGAACTGTCTTATAAGGAAGTTCTCTACCAACCTACAAACCCCATCGAGTACGTCTATTTCCCCAATCATGGCGTAGTTTCTCTAGTCACGATTCTGGAAGATAGTACGGCAGTTGAAGTAGCTCTGGTGGGCAATGAAGGGATGGTTGGTCTCTCCATTTTCCTAGGAGTCGAGACAAGCCTCCACGAGGCAATTGTGCAGGTTCCAGGCGAAGCAATGAGGATGAAGACAGATGTCTTCAAAAATTCGGTCAAGCCCGACAGCCCGCTTCACGCTCTGCTACTGCGCTACACGAACACATTGATGCTCCAGCTTTCGCAATCGACTGCCTGCATTTCCCACCACTCAGTAAAAGAGCGCTGCTGCCGTTGGCTACTGATGACGTGCGATCGCGTACACTCAGACAAATTTCCGATTACCCATGATTTTCTCGCAAAAATGCTGGGAGTACGCCGCGCTGGCGTTACGGTAGTAGCGGGTGGGCTTCAAAAGGCAGGGCTGATTCGCTACAGTCGCGGTCAGATGACTATCCTCGATCACCAAGGTTTGGAAGCAGTTAGCTGCGAGTGTTATCGGCGTGTCAAAGAGGAGGAAGACGCCTCTAGGGGGATTGTTCAGAGTAAACAGTTATAGCGTTCACCAATTCCCTCGTCCCTAAGGCATTCCTCAAGCTACAATGCAAGCTGGCAAACGTTCTTGCTAGCCCACGCCAACTTGATTCGGAATACCCCCCATGATCCACGAAGTCTTCATGCCCGCCCTCAGTTCCACGATGACCGAAGGCAAAATAGTCTCTTGGGTTAAATCCCCAGGCGATCGCGTAGAAAAAGGCGAAACCGTGGTAGTGGTTGAGTCGGATAAGGCGGATATGGACGTAGAGTCCTTTTATGAAGGCTATTTGGCAGTAATCACGGTACCAGCGGGTGAAGCTGCTCCTGTCGGTGCTGCGATCGCACTTGTGGCAGAAACAGAAGCAGAAATTGAGACAGCCAAACAACAAGCCAACAGCTCAGCCCCTGCTGCTACCCCAGCACCCAAGGAAACAACACCTGCACCAGAACCTGTAGCCGCTGCGCCAGCCGCTCAAGATACTCCTAGCGGTCGTAATGGTCGAATTATTGTCTCGCCCCGTGCGCGGAAGTTAGCCAAGGAATTAAAGGTCGATCTAAGCGGCTTACAAGGTAGTGGCCCCCACGGACGGATTGTTGCTGAAGATGTGGAAGCCGTTGCTGGCAAAAGTAGTGCGCCGACACCTGCCCCAGCTACCGCGACAACAGCCCCCGCCAAGACACCAACCGCTCCTACCCCAGCTACCCCCGCACCCCAACCCGCCGCCGCGCCTGCGCCAGCCGCTTCCACGACTGCGCCTCTCGGTGAAGTCGTACCGCTAAATACTCTGCAAAATGCAGTGGTACGGAATATGGTTGCTAGCATCCCAGTACCTACATACCGCGTAGGTTACACCATCACCACCGATGCACTGGATAGTCTATACAAAAAAATCAAATCCAAAGGTGTGACGATGACAGCACTGCTTGCCAAGGCAGTGGCAGTGGCGTTGCAGAAACATCCCTTAGTGAATGCCAGTTATACAGATCAGGGCATTCAGTATCACAGTTCAATCAACATTGCTGTAGCAGTGGCAATGGCAGACGGTGGATTGATTACACCTGTATTGCAAAATGCTGATCAGGTAGATATTTATTCCCTGTCTCGTAACTGGAAAGACTTGGTAGAACGCTCCAGGCTCAAGCAGTTGCAACCAGCAGAATATAGCTCAGGCACCTTCACCCTTTCCAATCTAGGGATGTTTGGTGTTGACCGCTTTGATGCGATCTTGCCACCAGGACAGGGTTCAATTTTAGCGATCGGGGCATCACGTCCACAAGTTGTGGCAACCGCAGAGGGCATGATGGGAGTGCGGCGTCAGATGCAGGTAAATATTACCTGTGACCATCGCATCATCTATGGTGCTGATGCAGCCGCGTTCCTACAAGACTTGGCGAAGTTGATTGAAACCGATCCACAATCACTAACGCTGTAGGCAGTTATAGCTTTTTAGCCGTTTGACAGTGGCTTATCGTGCAATCCGTTTTGAGCATCTTTTCAAACTCAAAACGCGATTGCTTATTTTCAGGAAGAGGAATTTGCAAAAGGCGATCGCGCTTATAGCAGAAAGCCGTCAGCTATCAGCTATCAGCTTTTTTGTTTTCCTTGCTCTCTCTTGTTTCACACACTTGAGCTACACTTCATCCAACTGAAAACGGCTATAAACTACTTCCTAAAAATACTCAGTACTACAGAACCCAAAAGATAATAATGACCCAAGCATTTAAGATGTGCGACTAAACCAAATTGTTCTCGCTGCTGAGTGCTATAAAATTGAATGCCACCAGGAGAAAGTGAGAGAGAATTAGCACCTTTCCACTCTCTAACTGTAAAATCTACTAAATAAAACTTCCCGCTTGGATAAAGTACTCGATTAACCTCTTGAAAAACCTGTTGGGGGTTTGGATAATGCAGAAAACTCAACGTATTAAAAACAGCATCAAATTGACTTTCCAGAAATGGGAGAGACTCTGCATTTCCCTGCTTGTAAACTAAACGTTCTCCGTGTCGATTGCCTTGCTGGGCTTGATGAAGCATTTTTGCCGATAAATCTAGTCCAGTTCCTCGGAGTGTGGGAAACTTTGTTGCAAGACGATTTAAGAGACGACCAGTACCACAACCAACATCAAGCACATTTGGTTGCTCAGGCAGTTCAAGATACTCTAATAGCCGTTTGTGAACAGCTTGGTAGAACACCGTAGTGAACAAGAAATCATAGTTCGGTGCCCACAAATCAAAGAACTTTTCTTTGTTGCTGAAAATGTCCCTACTCATTGGAATTTAGGCTCGGCTTTTGGCGGCGTAGCACACTAAATAGGAGTAATAGGACAAGCGCAACGGCTAACCCTCCTGCTGTTATCGCAATTACGGGTATGTTCGCCTGACGCACCGCAATAGCGATAAATGCCCAAACAATAACTAGGACAAAGGCAATATCAGCCCGTTGGATACTCACGACAGACGCGATCGCAGCACCTGCAATTAATGCGATCGCTGTCCACACTTCGGCACTGATACCCCAACCACTCCAGCCTAAGTTGTACAGTGTTGTCGCTACGTTCACAATCGTCGCCACACTAATCCAGGCAAGATAGATACTCAAGGGAATGTGAACAAACCACTTCTCGTTCCGGGAGACTCGTGTATGTCCAATCCCGACACGCAGATAAACTCCAATCAAAGGCAGCAAAATCGCCAGCATTGCCACCAACGAGAGTGTGAACTGTCGATACTGGAAGAAAAACACCCAGGCTATCTGAGCAAGGCAAGCTACCACCAACAGATATCCCATCCGATGCAGATGGGGATTTTGTCGCTGTGCAGGGAGTATTTGATAGACTCCAAAGCTAATTAGCCCTAAATAAATCAGTCCCCAGATTGCAAAAGCATAATTTGCTGGCGTAATTAGAACATCTCTGAAGAATGTGTTAGAGATTTCTCCAATTGTCAGTCCATTAAACGGGGCGACATTCGCCAGAACATTCACGCCAAAGGCGGCAAGAATGGCAATCAGGTTGAGAGCTTGCCTGATAATATCTCTATCTAAAGGCTTAGTCGATTGTTTCATGATCCAGCCGATACTTTAATTCGGCTCAAGAACTCATTCAACACCTGCATAAATCGTTCGGCTTCTTCCAGATGGGGCATATAAGAAGTCTGATCAAAAAGCACCCATTCTGACCCAGCAATTTCCTGGTGAACCGTCTCAAGACAAGTAGGTGTAACTTCATCGTAGCGACCTTGAGAGTAGTAGTGTCGGAACTTGAGTCTTGACTCGCTTTAGCATAATCCCTCTAAGGTTCGCCTGCATGGGGAAGCTCTCTTGCTCTTGAAAGGAGACACTCTATTGCGATCGCCTACAGGCTACATCAATACTACAGCTTTACCTACATTGGAAAGACCATGTTTGCCCGTGGCAGAGATTGAAGTGTGTGACGAGTCAGGATAAGGTCATACGAATGGAGGAATTGGGAGAGGGCACGTTGCCTCAGACTTGTTTATTGGGTCTGGAGTCGGTACTCCTGGATCTTCCTCAGTTAGGCAAACACTAGAATGTAGGTGCTACTAAAAATTAAAAAAGTAAGTTTGGTTCCTGACGACCCTAAACTGGTAGTGAACGATGTGGTTAATCAGCGACTTCAAATCTAAGATAAGAAAACATTGGAATCAGGGCATCTCAGGAAGTTACAAGCGGTCTCCTGCAACCACGATGAGTGAGAAAGAAGTCAGTCATGAAAAAAGTATTCTTTTTACTGGGTGAACTGGACGATGATGACATTGATTGGATGGTCTCTAGCGGTCGTCGAGAGGAGGTTGAGGCTGGTACTGTCCTGATTCAGGAAGGTCAAGCGATTGATACGCTACACATTCTCTTAGAGGGAACCTTATCGGTATCTGTCTCTGCTTTGGAAGGTAAAACCATTGCTCGTTTAACGAGTGGCGCAGTAGTTGGGGAAATGTCCTTTGCTGATGCTCGTCCTCCCTCTGCAACGGTTCAAGCGGTGGAAACCTCGCTCGTGTTATCCATTCCTCGACAGCTATTGATTGAGAAACTGCAAGAAGATCAGGGATTTGCCTCGCGCTTCTATCGTGCGATCGCAATTTTTCTATCCACCCGGCTACGGGGTACGGTTAGATATCTCGGTTATGCCAAAGATCAACTAGTGAATGAAGATAACAATGTAGAAGATTTATCGCCTGAAATGATCGATAACGTGCCCTTGGCAAAAGCCAGATTTGACTGGTTACTCAGACGCCTGAGAAGTAGTGATTACGCGGCACTACCTGAGTAATCAAGCCGAGATTCAACATTAAGGGAGTTTTAATTTTTAATTAATGCCCTTTATCAAGCTGCCAAAACCGCTACGTGGCAGCCAATGAGCCATGTCGCTTTGATAGGTTACTCAAAAAACATTTTGAATCGGCTTTCAGCCACAACTGACCATCAGTATCTATTTTTGCAAAATAAATTAACTGCCTCTAAATCACTACAAGAGGCAGGAAGAAATTGAGGCAGTTAGAGGTAGTTAAATTTATTTTTTCTTTAGATTCTTTAGAGACCAGGAGTCTCTTCTTTGTCTACCTTCGGCACAATATCAGGACGTTCCTTGTTTTCCCAGCCTACAGGACGCTTGGAATTATACCAAGCAATTGAACCAATTGTGACAGCGGCGATAAAGCCCACAACATACACAAGAGTAGCAGAGATTGGAAAATGAGGTGCTGCCTCGACTCCTACATCCATTAATAAATACATAACTTGATAAACTCCATATCGTATTTTGGTTATCCTACCAAACCGCAGAGTAGCCTCTATCACTCCTGAGTTTGATCTCAACTCAAAACCTTCATTCCGCACCCTGAAGTGTCACACGACTTGTTGCGAAGGAATGGGAAGAATATTCTACGTGGTCTATGTATAGCAGTAGCCACTGAGGTTAGGACATCATCGGAAGCCGAGTTCCTTAAGCGGAGCCTATTGGACTGGAAGCTGACCGCCCAAAGCTGACTGCTGATTGCTATATCATTAATTCCCAATTCCCCTTAAACCGATTGTGCCAGTTGAGGCAAACGGGGTTGAGGATTTCTGCCCTCTTCTTGGCATAGTTGTTGTCGTAGCGCGTTGTTCATCTAAAGATGATTATGGGCTTTGCTCTGTTGAACGCTCAAGCTTTTGACGATTTTGCAAAGCTTTCCTGGCAAGATGCGATCGCATTAGTTCTAGTTTCAGCAAGTCACCAGACAGAAAACCTGCCTCATTCACCGAATCCTCACGGAAACTGATTGAGCAACCAGTAGAACGTTCATGCTCAATCGCTAGCCGCGCCATCGTTAGATCATCATACTTTTCTTCACTAAAGTCAGGATAATATTTTTCAACCAGTTGTTCTTTTTTGGCAGCAGCCTCAGCACACTCTTGATAACGATTCTGCAATCGCAATTCATCTAATACAATCTTTGTATTTGTCTCATTGGCTTTTCTCGTGAATAACCAATTCTGTAAGCGACGACAACACGCCATCTCAGACATTAGCTGATTAAATTCCTCTAGAGTGAGATCATTTTGCTCTAGCCACTCTAGGAAGGCACTTTCCTCACGGAGAGTATAACGGGAACGAAAGCGCCGACTCTCCTTATCCATCTCTACCTGAGACACTTTAATATCTAAAATCCCAGCTAAAATCTGTACTAAAGCTCGATTGGAAGCTTGTAGATTGATATCATTAAAGTCAGGTAGATGTAATGCGGCATACCCAGCAATATCTCCTAGAGGAACAGCCGTATCATTCCGTTTTATTGTCCGATCTCGATAATAAAGGCTTGAAAAAAATTGATTCTTAACAAGGTCAAATTTTGAACTTGCCTGAGGTAGAGATTCACGTAAATCTCGAAGGGTTTTAAGAAGCAAAACTGCATCTTGACGCTTAATATCTACATACTTTTCCTTGACAAAATTGGCTATTCCCTCTAGTTCTTTTTGTGATATGCCAACTGTAGCCGCTTTAGAAAAGATGGCAGGAAATCTTCGTTTAGGAAAATATATAGATTTAGCGATCGCTGTCAGTTGTTCAAATAGCTTTTTACTAATAACTCCCTCGTCTTTAGCACGGCGAAACGTTGCTCGAACGTTCACCATAGGTTCTGATAGAGGACGATACCCTGTGTCTTCTAGCCCATGAACCAATGCCACTTCATCATCATCAATTAGTTCTCCACTAGCATACAATTGGTAAATTTCACCAACTCCAACCATCCCAAAAGCCTCAGTTTCAGCGGCTCGTAACGCGCCCATACTGCTGGCTCCATAAACTGCCACTCCCTGTTCAAGAGCATACAAAATCTCCTTATGCCATACTGAGGGGTAAGTCATAAAGAGTCCATCAATCAAACCAATAATATCTGGCTTATAAGTAGTGACAGCACTTATTAAATCTGATTGCTTTGCTGGAGGAAGATAAATAGCATCCAGAATTTCCTTTGCTTCGGCTAAAGGAAGAGATGGTCCTAAAAATATGACAATTTTTTTCATACTGTTAATATTAACAGGATTGGCTATCCAGCACTTTGCTGTTTCCTCAAAGCTTGTTATGGGTTATCAATAGCTTGGTCGTATGCTAGTTAAATTTAGCTCAATGAATTTGCTTTAAGTTCCTTACTCAGTTGCGATCGCTTTCTTGAATAGAGAGTTACTTATGAGGAAATAATATTTCTCTGAATGTGAGAGATATTCTCCTCGTTCTAATAATTTCTCTACCCTTATAATTATCTTTATGACGAGGAGCAATGCTATGCTGCCAAACATATCGGCTTGCTGCTTTTAATACCAGTAAGCTTCCTGGAGATAACAAAATTGAAGCTTTGCTTTTGGTTACAGAATCAGTAAAATCCATCACACACGACCCTCCCAAGCTTAGCGCAAAAATTGTTTTGCCAAAGCAGGTTACGCAGTCAATATGGCTTCTTACACCTTGTCCAGGTTGATATTCATTAACAGTGACTTGATCGAGAGCCGTTGAGGTTAAGCCCTCCTTGAAGAATCTAGTAGCAAGTTTGTCTGCCCAATCTGGCAAATCGCCCAAGTAGCTAGAGGCAACAAGGAAGTCTTTGTGATAATCTAACCGATACCCGTGTTGTTGAATTTTTCTTGTCTTTTCTATAGAGTCAATTGACCATGGTTGTTGGTCTACAATGTCCAACAGTTGATTGTGTTCATCATCATTAACGTAGTCAGGAATGTAAGTGAGCCCTGGGATTGCTAAGCCTTCAGCGTTCGGAATGATCTCTAAATCTACACAGTTCATAATTGCAAGTAGTAACTTGTAAATTCAGCCCTGATTAGTTGTTGATTACACATGAGCAGAAGCTTAGTTATACTTCTGACCTGTTTACCACCTAAAATTTTCTCCTTCCACTAGAAGCTTTTACCTCAGTAATATGTCTCAAATTCTCTACGCTATTTCGCTGAATTCCTTTAATCAGGCTGAGTAATCCTGGTAGATCTGTCAGGAGGGGGATGATTTAGCCAGAGATGTCCTTAAAAATATAACGATTTTTTTGTGGCTACGATTAAGGGGTTCCACCCGCTGGTAGATGAGTATCGGCTTCACGAGTACGCCCAGCTTTTGATTCCACACTCGCTGCATACTGACGTTCGGCAAAAGCGATCGCACGCTGTTTTGGATTGTACTTTCTGTGAAAGGAGGCTTCTAATCCTGGCACAATCACTCGAACCACAGAAATATCCCAATCTCGCGGACTTAAATCAAACACAATCACCTGATCTAAACCTACCCGCTTCAGCTTTTTCAAGAGAATTTCGATATCTTCCTCAAATGTAGGAGTAGCTTGTGATGTCTGCGTTGCCTCTACGGTTGGTGAATGGGATTCAAGATGATTGGTTTGATAGCCTCGATTGGCTTGCCCTCTCAGCATTGTGTAGTATTGATGAAAAATGTCATCTCTTGCTCCTGAAATTAGGATGGCACGGATTTGAGCTGCCTCGATCAAAGCTCGCACCATAGCGACTTCCGGATCTAGATGAGCACCATAACCATGACTACTAGGTGCATAGCCACTTGGATCATAAACATAAGCTCGATACACAGGCACTTCCGTATCAACCGAGCAATCAAACAGAGTCGGAACTAGCTGTGCTGACTCAAATTGGGCTAACAACTCCAAAACCAGAGGATATTCAATTGTTTCTACAGGCACTCTTGGTATTCCATACCCTTTTAATAAAGCTTCTAGGTGACAAGAGACAGCATCTCGCTCAATCACTTCATACAAGGCTGAACTGACGGCTTCCAAAAAATGATTGCCAGACGCTAAACCATTGGAACCCATATCAAATGAACCTAGGCTGGAAAAATCGTTGTACCAATACCTGTGGTAGTTCATCGAAACGGACTGAATGGGAACAGCCACCTCATTTTGATTAAAAATATCCCAACCCAAGCACCACTGTTCTGGTCGCTTGACACTAAAGAGTGAATTCTCGCGTAGCGGTAAATGTTCTAAGGCAATGACTGGATAATGCTTTGCTAGTTGAGCATAGGGAAGGATAATTTCCGGTAAGTCAATCGTTTCAGCACAGTAAAGTTCAATCGACTCCATAGCTGCTGAAACCATCGCTTCCTCAAGAGTGGTTCCTTTGCCGGAGGAAGTGGCAACACTGTAGCTATTGGGGCGATAGGACATCGTAACTGGAATGCCAATTCTATCTAAGCCTGTAACATTAGCAATACGAGTTAGCCCAATAGATTTAAAGTAGGGTCGAACTCGTTCTAAGGTTTCTTCAGGAGAAGCGGTTCGATGGGTTCCGTGCCAGTAGTGCTTCGCTACTCGATAGGCTTGATTTTGGAAATTTATGCAAGTCATCTCAAGGTTGGTTAATCACTTTGTTCACTCATCTGGGATATGGCTACGGAAGCGGCGCTTTTTAGTGCGATTCTTTTCCCTATACCAGTCATGCCACTGCTTAGAGCTACGAATCGCAAGCCATAGTAGCAGTAAAGCAATGATTCCTCCTTGTTGAGGTGCATCAAAAGCTAGGATAACCAACGCAACACACAAAACATCCTGAACAAAGACAACCCATAGCGGCAAGCCTCGCAAGCGAAAGAACCAACCGACTTGAACGAGTTGGAGTACAAGCGCGAGTAAACCGCCGATGATACCAACTATCCAGATTAGTGCTGTTGGAGTATCCGCAAATCGAGCCACGGCAATGCCCATAATGGCTCCTACCACTGGGCTTAACAATAGCTGGATGACTTGCAACACGCGCTGCCCCAAAAGCCGCTTAGATGCAAATAGCTCAAATACTGACCAAGTGGTGAGGATACCGAGTAAAACTGAGGGATTAATCTGAGACAGGAGCGGTACGCTAGCCCAAAGACTATTACTTCGTAACAAGCCAATGACGAGAAGAGGCAGGGCTATTCTCATTCCTGCCGCTGACGATGCAGAGAGGGCGGCTAAGAGTTCAATCATGGTTGCCTAGTGGCTGCGACCTATTGAGTTAGTTAATCCCACATTTGAGTTATGGCTTACGCGAAAACATACTCTCAATCCGGTTGGAAAGCAACCGAGTTAAGAGTTCTAAGTATGCTTTCTTAGTGTAGTAGTTAGTGAAGCAATCGTGTGTCTTGTTGATAGCAATTCAGTAACGGCTCTGTTTAAATCGCTTGACAGCACTGAACTTATCTAGACTACTCAGGCGATCGCATTATCACTCATTAAACGGCTCACCCTACCAAATCCGTTTAATCACCTACCATCATAAACTCCTTTTCCTCGCAAAATGACCACTCTTGATGAATTTTAATAATGAGTAATCAAGCGGAGTTAATCTCCCCTAGCTCGTCAGAATTCAGCAAAAAAATTTAGCCAAATAACCCGCAATCCCAGTGGCAGTCTAAGTTCCCAGGATTTTCTTTGCAAAATGTAGCTAAATATACAGATTTTGTGATTTAATGAATTTATAGGGAAACACTTAGCAAGCACTGGTCTTGCCTAACAGTTACTTCTCCTTATAGAGAAGGGGAAACAGACGGTTAGTTGGCTCAAATTCGAGTCAATTAATAGCGTCTGAAACAAGCTTCGCGTACCACAAAAAACTAAACACACTTAACTAGTGCTAGGTTCTGGTAATTAAACTTTTCCATTTTCAGGAGAGTGGGAATAGGCGCAAGCAAACGCTTGCTATGGAACACTCTAGCGAAAGCAAGAGTAAGCTTGCGCCAATACTTTCCTGTAAATGCACCCTTCTCTCCTAGCCCAGTTATGTAACAGGAGAAACAGCAGGATGTCTGATTCATTATTTTCTGATGCCAGTAAACGATTGCAAGCCGCTCTGAAATATGTTTCGATTTCTGATGATGCCATTGAACACCTCAAGTATCCTAAATCGAGCTTGAGTGTCTCGATTCCAGTTCGGATGGATGATGGCTCTTTAAAGGTTTTTCAAGGTTATCGGGTTCGCTATGACGATACAAGAGGCCCGGCAAAAGGTGGTGTACGCTACCATCCCAATGTTTCCTTGGATGAAGTGCAATCATTAGCGTTTTGGATGACGTTTAAATGTGCTGCTTTGAACCTTCCATTTGGAGGAGGAAAAGGCGGAATCACCGTTGATCCGAAAGCCTTATCAAAGCTGGAATTAGAACGTCTGAGTCGGGGTTATATAGATGCGATCGCAGATTTCATTGGCCCTGATGTTGATATTCTCGCACCTGACGTTTACACCAATGCGATGATCATGGGCTGGATGATGGATCAATACAGCATCATTCGCCGTCAAATTAGTCCAGCGGTTGTTACAGGTAAACCGATCACAATGGGAGGTAGCCTTGGGCGTGACGGTGCTACCGCTACTGGTGCTTTTTTTGTAATTGAATCGATCATGCCCAAATTTGAGCAGGTACCCCAAGAGACAACTGTCGCCATTCAAGGCTTTGGTAATGCAGGTGCTGTGCTGGCAGAACTCCTTGCCAAAGCGGGTTATAAAGTTGTTGCCATTAGTGATTCCCAAGGGGGAATTTATGCTAAAAGCGGGTTAGATATTCCTAGCATTCGACACTATAAAGCAGCAGGTAATGGTGTCAAAGCTGTTTACTGTAGGAACAGCGTTTGCAACATTGTTGAACATGAAGTCATCACCAATCAGGAACTTTTAGCCTTAGATGTTGATATCTTGATTCCCGCTGCTTTGGAAAATCAAATTACCGAGGAAAATGCCAATACGATTAATGCCAAGTACATCTTTGAAGCGGCGAATGGCCCTGTAACATCTGCGGCTGACAGAATCTTAGAAGCCAAAGGAATTTACGTTTTTCCTGATATTTTGGTGAATGCAGGGGGAGTTACCGTTAGCTATTTTGAATGGGTGCAAAACCGCAGTGGACTTTATTGGACACTTGAAGAAGTCAATCAACGGTTAAAGCAAAAGATTGTCGAGGAAACTAACCGTATTTGGTCAATTTCGCAAGAATTAGCAGTATCAATGCGAACAGCCGCTTATGTTCATGCGTTGAATCGGCTTGGAGAAGCACTGAATGCTAAAGGGACAAGAGATTACTACATCAATGGTCGAGTTTCCTAGAACTTTTGGATTTAGCGATTAGCGAAAAACCTTTTGTTTTAAAGCTGAACGCTTAGTGAAACAGGCTTTTGAAGACGCGATCGCTTGAACCAGTAAGTGACTACTTTTCCGTCGGTATAGCAGTAGCCACGAATGTTAGGACATTAAGGGGAGCCAAGTCCCGTTAACTAGAGCCGATTTGACCCAAAGCTGACCGCTGAAAGCTGACTGCTGATGGCTATAAAAAGAACTAAAGGCAATTGCACACGACAACCAGAACGCAATTGCCTCTCTAGCTAGCTTGAATGCGATTTAGGCAGTGAGTGCAGGCTTTGACCAAACATAAGGTTGAAAAGGTTTGTCGAGCGGCGTTTTGGCGATGTGATTCGTGTAATTGTGCAGGATCTTAATCGCAATTCCAAGAATGACTTCCAGCACTTGCTGTTGGGTATAACCTGCTGCTAAAAATGCTTCAATCTCAAGATCATCTAACCAACCCCGCGCTTGAATCAGGCGTTGGGTGAACTGCCGCAAGGCTTGTAATTTTGGGTCGCTCAGAAGTGTTCCGTCACGGAGCGCCTGAATATCGTCAGCCGACATACCGATCATCCTCGCTAAGCCAGAATGGGCTGCCATGCAGTAATGACATTCGTGTTCATAATTTGCTGTCAGGTAGATCACTTGCTGCTCGACGGGGCTGAAACTGGTGGCTTCAAATAAGTCCCACAGTGCCATCGAGCCTTTTAGTAGTGATGGAGCTTGGGCAAAAATCCCTTCAAGATTCGGAATAAATCCAAATGTTTCTTTCGCATGAGCTAACGCGACTTTGGACTCTTCAGGAGCGGTGTCGGTCGTGTAAATGGGGAAGTCCATTGGCAGTTGCCTCCAAAGGTACAGAGTAGACAGAATTGTCTACCTCATCAAAATGCTATTGTAGGGAAAAGGAGACAAACTTGTCTACTTTCTATGAGTACTGAATCCAGTCACGCTCGACAGCAAATTCTCGAAACAGCGTCTGAACTCTTCTACCAAAAGGGTATTCAGCATGTGGGCATTAACGAAGTGATTGCAGAGTCTGGAGTTGCTAAGCGGACGCTATATCGATGGTTTCCCTCGAAAGACTTGTTAATCGAAGAAGTCATGAACTATCGTGCCGCTCAGTGGATACGCTGGTTTGAGACAGCCGTATCCGAGCGTGGCAATACACCTAAAGAACGTTTATTGTCTACCTTTGACGTGCTGCGAGAATGGTACGCTAGTCCCAACTTTCGGGGCTGTCCGTTCATCAATGCCGTTCTGGAAATTGCCGATGCTTCACACAAAGCACATCAGGTTTCAATCGATTTACGGGAGTCAATTCGCCAAATCATTATGCAATTAGCAGCCGAGGCAGGCATCAAAAACCCAGACTTTTTTTCGCGGCAGTATTTGCTGCTTATCGGCGGCGCAAGCTTAATGGCAACTATTGAACAGTCACCAGAGGGTGCAACCTTTGCTCAGACAGCTCTATCAATCCTAATTGATGCGAATGTAGGCAATTGATATTGGGTCTGATTGCTTGTACTATCCCTTGTACTCTCCTAAACATCCGATGCACCTGATAAGACTTAGGGCTTATGGCGGATTCATCCCTCTGTCATAAGTCTTATTAGGCATAAGCGGATATAACTCGTGAAGCAGACTAACAGCATTGGCTGTTAAAATCCAGTGAGTTCCTAGACTGTAGTTTCATGAGTCGTACTACTTTTAAACTTCCTACACGTTCACACTGGGTACAGGTAGCGCATGATAGCAATAGCCAAGCGAAATTTAGCATAGTGGCGCTACTCCCTAGCCCCTCACGGCGATTTGGGATTTCTCGCCAGTTAATCACTTCAGGATTACTTGTAGCACTACTAGGTGTACTAGGAACATCAGTAAATGCTCAAGTGCCCTCATCAACCCCACTCGCTCAGACTCAAGACACGTCGGAAGCCGACACCGTTCCAAAACAATTATTAGGGCAGTGGCAAGCCAAAGACCCGACATCAGATAAGCTATTCACATTTATTTTTGCGCCGGACAACAATTTATTTTTTGTGCTGCCAGCACCTGATGGGTCTTCTATTGCCCTCAAAGTAGCTTACCTGGTTAATCCCGCGACTCAGCCGATGCAGCTTGATATCCAACTAAGTCCTGAGCAAACTGCTTTAACGATTTTTGAATTTACGGCTGATGGGAAGTTGCGCTTAGATTTAGATGGACTTACGCCGGGAAAACCCAGACCAACTACATTTCAACCCAATACACCACTATTTAACAAAGCATCTGAAGCAACAACCGTGCCTGAGAATATTCAGGTCATTGAGCTAGAAGCTTTCGAGAATTTGATCAATCAGGGTGCCCAAAAACCAGAAGATGAAGCAAAAAACTATATGTATGCTCTAACCCAAGTGCAACAGGCACATTATTTGGAGCAAGGGAAATTTGCTAGAGAAATAGAAGAAGTCAGCATTGGACTCAGAACAGAAACTGAGTCTTATCGCTACCAAATTGTACCTCAGGGAGATAATACGCAAAATGTGATGATCACAGCCGTTGCCAAGGAGGCTCAGCTTCCTAGCTACACAAGCGCTGTATTTGTCACTCAAGTCAATGGGAAAGTAACCACAGTTGCTCAGATTTGTGAAACCGCTCAACCTTCAACTTCCCCCCCAGCAATGCCAACTGCGCCTATAGCAGGTTCATCGGAAATCCAATGTCCCGCAGGTTCTCGTTCCCTGCAATTACTCTCTTCCCGCTCGTAAGAATACCTATGTTGAGATGGCAGGGGAGGCAGAGGGAGAGGAGAATGGGTAATCTTCTGGCTCCGAAAGGAGTAAACTAACCACTAAATTTGAGGGCACAAGCACGACGATACCGACGACTTCTTCTTGGTTCTAACAGGAAAGCGATCGCTAGATTGTCCATTGGATAGGGATTTTATCCGTTGACTGCTAGGTTGATTTTCCTGGAGTGACACAAGAGCGCTAATCTGCGTTCAACACTTTGCGGAACACGACCTTATCATCATTCACTGCGTAGAAGTCGCGAATGCAAGCCTCCTCCTCATAGCCGCACTTTGCATAAAATGTCCGCGTGCGCTCAAAGTCCGGTAACCCAGACGTTTCTACTAGCAGCATTCGCCCACCACGCACTGTCAACGCCTGCTCGACGTAGTTTAGCAGTTTCGTACCACGTCCTTGCCCTTGATGAACGGGGTGGATCGCAATCAATTGCAGATTCCAAGTTCTGTCTGTCATCCGCTCCGGTTCGCAGTAAGCAACGCCTACTGGTCCATTGTCATCGTCAGTAATCCAGAAGTGTTCTGCGTCGCTGTTTTCTCCCAAAGCATCAGTCAACATCTGGCGCAACAACTCTAGTGCGCTCGGTGGGAAAAGTCCGGTGGCATCCGCTAGGGCAATCAGAGCCGTCGTGTCTTCAGGTAGGGTCGGTCGAATCATAGACAATCGCAATGAGAGGCGGTCTAACCACACTAATTATACTACAATAATACTACAAGCTAGATCTAACCATTCAACCAATTTCAAGCCTACCCCAGCCCCCAGTCACCAATCCCCGACCCCCAATCCCCAGCCACATAAAAAAATGTCCAGATTGACCTCCTTAAAAGGGAACAGGTTGTTACAATCTCAGTTATCTTCAGTTCTTGAGAGCCATGACCGACACCGTTCTTGACGTTCGCAATCTGCAAGTGGAATTCCCGACGGATGAAAGGCGGGTCATCGCTGTTGATGGCATTGACTTCACGCTAAATCGTGGGCAAACCCTAGGGATTGTGGGTGAATCTGGGTCTGGGAAATCAGTTACCTCACTAGCTGTGATGGGTTTAGTGCCAACTCCAGGCAGAATTTCCAAAGGAGAGATTTACTTCCGTCCTTCGGCAGATGGCGCAGAACCTGTGAATCTGGTGCGGCTTTCTGCTGAGCAAAAGCGGTTGTACCGGGGCGGGCAAATATCGATGATTTTTCAGGAACCAATGAGTTCCCTCAACCCGGTTTACACCTGTGGATTTCAGCTAACCGAAGCCATCCTCCAGCACCAGAATGTTTCCCCCGCAGAAGCGCGACGTCAAGCAACGGCTGGTCTTCAAGAGGTTAGGCTTCTGCCTAGCGATGGGCAATTGAGGGAACAGTATGTGGAAGAGTTCCGCCGGGAAAATCCTGGTAAACCGTTGCCAGGGGAAAAGGAAATTAACCATCAGATTAATCAGCAAAAGCTGGCAATGTTAGACCGCTACCCTCATGAGCTTTCTGGTGGTCAACTCCAGCGGATGATGATTGCGATGGCAATCTCGTGTAACCCGGAGGTGTTGATTGCTGATGAACCGACTACAGCGCTTGATGTCACGGTACAGGCAACAATTCTTGATTTACTGCGGGAATTGCGAGACAAACGTGGAATGTCGATAATTTTTATCACCCATGATTTGGGTGTAATTGCAGAAATTGCCGACAGTGTAGCGGTGATGTATCAGGGAAAAATTGTTGAGAGTGGTGATGTCTGGCAAATTTTTTCTAATCCGCAGCATCCTTATACCAAGGGTTTATTAGCTTGTCGTCCTCAGTTGGAGGGGGATCGGAAGTATTTACCCACTGTCTCCGACTTTATGGAGGTTGTGAGAACCCCAACGGGTGATCTCCAGATTCGGGAGAAAGCTACTGATTTTAAAGTGGCGATATCTAATGTCTTAGACAACAATGGCTCTAGTAATGAGGCTCAACCGCAACGTGCCGTCGAAGTGCAATCAAAATCTCCTCTTGTCGAGGTTCGTAACCTTCAGGTTGGCTTTCCGGTGCGGGGAGTTTTTGGTAGAGCGAAACGCTACATTATGGCGGTGAATAATGTGTCGTTTGAGGTCTATCCAGGGGAAACTTTGGGGTTAGTTGGGGAATCTGGTTGTGGCAAATCGACCCTTGCCCGGACTTTGCTGAGATTAATTGAGCCAATGAATGGTGAGATGCTTTTTGAAGGGCAAAATATCACCAAGATTAGCGGGAAGCATCTGCGGCACTTGCGACGGGAGATGCAAATTATTTTCCAGAATCCCTTTAGTTCGCTTGACCCACGCTTGAAGATTGGGGAAGCGGTGATGGAACCACTCTTAATTCATGATAGTGGGGGTAATAGTAAAGGACGACGCGATCGCACGGCTTATCTTCTAGAACGTGTTGGCTTAAATCCCGACTGGATGAATCGTTATCCTCACGAGTTCTCTGGTGGTCAACGCCAACGGGTGGCGATTGCGCGTGCATTGGCTCTCAATCCTAAGTTTATTATCTGTGATGAATCGGTTTCTGCCCTTGATGTCTCTGTACAGGCACAGGTTTTGAATCTCCTCAAAGAGTTGCAAGGTGAGTTTGGTCTAACCTACATTTTCATTTCCCATGACTTGAGCGTGGTGAAATTCATGAGCGATCGCATCATGGTGATGAACCAGGGCAAAATTGAAGAAATTGGTTCGCCAGAAAGCATCTACCGTAAGCCAGAAAAGGATTACACTCGCCAGTTGATTGCCTCAATTCCGACGGGTAGCTTAGAGCGAATTCAACAACAGCAAGAAGGACGGCGTATAGCTGCCCAGCTTTCTACAATTAGCGATCCGTGGGCAGTTAACTAAGATTGGGAATTGGGAATTGGGAATTGGGGATTCTTTCTGCGATGTGCCTTTCCCCCTTATTCACCTACTGATAGTTAAGATTAATTAATCAAGGAGCTATAGTTCCCTTCAATCTGTAATTTAGCAACGCCATTTAGAAAGTCTTTTGCTCTCACAACAGGCAGGAGATGCTAACTTGATGTTTACGATCTGAGCTTGGCAAATACAACTGCTAAATTAAACTCCAGTGCTTTTATCCCAGGTTGCACTATGATCTCCAATCTAACTGAACACTCACAGCATCGCGAAAATCTCAACAGCGGTATCCTAATCGCTCAGGGATTGAAAGCTAAATCTCAAAATTACAAAAGATTATTAACAGTGGTGTTGCAGTGGACGGGAGGACAACCCTTCCTTACCCAGCAACTGTGTAAACTACTTGTCGAGTCAGAAGAGTTACCTCCTGTTGGTGAGGAAGCGGAGTGGGTCGAAAACTTAGTGCGATCGCATTTCATTGAAAACTGGGAGACGCTTCCGGAGGCAGAGCATTTGCGGACGCTGCGCGATCGCATCCTCAGGCGCAAGCCACGTAGTGCTAAACTATTGCAGCTATACAAGCAAATCTTACGAAACGAGAGCCTACCCACTAATGACAGTTCAGAACAAAAAGAACTGATGCTGTCGGGTTTAGTTGTGAAGCGGGCTGGTATCTTAAGAGTTCATAATCGGATTTATGAATGTGTATTTAATGAAACGTGGGTTGAGAACGCTTTAAAGGGTCTACAATCTGAGCTTGAACCCACGGAGTCTGAATTTCTCAAAGCACTTGCTGAGTTAGAAAGAAAGCTTTTAGTCTCTCAAGTCGAGATTTTATCCAAAGCTGACAACGAATCTGAGGAACAAGGCTCAGCGCAGGCTCTTTATGAGGTATTGCGGGATGTTACCGCAAAAGTTGGTAAATTGCTCGGTGCAGACCGGGCAACAATCTTTTTACTCAACGACGAAAAGACAGATCTTTGGTCACTCGTTGCTGAAAATGAAGAGGGTGAATTCTTAGATATTCAGGTGCGAGTCGGCGAAGGAATTGCAGGTCAGGTTGCCCGGACAAAGAAAGTTATTCATATTCCTAACCAGGTCTATCAAGACCCCCGATCTGCCTTAGTCCAAGAGTATGACAAGAAATACAACTACCGTACCGAAAATATTTTGGCATTGCCGATTCTAGATGAAAACAGAGAAGTAGTTGCCGTTGTCCAGTTACTAAACAAGTTGCAGCCCTCAAGAGATTCACAGGATGACAATCATCCTACAGTTACGCAACAAGGCTTTACAAAATTAGACTTGGAGCGACTGGCGAAATGTGTTATTCCAATTCGACGAATTTTAGAAAGCTGTCAGTCCTGTTATAAAGCAACCAAAAAACTTCGAGCGGCAGCGGCACTTGCCGAAGCAACGCGATCGCTTGACCAAATTAATTTGGATACCAAAGCCATCCTTCAGCGGGTGATGAATACCGCCAAGAAGTTGATGAACGCCGACCGTAGCACGTTGTGGTTAGTTGATCATGACCAAGGTGACTTGTGGACAGAACTTCCTGGGAAAGGAGAACTCCGATGTGCATTAGGGGTTGGTTTTGTCGGTCAAGTCGCTCAAAGCTGTGAACCGATGATTATCCCATTTGACTTATATGAAAACCCTAATGCTGGTAACGCTAAAAAAATTGATGAACAAACACGGTATCGCACTTGTAGCCTCCTATGTATGCCAGTTGTGAGTCCTGATGGTGAATTGCTCGGTGTCACCCAACTTGTTAACAAACGAAAACCTGGCGATCACCCCGAGTACAACAAAGATGAGTGGCCGAATGTACCTGATTATTTCAAGGCTAGCTTCGACAAAAATGATCGGCAGTCTATGCAGGTCTTTAACGAGCGAGTTGGAGTCGTCCTTCAGTTCGTTAAAACGCATGAAACCTTAAAGCAGCTAGCGCAAATTGAACCAAAAGAAGCGATTTATAACGCTCTGGCTGTACTCAGTAATTCTGTCGCTAACCAGAGTGATGAAGCTCTCTATAATGCGCTTTACTATCTGTTGAGCTTCATTAATCTATCCATCAGTAAATTACTGGAAGCAGAACACGCCACGACTTTCTTGCTAGATGCCGATGAAACTGGTTTTTGGTCATTGGTTACTGAAGAAGAAGGAAGTAGCGCAACAGAAATTCGGATTTCAGCGAGTCAAGGCATAGCCAGTAAAATTGTTGCCTCTAAATCCATCAAAGCTAGCAGTCAACCGAACAAGTTTAACGATGTCTTAATCCACATCGGCCTCAACCCAGCCAACCTACACAGCCTTCATAACGTCTTATTATTTCCTGTTGTCAATCAACGAGGAAACCTAATCGGCATTATCCGGACATTCAACAAATTAAATTCTTCTAGCGAACCTGAGGCAGTGCCAACGGAACGAATTGACTCAAAAGGCTTTACTCCAGCAGATGCTGATAAGTTGAGGCAACGGACTGAATCAATTCTGCCAATTCTGCAAGCCTTCCAATCGTTCCATCGGCAAATTCTCACCATTCAAGAGCAACGTAAAGCGATCGATCCGCTTTATCAAGCGATCAGCTTTGTTAGCCAAAGTAGCGGCAATCCAGAAGAATTAATCCAAAAAGTGATGCAGGCAGCGAAAAAACTTACCAATGCTGACCGTAGCACGCTTTGGCTTGTAGATTATCAAAGTAATGAATTGTGGACAACCATTCTCCAAGCCGATGGTTCCTGGATAGAAACACGAGTGCCAATGGGAGAAGGCTTTGTTGGCATGGTCGCTCAAACAGGTCACCCCGTGAATATTCCCTTTGACCTCTATAATCATCCCGACTCTGAGGTCGCTCGAAAAACGGACGAGAAGACCCATTATCGTACTTGTAGCTTATTGTGTATGCCAGTTTTGGGTTCCGATGGTGAATTACTGGCTGTGACTCAACTCGTCAATAAACGCAAACAGGGTGACTTCGGCGAATATGATTCGGCTGATTGGCCCAACGTTCCTGACTACTTCAAGACGAGTTTTGAGGAAAAAGATCAAAGGGACATGGAGATATTTAACAATCAAGTGGGCGTTATAATTCCAGGATTATTTTGATGAACTCAAATAATAGTTAAAAAAGCAACCTTATTTGGGTGTAACTGAATAGAAATGCCTCCTAGGTTGGGAGGACTTCCTAAGCTTGTAAAGAGATGAACGTTTAAGCTTCTTTTAGGAGCTGCTTACTCATTTAAACAGGTTAGCTAACTCCTCATTTGATGTACCAAGGATTCGGGCGAGCATATTCATCTCACTGTTTGTGAAGCCATCTCTTACCTCAGTTAATTCTTCAACTGATTTTCCTAGAATCCGTGATAAGACCTTGATCTGATTATCACTGATGTCTTTGCCCTTAAAGATATTTTCCAGTTCTTTAGGAGACAATTTATAGGAATAGCAGAAGCGAACAAAGTCCCGGTTACTAATGTTGAGTGCGCGTTGTCTCTCACGAAGTAAATAAGCGATCGCCCTCGTTCCGTGTTCAGGACGCTTCGCTTTTTCCAGATATTTGTTCATCCGTCGGTTTAACTGATTAATATTGCCGCCCGACTGTTTGATTAAGTCCAAGCAAGCCATTTGAAAGGCTTTAGTTAGGGTCTCATTCTCTTCGTTAAGTTTTTCGTAGTCATTAAAAATTTCAATGATTCTGGCAGCAAATTCTGGTGTGCAAAACCCAACCTCCATTTCCTCATCAGAAATAGCAATATAGGAACGAGATTGATTAATTCGCAAGCGCAAAGGTTGATTAATCTTTGCCATAAATTTAACGGTTTATGAAACGCTATTGTATGCAAGGACTTTAGACAATTTTGCCAAAATCTCGTTACTGGGGATAGTCACGTAGAATGCAAAATAAAACAATACATCATCTTAGAGCGTGTTTGAGTTACTGGAAGCTTAAGACACAATCACTCTCCGTTTACATATATACCTATGTCCGATACAGGAAGGTTGACTAAAGCGATTGAAAAATCCGTCCCTTAAAGCTCAGACTTTAAAACCGACCTTCAATTCTCACCTTGAGATGAAGAAATAAGCATACCCCACCAACCTCTCAAACTTCCAATGGTAAAAGATAGAATTTCTTAATTCCTCTCCTCTGAAAATAGCAGGGGAAGCAGGAGATACAAGGGAGGCAAACTTTCATTCCTTCCTTGCGAGTACTCGCTCATGATGCCTAGTCTGCAAAAAGGCAGAGAGGCAAGAGGTGGAGGTGAGAGGATAGAAACTTTCATCAGATTCGTTGTGCCCTGTATACACGGGAGTCTAGCTTGTGTAGGTCGGTAGACCCCGAAGTACCAAGGTTCCTTGAATCTCTTAATCCTGTTTTCTAAAGCGTGTGGGTCGGTTGCGCTTGGCGGATGCTCCCTCATGATGTCCCCTGTGGTAAACCATTTATTATTACTTCCATTGTTGGCAGCTTCAACAGACTTGCAGAAGAATTTTTTGTATTGTGCTGGTTCGCTCACTGCCGTAACTAGCCAGGTATGTTCTGTATAATCTAACTTCAGGTTGAGAATGTATGTAATATTACCTATAAATTCATGCAACCTCATCAAAGTCTCAGCGAGAGATTTCAACTTTTAGGCAATTTCCAGTAGTTTGCCTCAGCGACTCGTAAAGGAATTCAGACTACGGCGACGTATGCAGGAATACTTAACACAGTTAGAGTAACTGAAAGTCTCAAAAAACGATTGGGTACTCTCCTTCTGGCACAAGCATTAGCACACTCAACCTGTAAGTCTAGCTAGCACACACTTATCAGCTTACTGGCAAGAGGTCTGTTGCTGGAGTGTTCAAAAGACAATTACCCAAGAAAACAAAGCGGAAAGACGAATCGATGAAACCCTACCAGACGATTCCTATCCTGGAGTGTGGAGAACCGCTTGTACCCATTCCTCTCGAACAATTTGCGGTAGAGTTACCTCACCCCTATGAAAAATTAGGCGCACCTTATGCAGAGGCTTCGCCCTACTACCTTCGCCAAAGCGTCCTTAGTGCCTTAATTACCGCTCAATCCCAACTCCAACAGCAGTATCGAGGTTGGCGTATCCAGATTTTTGATGCCTATCGACCTGTAGCCGTTCAACAATTTATGGTAGACCATACCTTCAGTGAGGTTGTTCAGGCACAGAAATTAAACCCAGCGACGCTATCTGAGGCGCAATGCGAGGCAATTTGGCAGGAGGTTTATCAAATTTGGGCAGTACCGAGTCCTAACCCGATGACTCCACCACCTCACAGTACGGGTGCGGCTGTAGATATTACTCTGGTAGATGCCACGGGTAAGCTAATCGACATGGGTTCAGCGATTGATGAACTCTCCCCTCGCTCTCATCCTGATTACTACGTCAATCAGCCAGAACAGCCGTATCATAAACACCGTCAGCTACTACGGGATGTAATGTATTCGGCTGGATTTCAACGTCATCCTGGCGAATGGTGGCATTTCTGTCTGGGTGACCAGATGTGGGCATGGCTATGTAATCAAGAACAGGCAAATAGCACCTTTACAGCCCGTTATGGTCGTGTTGTTTTTGGGGTATGGGATTAGGGATTGGTTGGGAATTGGGAATTGGGAATTGGGAATTGGGAATTGGGAATTGGGAATTGGTTGCCCCATACTTAAAGTTGTAAATGTTATTTACATTGGTGGTCGTGGGTTTGCGCCCATGACAATTTTTTGGGAAAAAGTCCCAACTTCTTTATGTCTTTGAAAGCGAACACGATTCAACCTGGTGCAGCAAAAGAAACCTTTCAGGCTGATGTCCTATCGGTACGCCTATGTCACTCCTCTAGCGAGTTGGCACAAGATGCAGCACTTTTTGTACGAAAGTATTTGCAGGACATCCTAAGTGAGCAACAAACTGCTTCTGTCGTCTTGGCAACTGGTAACTCACAAATTCAGTTTCTTGATGCTCTAATTGCTCTAGGGGGTGTAGATTGGTCACGAATTACTCTGTTCCATCTTGACGAATATCTGGGAATTGATGCCGACCATCCGGCTAGTTTTCGCCGCTATCTGCGTGAGCGAGTGGAATATCGAGTTAAGCCCGACAAGTTCCACTACCTTGAAGGCGACACCTTAGAACCGTTGGCAGAATGCGATCGCTATACCCAGCTTCTCCTGGCTCAACCGATTGACCTTTGTTGTCTCGGTTTAGGAAAAAATGGACATTTAGCGTTTAATGAGCCATCTGTTGCTGATTTCAATGACCCAGAGCGTGTGAAACTCGTGAAATTAGACAAGGGAACGCGGCTTGCACAGGTGGATGGAGGTCACTTCCCAAGCCTTGAAGCCGTGCCACAATATGCCTTCACGCTGACTATCCCGATGATTTGTGCCGCGAAAAAAATCCTCTGCCTCGCACCTGCAAGACACAAAGCCTTAGCGGTAAAAACGATGTTATTGGGGGCACTTTCTACGGATTGTCCGGCTTCCGTACTCCGCACACAAGCTCAGGCAACCTTATTTCTAGATGCAGATTCGGCAAGTTTACTTTAGATTTGCTTTTCGAGGCAGCGTGTTGGCTAGTTTGAGCGGATTAACCCAGACTTCACCCATGCACACGGGCTGTGGTCAGATATTCTAGGAAAAGATGGCTTCTTCAAGCGGACACTACAGAAAGTAATAACAGTTTATGGTTGCACCAAAACGAGTATTTGTTCTCTTATTCAATGCCGGGACAGAAAACGAGGGCATTCACACGATTCGGATTGGCGATCGCAACACGGTGCTAATGTTCGAGTCCCAAGACGATGCCACCCGCTTTGGGGTGATGCTGGAAGCGCAGGATTTCCCTGAACCGACGGTGGAAGAAATGGAGGCTGCGGAAATTGAGGAGTTTTGCCTCGGTGCGGATTATGACGCAGAACTGATTGAAGAAGGAATGCTGGCAATGCCGCCAGAGACTAATGTCGAAAAATTGGATTGGCAAGCTGATGCTGATGAAACTGATGAAACCCAGGAACCAGAACTGTCTGATTTAGACCGAATTCGCCGTCAGTTGGAGGGATTGTTGTAAACGTCCGCTCTTAAGCCAATGCAAGGATTTGAGAATGTCGATTTTGGATAGCTCTCCAATCGCTGTAGCTAGTGCAAGAAGGCTTTTATGAATATTGCTTGTAAGGTAAGCTTTTTAACCTTTTTCAACTGGATAGTTATTTCCGTCACACTGCCTTAGTAGTTGAGACAATTGCTATAAGTAACAATCCTATTGGGTACTACTGAAGGTCGGAGGAACCCTCTAACCCTTGCGTCCCAAAATCGAGAATTCAAAAAAGGGCAGCTATGAAGAATTTGGAAGAGCGGGGTCATCTGTTAACGGAACAGATTAACCCCAACAGTCAGAACCTAGACCAGTTAACATCGCTGGAGTTGGTGGAGCTGTTTAATCGCGAGGATGCTAAAACCCTCAGTGCGATCGCCCAGGCAAAACTCCAGCTAGCCGAAGCGATTGACCTCACGGCTGAAGCTTTTGGTCGGGGGGGACACCTCTTCTATGTTGGTGCAGGGACGAGTGGACGATTAGGGGTACTGGATGCGGCTGAGTGTCCTCCCACCTTTTGTTCACCACCCGAATTGGTACAGGGCATTATTGCTGGCGGTGCTGGAGCTTTAGTGCGTAGTTCCGAGGATTTGGAAGACCGAGCCGAAGATGGAGCCGAAGCGATCGCCCATCGCCAGATTACAGAACTTGATGTTGTTGTCGGCATCACGGCTGGAGGTACTACCCCCTTTGTCCACGGTGCAATTCAATCGGCACGGCAACGGGGAGCCAAAACGATTTTGATCGCGTGTGTTCCTACCGATCAAGTCAGTATTGAAGCCGATTTGGATATTCGGCTACTAGTCGGACCGGAAGTGCTAGCTGGCTCTACACGCTTGAAAGCGGGTACAGTAACCAAGATGGCATTAAATATCCTCTCTACAGGGGTTATGGTGCGCGTCGGCAAGGTCTACGGCAATCGCATGGTCGATGTTGCCGTTACAAACAAAAAACTGCACGACCGAGCCTTGCGAATCCTGCAAGACCTCACTAACCTGAGCCGGGAAGAGGCAGGTTACTTATTAGAAAGCAGTGGACGTCGGGTGAAACTCGCCCTACTGATGCATTGGACAGGACTCGACGCAAAAGAAAGCGATCGCCTTCTTGCCGAACATCAAGGCAATCTCAGAGCTGCTGTCCAAAGCTGTAAAACGAGTTAAACACTCATCCGTCTAAAGTTTTAAATTAAAAATAAAGGATTAGAATCGCTCGTCAAATCTTTCACCTCTTCCACTCCTTTTTCGATAACAGATAACTAACGACAAAAAGCTAAAAATGTTTAATGGATCAGAGACTACTGCAACTCTTTTAATCATCCTGGTAGCACTCGGTGTTCTGGGTTGGGGCTTCAACCGAGCAAGGTCTTACGGAAAACTAGGGATTTTAGCCTGGTTGCAGTCGGTCGTCTTGACAGTTCCTTGGCTGTTGTTTTTTGGCTTATTTTCCGCTGGAATTTACCTCAATATCGTTGGCATTCTGTTTTTATTAGTCGCTTCAGCCGGACTGTATATCATCTTGGGCAAGCAGTTGCGTGATGCGGGTCAGGATGCCGTTCTCCGAGAACGTGCAGCAAAGCTATTGAGTGAAAAACAAGAGGCACGCGAGGGACAACCCCTACAAGACCAAACTGCCGCCACAGCCGCAAATGTTTCACGCTCCTCTAATGGCACAAATCCTGCCATCACTGAGGTTGTTCCGATTCCTGAAGAAGACCTCAAAAGCATCCAGGGAATCTTTGGCATTGATAGCTTCTTTGCGACTGAAACAATTCCTTATCAGGAAGGGGTCATTTTCAAGGGCAATATGCGGGGAGGTGAGCCAGAAGCCGTATTTTCCCGTTTATCAAAAAGCTTAGAGGAACGATTAGCTGATCGCTACCGACTATTTTTAGTGGAAAGCCCTGAAGGAAGACCCGTTGTTATTGTCCTCCCCAGCAGCAACGACCCACAACCTCTAACAACCCCCCAGAAAATTCTTGCTGTGAGCTTGCTCATCGCGACAATAGCTACCAGTTTGGAAGCTGCTGGACTACTACTTCACTTTGACTTCTTCAGTAATCCAGAGCGGTTTGTGGAAGCCTTGCCAATCAGTGCCGGAATCTGGACAGTTCTCGCCGCTCACGAACTGGGACACTGGTGGCAGGCACAGCAGCACGACGTGCGGCTCAGTCTACCGTTCTTCATTCCTAGTTGGCAAATCGGCTCGTTTGGTTCCATTACTCGCTTTGCATCCTTGATGCCAAACCGGAAAGCCTTGTTTGATATTTCTATTGCTGGCCCTGCGGCGGGTGGGATTGTTTCGCTATTGCTACTGACTAGTGGATTAATCCTGTCTCATGATGGTAGTGCCTTTCAAGTGCCTGTTCAGTTTTTCCAAGGGTCAGTATTGGTAGGAATCATTGCGCGACTTTTTCTAGGTGCGTCCCTACAAGCACCTCTAGTTGATGTTCACCCCCTAACCATTGTTGGTTGGTTGGGTTTAGTGGTAACGGCATTAAACTTGATGCCAGCAGGACAACTGGATGGAGGGCGAGTTGTCCAGGCAATCTACGGACGCAAAACTGCTCGACGCGCAACAGTGGCAACGTTGATTGTTTTGGGAGTTGTCGCTCTGGCAAATCCAGCCAATCCACTCATTTTGTATTGGGCGATCGTCATTCTATTCCTACAGCGTAGTTTGGAGCGCCCCAGCCTCAATGAAATTACAGAACCTGATGATACTAGAGCCTTGTTGGGTTTACTCGCACTGTTTTTAATGGTGGTAACCTTGATTCCCTTAACACCTGCTGTCGCGATTCGGTTTGGAATTGGAGGTTAGTTCTTAGTTGTTGGTTATTAGTAGGAATAGATGAGCCTACCTAGTTATCTTCCCTTTGCTGATGGACAGTGGCGCCTGAGTATGGGGCTAAAATCGCTCAATCTTCAAGAGTGGATTGAAATCGATGAACACCTCGCTAAAGAACTCGCCCTCAAAGACAAGCTGCTGAAGAACCAATATTCGGATGTTTTTGCTTGCCTTCCAGAAAGCCGATTGAGCCAGAAAGAAGTACTAGACTTACTCCTCAATCACCTGGTGGAACACTTTCCCCAACACTACCGACAGCAGGGTACAACCATTGAAAATATCTGCACTGGACAAGTTTGGGATATCACTCACTTTGAGGCAGTACCGCTTGATTTAGCGGGACGTTTGGTGCAAGAAGATTTGTTGCTGATGCAGCCAAGTCCTGAAGGCTATATCTTGACAGCGGCATCCCTCTGTTTTCCTTCTCGCTGGCGACTGCGGGAAAAGCTTGGGCATCCACTTGCTCAAATCCACGCTTCAGTTCCTGGATATCATGACAAACTAGAGCGTCCTGTAGATAGTTTCTTTGACCGCCTGAAAGTCAATCATCCGGCGTGGCGCTTGAATTGGAGTATTGTGGATTCGCCAGAACTTTTCTTAGCCCAAGAAAAGGGAGACTTGGATACGACGATAAATGCCGAAAATGCGGGGGAAAAACTCTGGATTCGAGTGGAGCGTCAAACTCTACGGCGGCTTGAAGTTAGTGGCGACATCCTCTTTACCATCCGTACCTATGTGCATCCTCTACAGATGCTTGAGGAGAATTCTGCGATCGCTCATAATCTAGCAGAAGCCGTTAAACAAATCCCCTTAGGGATGCAGATTTACAAAAACCTGTTGCCAATTCGCGAGGCGCTTTTGGGTTATCTTGAGCAAGTTACAGCGGCACACTCGATGAACTAAAGCGCCAATAGAGATGTTATCCGCCTTGGTGGCAGCACTGTGCGATCGCAAGCCGTTAAATAATCGTAATCTAAACTTTATCAGTGCTTAATGTACTTCGGTATTTTCTTAGTTAAGATATCGGCTACGAAGAACAAAAAATTTGTAGAGAAGCCTTGACACAGGTTCTCGAAAATCAATCTTGCTTCCAGAATCCACTGCCAAGGTGACAGTGTTGCTGCTTCTGTAAAAAATTATACGTTTGCAGTACGGACTCATTCGAGTGCAGCAGTGGAGATGTGTCTGTGATTCAGAGGCGGATTCTGGTGGAAAAGCCTTAGGTTTGTTCCTCCAGAGAATCCTATAGCTGAAAGCTAGCGTCTCCTGATATTTTGGATCAATCAAGCTGCTCTAGAGTAAAAAGTTTTAGGTTTTTTGGAGCAACTTAGCATTGGGGTGTGGCTATCTATCAATTAGTATGCTCTCAGATCTTAGAGAAGAGCACTCACTTGCGAGGCTTGCGATGGAAGATATTAATACTAGAGGCTCTGCCACAAAAACGATTGAGACAAAATTTTTTCAGCCCCGTCTCATTATCCAATCCCTAGCGTTTACAGGTATTTTGTACTTTAGCGTTGGTCAGACACCGCCAACGCCTCCTACTGGGGTAACGTCACAG
Source organism: Symplocastrum torsivum (assembly GCF_059505465.1). Taxonomy (NCBI): domain Bacteria; kingdom Bacillati; phylum Cyanobacteriota; class Cyanophyceae; order Oscillatoriales; family Microcoleaceae; genus Symplocastrum; species Symplocastrum torsivum. The sequence goes on along the minus strand of NZ_JCACKQ010000120.1, from coordinate 71,074 downwards.
CTAATTCGGTCTAGCACTCCCTTATCCACATCTGTTGGTAACACCGTCTTGCAACATGCTTCCCAACAGTCAGGATTACCAACCTCTGAGCTACGCATTGTCCAAGCTCAACCCCAAACTTGGTCAGATAACTGCTTAGGGTTGCGTGAGTTGGGAACGCCCTGTACCCAAGTACCCGTATCCGGTTGGCAAGTCGCTGTTGCGAGTGGTAAACACAAACAACAGTGGATTTATCGTACTGACGCTTCTGGCTCGGTTATCAAACTAGAGCGCGGCACCTCTTTACCCAACCAAAAGCATAAAGAGGCTTTACCAACAGTCGGTTAATTAGTGTTAAGGCAGAAGGCAGAAGGGGATATTTCTAACAACCAACAACCAACAACCAACAACCAACAACTAATCCTCCTTAGAGGACTTCAACGCTTCTAAAAGATCAGGAGGTTCGGCTGGCATCGGAAAAAGTAAGCGAAAGGCAGCCTGACGCTGGTCTAATGGTTCTGAGGCATTGTTCCACAAGGTTTCATAGAAAAAGAACGATACCCCAGCAAATCCCCGCTGTCGGACAGCATCTACTTGCTTTTGAATTTGTGACAGGGAAATAGGTTTGCTTTTAAGTCCAGTAAGAATACCGATCCCCACAGGGATATGACTGCGGGCGGCTTTAAGTTCAGGTTGTTCCAACTCTGAGATAAAGGTGTTGAAGCTGTCTCGATAAATCTGCACAATCAGTTCCTCCACCAAGCCACGCCGTTCCCAATTTGCCCAATCTGCCAAAAAGAATTGGTAGGAGTCTTTCTGCGGGTTGGGAGAGACGGAGAGGATGACGTTTGGCTTACGGTCTTTTACCGCCCGGAATACCTTGGTTAAGTAATCGGTAATTTTGTTAGCCCGCCAGCGTACCCATTCAGCATCTTGAGGGTTTGTCGAGGGGGATTTGCCTTGATGTTCTTTTTTATACAACTCAATGGTGAAGGGATCGTAACCTAAATCAGAGGGCAAGCCAAAGTGGTCATCAAATTGGATGCCATCAATATCGTAGTTGTTGACAATCTCAACTACTAAATCCTGGATGAACTGCTGCACCTCTGGCTTGAAGGGGTTGAGCCAGACGCGATCGTGAGTCCCTTCTTTTTTCGTCTTTACACCTTTGCTATTTTGGGTGAGCCAATCTGGGTGACGCTTGGCTAATTCAGAATCGGCGGGTGCCATGAAGCCAAATTCAAACCAGGGAATGACCCGAATCCCGTTTTGATGTCCCTGCTCCACCATTTCCTTGAGCATATCTCGCCCTTGTACCCCTAAATCCGGGTTAAGGGATGCGTCTAAGGGCGTTACTAATCTCACTGCCCGTCCGGTAACTCGTTCTGCTACTTGGCTAGGGTAGAGGGTATAACCCCAGTTCCAGACAGTAGGGTAAACGGTGTTGAAGTTTAGCTCTTTGAGCCGTTGGATAGCGTTGGTTACATTCTGGCTGGAAAATAATACGTTACTGTCAATATTTGTAAGCCATACACCGCGTAACTCTGCTTTTGCCGTATCAGATGGCTGTGTTCCTACTTTCGCAATGTACTGGGCGGGGATCGATCCCACCGTGCCTGTTGCTTGGCACAAAAACGCTGCAACATCGGCTCGACTTGCCAACTGATTGGAGTTAAGTTTCCGAACCTCAGGATAATTAACAACTAGCCCTTTTTCTGTTGCGGCGGCGATCGCACTTCGAGAATACTCCGGAATCCCAGCGACATCACTAAATGCTCCATTTAATGTGTCTACAGTGGGATTGACGGGTACATACTTTAACCCACTTGCTAATGACACTAACGCTTGCACACGAGGGATATTTTGAGTTGGATTGAAAACTCCTCCCGGATAGCCAGCCAGAAATCCGGTTTGATAAGCCTTTTGAATCGCAGTACTCGCCCAGTAGTTAGTCGAGACATCTGCAAATTTGCCTCCGGTTCGTATGGCTGGAGTATCGGGGAAGGCTTTTCCCAGCATGGCGGCAAACTCTGCTCTCGTCACAGGTGCATTCGGCTTAAAGCTGCCATCGGGATAACCACTAAGGATTTGCCGTTGGGTTAGTTGTTCAATACAAGGCTGTGCCCACGTCCCCTGGATATCATTAAACCTCGTCTGAGCCTGAGCAATGGTTGGCTTGAGTACTGCAACTGTAATGCCTAAGATAAACAGGAAAATAATCCAAGCCTTACGCCCAAAAGCGCGGCTAAACCAAACCAGCCCATCTGCACAGGCTGTAAAAGAGTTTTGGAGAAATCGTTTCATAGATGGCGAGATAGACACTAAACAATTGACACAAGCGCCTTGCACTAATCAGGAATGACTGGTAAAACTGGGCAAAGGTTGCAGGGCAAGAAGTATAGCATCGCAGATTTGGGTGGGATTTGACGTAATAAAAGTCAGTCCAGACACGGCTGGTGAATGGTGTTGAACCGCAGAGGGTTAGCGACTGTGCAAGGTTCATGTTGGACAGAAGATTTTCCAATCTGATAATTACTATTCAATGTCATTAAGCTTTGTTACATCTATCCGGATTTTGAAATAACCGCCGTGTTGTCATACGTAAGCAGATCATTGTCATACACAAATGCAATCGCGTCATACAACCGTAGTACTGCAATTAGATGTAATACTGCAATTAAAAAATCACCCATTCTTACGAAGACATAACTTTTTTTTTCCTTTAAAAAGTAGTTTAGAAAGCCACCTGGTATTTTCATATGACTCACCAGTTTGATTTGGAAGATTCGGCTATCAGTAACAAGCGATCGCTCCGAAAACTGGAACGGGCGATTACTCTATCCCAAGGCCAATTTTCACTGATTTTGGTATGCTGCAACTGTCCCTCGTTGCGGCTGCGAGTGGTGAATCGGCTGCCAGAATTCTCTTCTGTCCAAATCCAAGAACTCACGCTACACCCATCGGTTAACACTCTATTTACAACGATTCTGACCGCGATGGAGGAACCGCCGCCTCCAGCGTTGATGGTTTTCGGGCTAGAATCAGTTGTTGCAATTGATCAAGTTTTAATTGCGACTAACCTTGTGCGGGATGAGTTTCGCAAACAGTTTCCTTTCCCGTTAGTGTTGTGTGTTAATGATGAGATTCTGCAAAAGCTGATTCGACTTGCACCTGATTTTAGGAGCTGGGCAGCTAACCCAATTCGATTTGAAATCCCTAATATTCAGTCACTTGAACGGGCAGCGGTTACCGCTTAATTCTGCCTCTTGATTGCCCAATTATCCTCCCTATGGGGATCGCAAATTAAAGGATAATTTAAGCAATTCAAGGATTCATATTCAGGTGGCTGAAGTAACAAGCGGATCAATCTAGTGGTTATTGACCAACGCCTGCTCACAGCAATTCATCGTCAGCCTTACCTGCTGTTATTTAGTACAGTTAGTGGGGCGCATCTCTACGGCTTTCCTTCCCCTGACTCGGACTATGACTTGAGAGGAAGTCATATTCTGCCAGTGCCAGAGGTGGTAGGACTCAATCGGCAACAGGAAACGATTGAAGTCACAGAAGTCCGTGAGGGGCTGGAAATTGACTTGGTGACTCACGATATCAAAAAGTTCTTTTCGTTGCTCCTGAAAAAGAACGGCTATGTTTTAGAGCAGTTATATTCGCCGCTGATTGTTCACACGACACCAGAACATGAGGAACTAAAAGCGATCGCAATTGGCTGCATCACACGCCACCACGCTCACCACTACATCGGCTTTGCTCAGACACAGTGGCGACTGTTTGAAAAAGAACAGCCACATCGCGTTAAACCTCTACTCTATGTCTACCGAGTCTTGTTAACCGGGATCAACTTGATGCAAACCGGAACGGTAGAAGCAAATTTGGTACAACTGAATCAAGCGTTCCAACTTCCCTACATTTCTGACTTGATTGCTCTAAAGCTGGCAGGAGCAGAAAAATCCGTTTTGGAAGATGCCGCTCTAGAATTCCATCAGCAGGAATATCTGCGACTGTTAGGTGAATTAGAAGCCGCTCATCAGGCTAGCCACCTCCCCGAAAGTCCTTCCGCAAACGAAGCTCTAAACGACTTGCTCGTGCGTTTGCGGATTGGCTCTATGGCGAATCAGTAAATTAAAGATCTGATGGCTACAGCCGTGTGAGATCATAGAGACAGTCAACAACGGTCAATGAAGTCTGAACAGAATGGCACAAGATCAGAAGTCAACGGTCGTAATCACGGGTGCCTCTTCGGGAGTGGGTTTGTACGCCGCGAAAGCCCTTGCTAAAAGAGGATGGCATGTGGTGATGGCCTGTCGAGATTTAGAGAAGGCACAAAACGTTGCCCAAATGGTGGAAATGCCGCAAGACAGCTACACCATCATGCATATCGACGTTGCCTCTTTGGAGAGCGTTCGGCAGTTTGTCAATAAGTTCAGGGCAAGTGGCAAGTCTCTAGACGCTTTGGTGTGCAACGCTGCAATCTATATGCCTTTATTAAAGGAGCCGTTACGCTCCCCAGAAGGATTTGAGTTAAGCGTTGCCACAAATCACCTAGGTCATTTCCTCTTATGTAACCTCATGCTTGAGGATTTGAAGAATTCAGGAGCTACGGAGCCGAGGCTCGTCATTTTAGGAACCGTAACGCATAATCCGGACGAGTTGGGCGGGAAGATTCCGCCACGTCCAGACTTGGGCGATTTCAAGGGTTTTACAGAAGGATTTAAAGAGCCAATCTCGATGATTGATGGCAAGAACTTTGAACCCGTCAAAGCTTACAAGGACAGCAAAGTCTGTAATGTGCTGACTATGCGGGAACTGCATCGACGCTATCACGAGTCAACAGGCATCGTCTTCAGTTCTCTCTACCCAGGATGTGTTGCTGACACGCCGCTATTTAGAAACCACTATCCCCTGTTTCAGAAACTCTTCCCCTGGTTCCAGAAAAATATCACGGGGGGATACGTGTCTCAGGAGTTAGCGGGTGAGCGAGTCGCGGTGGTGGTTGCTGATCCTGAGTACAATCAATCGGGTGCCTATTGGAGTTGGGGAAATCGACAGAAGAAAGATGGCAAGTCGTTTGTTCAAAGAGTCTCTCCCCAAGCCCGTGATGATGAAAAAGGAGATCGCATGTGGGAGCTAAGCGCCAAGTTGGTTGGGCTAGCGTGACGGGACATGGGCTGGGTGTTAGTGTTCGTGCCGCTCAGCCTGTATGATTAATTGCTCCTCGCCCAAAAGAGAAGGAAAACCCCAAAACTGCAAGAACAGGAGCAGGGAACAACGATTAAGGCATAAACTATGTATGGTGTTGATGACCATACGGGGATGTAAGATTTGTTAGGTGGTAATTAGCTGCTTAAGCAGTGAAGCTTCTGCTCTGTTGTGGGTCACATACCTATTACAGGTTACTGGAATTTCCACAATGAACTCTGTTCCTTTCTCTGGGGCAGAAATACAACTGATTCGACCCTTGTGTTTTTCTACTACAATCTGATGGCTAATGGACAATCCCAATCCGGTGCCCCTTCCTACAGGTTTTGTCGTAAAAAACGGGTCAAATATTTGCTGGCGCACTTTTTCACTCATGCCAGAACCATTGTCTGCAATACGAATGATAACGTAGTTTGTTATTTGTTGTTTGTTGTTGGGAACTGACTGTTGATAGCCCGATACTGATGTGCTGATGGTAATCACTCGTGGGGACGATTGATTTTCCAGAGCATCAATCGCATTATTCAATAGATTTAGAAATACCTGATTTAATTGACTGGCGTAACAGGTCACCTGGGGCAGTTGACCGTAGTTTTTAATCACTTCAATTTCAAGACACCCACCTACTGCCCTAAGTCGGTGCTGCAAAATTAGTAAGGTGTTATCAATGCCTTCGTGGATATCTACCAGTTTTTGCTCCGATTCATCCAATCTAGAGAAGCTTTTGAGCGATCGCACAATCTCTTTAATGCGTTCAGCTCCCACCTGCATTGAGTCCATCAGCTTTGACCAATCTTCCACTAAAAAATCTAAGTCGATCTCATACGCTAACTGCTGAATGTCTGGTGTGGAATTCGGGTAGGTTTGCTGATAGAGTTCAAGCAGTCTTAGCAGGTCTTGGAAGTATTCTCTGGCAGGAGTAAGATTGCCTTTAATAAAGCTAACGGGATTGTTAATTTCGTGGGCAACTCCCGCCACCATTTGCCCCAAACTGGACATCTTTTCATTTTGAATCAATTGAGCTTGGGTGTGTCTCAATTCGCCCAAAGTCAGCTCTAGCTCTTGTGCTTTTTCTCGTTCTCGTGCTTCCGATTGTCGCAGTGCTTCTGACTGCTTTTGAACCTGCGTTAATAATTCAGCTTGCTGCAAAGCGACTCCCAACTGATTGCCAATCTGACTCACCACATTGATTTCTGCTGTTTTCCATTGGCGGGAGCTAGAATTTTGATAAGTCGCGAGCAACCCCCACAGTTTAGAGCCACAGAAAATGGGGACAATGATGTAGGCTCTGGCTTGAAATTGCTGTAAGAGGTTGAGGTAACAAGAGTTGAACCCGGCTTTGTAAATGTCCTGGACTACTGCATAACTTGTTCCTCGACTGTACGCACCGCCTTGGGTTTCTTGCAGATGAGTATCCTGCACTGGGAAAGAAGTACTAAGAACGCTATCGCATCCTGCGGCACTATCGAATTTTTTCACAGCGCAGCGATTATCTTCTAGACTAGTATGTGCCAAATTCGGGTTATGGGCTTGTTCCTGCAATAGCGAAATCCACCCAGTCCCTACAGACTCGGAAACAATCTCTCCACTCCAGTCGGGATTGAAACGATAGATCAAGACGCGATCGCAGTTAATCAACTGCCGCAATTCCTCTGTTGTTGCACTGAAAATCGTTTCAATATCCAAAGTTTGGCGCATTCTTTGAATCGCTCTGGCAATCGCTCGTTCTCGTTGTACGCTCTCCTGCAAGGCTTCTTCTACCCGTTTGCGCTCAGTGATATCCAATGCTGTTCCAAACAGTCGAATCACTTGCCCTTGCTCATTAACACCAGCCTCTCCTCTTCCCTGGATGTACCGGACTTGACCATCAGGGCGCACAATTCGATAGTCCAGTTCGTAGCATGTCCCTAATGCCAGCGCTTGTGAGGTAGCTTGTTGAAATGGTTCTCGGTCATCGGGGTGAATCTTCTCGATCAGTTCGGTATAGTTCGGTTCGGGTTGGGTCGGGTCAAGACCGAGAATGTGGAATTTTTCTGCTGACCAGGTGATTTCCCCAGTGAGTACATCAAATTCCCAGTTGCCGATATGGGAAATTTTTTGGGCTGTTGCCAGGTTAGCTTCACTATGTTTGAGTCGTTCCTCTGCAAGTTTGCGATCGCTAATATCTTTTTGTGTACCGAGCATTCGCATAGGCGCACCCGATTCATCGCGATCGCAAACCTTACCGTGACTCAGAATCCACTTCCACTGCCCAGACTTTGAGCGCATCCGAAATTCCACTTCGTAAAGGGGAAGCGTATCTCGAAGATAGGCGTTCAACACTTCCATTACCCTGGGCTTATCCTGTGGATGCATCAGCCGCTCCCAGGATTGGTAATTATTCTCAATCTCCTCTACCTCGTACCCCAGCATTCTCTTCCAATAGGAGTCGAAATAGGTTTGCCCTGTGGTAATGTTCCAATCCCACCACCCCAAAGCACTACCTTCTAACGCTAGCTGCAAACGTTCTTCGCTCTCTCGCAGCGCCGCCTCTGCCTGCTGACGCTCAGCCATTTCCTGCTTGAGTTGCGCGATCGCCTGCTGGAGTTCAGCTTCTGTTCGCAGGCGCTCTTGAATTTCGTTTTTCACGGCTTCAAATTGAGCCGCACTAGGCATTGCCAAGGCTTTGGGGAGTAACGAAACGAGTTCTGATGCCGTATAGAGAGAGATGACGGCAGTAAAGGCTTTGACCAAACCCGATAACCAATAGTCAGGATGCCACAGTGTCCAGATTTCTATAATGTGGGTTGTGCCACAGGAAACGATGAAAGCACCAAACAGCAGGAAAATCCAGTTGAAAGGTACATCTCGCCGCTTGGCAACGAAATAAGTAAGCATTAGCGGAATTGAATAATACGCTACTGCTGTCAAAGCATCTGAGACAATATGTAACCCTACTAACTCAGGCTTCCAGAGATAGCAGTGTCCGTGAGGAATAAAAAATTCCGCTATTATCATGTTGATTATCTTAAAAACCTAAAACTCTATCTAAAGGTAGATGCTAAACTCTGAAATTAACTCCAACTAGATTGCTTTAGTAGCGAGATGTTTTCAGACCCTCTGAAGATAGATGCAAACCCTAAAAGAAACTACTATTAGATTGCATCTGTAGCGAGATGTTTGCAGACCCTCTAAAGATAGATGCAAATCTTGAAAGGAACTACTACTAGATTGCATCCGTAGTCAGATGTTTTCAAGTAAAGATTGCAAGATAAGCACACAAGATAAGCGAATTAACATCCATATCGCTCAATAAGACAAATACTATGAGTAGAAAGCTGCCAAAATAAAAAAAATCAGCTAAATCCTGTTGGATCTCAAGGAGATTGAGCGAATATTAATGAGAAGTCAACCATCACGGCGGAAGCGGGGTGTCGTTCTCACGCTTCAAGGTTGGCAACGCTTGCAAAGGGCACAGCGCCAGTGGGAAATTCAAGAAAATACTGGCAATTCCTACACCTTGGAAGAATTAAGTGAACTGAGCGGCTTGAGTCCCAATACCATCGCCAAGGTACAACATCGCCAAGTTGCTGTAGATCGGCAGACTTTGGAGTCTTACTTCAGGGCATTTAATCTTACTCTGTCCCTTGATGACTATACCAATCCCGACTCTGACAATCTAGAGAGTGGCTCTAGAGTCATGCTCAAAGGTCAAGTTCCTCTAGATTCCCCCTTTTATGTAGAGCGTCTCCCTATTGAGCGGCTTTGCGATGAAACCATTTTGCAGCCTGGGGCTTTGATTCGGATCAAAGCTCCCAAGCTTATGGGCAAAACCTCTTTGATGATCAGGATTCTCGACTCTGCGCGATCGCACAATTTTAAGACGGTTACGTTGAGCTTGCAACTGGCTGATGCCGATGTGTTCGCGACTCTAAATCAATTTCTGCGGTGGTTCTGTGCAGTTGTCTCTCGGAGTTTGGGACTACCGAATCGGTTGAGCGAGTATTGGGATGACGTTTTTGGCAGCAATTACAACTGCACCGATTACTTCGAGAGTTATCTGTTAGCAGAAATTGACACTCCGCTCGTCTTGACATTAGATGACGTGGACGTGGTGTTCAATTACCCCAAAATTGCCACGGACTTTTTTGGATTGCTCCGAACTTGGTATCAGAAAGCCAAGTATGCCGACAAGAGTAGCGAGGTTTGGCAAAAACTGCGGTTAGTGGTGGTTCATTCTACGGAAGTTTATATCCCGCTCAACATCAATCAATCTCCCTTTAATGTTGGATTATCAATTGAATTGCCAGAGTTTACCCCGCTTCAGGTACAAGATTTAGCGACTCGGTATCAACTGGATTGGGGAACCCAGAAGGTAGAACGCCTGATGGGATTGATTGGTGGGAACCCTTATCTAGTGCAGGAGGCGCTGCATCACATTAGTTGCCAAGACATCACGCTTGAGCAGCTATTAGAAACTGCGACGGATGAAGACGGTATTTACAACGATTATCTGCGACGCCAATTGTGGAATCTCCAACAATATCCCGATTTGGTGACAGGATTGGCGCGGGTTGTGATGTCACCAACCCCCGTGAAATTAGATCCAATCCAAACCTTTAAATTGCAAAGTATGGGTGTCGTGCGCTTCCTCGATAGCCAGGTTGTGCCCAGTTGTCAGTTGTATCGTCAGTATTTTAGCGATCAGCTGGGTCAATTACGGTTGAATTTAATCCAAGAACACCGCCTCGGTACGATTGTTTCTATAAATGCGGTTGACTTAGCAGCGAAGATGGAAGCTGACTCTGAACAGACGCAGAATCTACTTGATCGAGACTTTCAGGTCATCTCCCAATTAGCTCAGCAATATGAAGGTCAGATTCTCAAATCTTTTGGCGATGGGTTGTTATTTTACTTTCCTAGTACCATCAATGCTGTCAATTGCGCTCAAGAGATTCAACTGACATTCATACAGATAACTCCACCCACGTCTCAGCCGAGGCTAACTTATCGAATTGGCATCCATTTTGGAGATGTTATTTTCAATTACGCTGATGTCACTGGAACTGGGGTTAACATTGCCACTCGCGTACAAGCTGAAACTTCGCCCGGTTGCGTTGGTATTTCCCAGACAGTGTATGAAGCGGTCAGAAGTTATCTTCCCCTACAACCCATCGAAATAGGGCAACGGCAATTCGAGGGGATTGAAGAACCGATATCGCTGTACCAACTTACTCTTTGAGGGGATTATAAGTGCCAATTTTTTTATAGTTGTTGGTTGGTCTGTGATGTCAAACGCAGGTGAAGGATGGCTAATTGTTAATGTTAAAAAGGTAATTAGCCAATCTTCAATCCTTCAGCTACGGCTTCCATCATGCTGACAGCACAAAGTCCATCTTATGAGTATCAAGTTGGTGGGAGTCTACCCCTAAATGCCCCTAGCTATGTCAGGCGTCAAGCTGATGATGAACTGTACGAGGCACTACTTGGGAGTGAGTTTTGCTACGTCCTCAACTCCCGGCAGATGGGCAAATCCTCGCTTTGGGTGCAGACGATGCACCGCTTGCAAGCTGTGGGCATTTGCTGCGGAGTTATCGATCTAACAGCCATTGGCACTCAAGAAGTGACGCCAGAACAGTGGTATGCCTCAGTTGTGGCTTCTCTAGCCAAAAGTTTCCAGATTGAATTGAATATACGAGCTTGGTGGCGCGATCGCAATCATCTATCCCTAGTCAGCCGCCTGGGTGAGTTTATCGAAACCATTTTGCTAGAGGAAATTCAGCAAAATGTCGTAATTTTTATTGATGAAATTGACAGTTTAATTAGCTTAGGTTTCCCAATTGACGATTTTTTTGCTCTGATCAGAGCTTTTTACAACAAACGTGCCCAAAAATCAACCTATAAACGACTAACATTTGCCCTGTTGGGGGTAGCAACACCGACAGATTTAATTGCTGACAAAAATTGCACGCCATTTAACATCGGACGAGCCATTGAACTCAAGGGATTTCAGTTACACGAAGCCATCCCTCTGATACTAGGATTACAGGAAATTGCTAGTCAACCGGAAGCCTTGTTAGCTGAGATTTTGCACTGGACAGGGGGACAGCCGTTTTTAACTCAAAAGTTGTGCCAGCTTGCCCTGATGGGAACCAATCGCGTGGGGGTAATTCCTTCTGAAGAGGAGGCGCATTGGATGGAACAGTTGGTGCAAGAGCGCATTATCGACAACTGGGAAGTCAGGGATGAACCGGAGCATTTGAGGACAATACGTGATCGGCTTTGCCGGGGCCCTTCGGGCAATCGCATTTTGAGAAATTCCCAACGTGCTGCTAGATTACTCGGCATCTATCAACAAATATTGCAATCCCCCTTGTCCCCCCCTTACCAAGGCGGGGTGCCAACCGATGACTCGCCAGAGCAAATGGAACTTCTGCTGTCGGGTTTGGTGGAGAGACAGCAGGGTTTTCTCAAGGTGAAAAACCCCATCTATCAGAAGGTATTCGATTGTTCATGGGTAGAAGAACAATTAGCTTCTGTGCGCCCCTACTCTCAAGCCTTCGATGCTTGGATAGCTTCAAAACGGCAGGATGCTTCGCGTCTTCTGAGGGGACAAGCTCTCAAAGATGCCCAACTCTGGGCGCAGGGAAAAAGTTTGAGCAATTCGGATTATCAGTTTTTAGCGGCTTCTGAAGAATTAGACAGGACAGAAGTGCAGCTAGCATTGGAAGCAGAACGGGCTAAAGAAGTTGAAGCCAGATTAACAGAGGAACAAAAAAGATTAGCACTAGAAAAAAAAAGTTCCAGGCGGCAACGGTTCTTGCTTTTTGTAGAAAGTATGACGTTAATTCTAGCCTGTGCATTGGGGGTACAGGTTTATGTTCAGTATCGGCAAACTTCTGTAAGCGAGATAAAGGCGATCGCAAAATCTTCCGAAGCGCTTTTCGCCTCAAATCAAAAGTTAGATGCACTAGTACAAGCCATCACAGCACAGCGACGATTGCAGAAGTTGGGTGTTGCAGGCGCAGATATCGAGGACTCAGTTAAACAGGCTCTCCATCAGGCTGTTTATGGAGCAGTTGAGTATAACCACTTATCCGGGCATGACAATGTAGTTAATGATGTAACTTTCAGCCCTGATGGCAAACTCATTGCTTCAGCTTCTGCCGACAAAACTATCGATCTTTGGAAAAAAGACGGTACAAAGGTGGGAACGCTTCAAGGGCACAACAAGACCGTTTGGGGAGTCGCATTTAGCCCCAGAGGGGATCTAATTGCTTCGGGTTCTGGAGATAACACCGTTAAACTTTGGCGCAAAACGAGTACACCAAACGGAAAGCCGCTCTATACCTTGTGGCATACCTTAAAAGGACATACCAAAGACGTTGCAGAGGTAGCGATCGCCCCTAACAATCAGACCATTGCTTCCGCTTCTAAAGATAAAACAATTAAACTCTGGAGTACAGACGGCAAACTGCTCTTGACTCTCACCGGACATACGGATGAAGTTGCCAGCGTTGCCTTTAGCCCTGATAGTCAAACCATTGCATCTGCTTCTCACGATAAAACCATCAAACTCTGGAGTGCAGACGGTAAACTGCTCTTCACCTTCACCGGACATACGGATAGAGTTAGAGACGTTGCCTTTAGCCCTCAAGGAAATCTGATTGCCTCGGCGAGTTGGGATAAAACCGTCAAACTTTGGCACCTTGACGGTACGTTAGTCCAAACTCTAACTGAACACAGCGATGCAGTAGGCAAAATCGCTTTTAACCCTCAAGGTCGTTTAATCGCCTCGGCAAGTCTTGATCGAACAGTCAAACTTTGGAAGCTTGACGGGACTCTCGTAAAAACCCTGCCAGCCGCTAAGGATACCGTTTCTGGAGTGGCTTGGAGTCCTGACGGACAAATCCTTGTCTCATCCAGTTGGGATGGTCCGATTGCAATCTGGAAGCTTGATGACAGTTTGCTCCAGCCTCTCAACGGACATCAAGCCTCGATTTACACCATAAAATTTAGTCCTGATGGTAAGACAATTGCCACCGCCAGTCGCGATCAGACTATTAAACTTTGGCGGCTTGATGGTAGCTTAATTCGCACGTTTCCCAAACAAGCCGATAAAGTTTTCGGAGTAGATTTCAGCCCAAAGGGAGACATCATTGCTACTGGGGGTTATGACAGCACTGTCCGGTTGTGGCGACTGGATGGAACCTTACTCCACACGTTTACTGGACATCAAGGCAGAGTCTTCGCCGTTGATTTCCATCCAGATGGACAGTCACTCGTCTCTGCGGGTGAGGACAGAACTGTCAAAGTCTGGAAGATTGACGGCACCCAATTGGCAACTCTGAAAGGGCATACCGATCACGTTAACGGAGTAGCATTTAGCCCTGACGGACAGCTCATTGCCTCAGCTAGCGTGGACGGCACAGTCAAACTTTGGCAGTGGGATAATGCAATCGCATCTGGAAAGCCCAGCTACAGGCTTCTTTCCACGTTAAAAAGCCATCGCCGTCAGGTGGCTGGAGTGGCATTTAGCCCTGATGGCAAGACCCTCGCTTCAGCCGGTATGGATAGCCTGGTGAGACTTTGGCAGCGCGACGGGACAGAAATCAGAGCCTTTAAGGGACACAAAAATGGGGTATTCGGAGTGGCATTTAGTCCTGATGGCAAGATCATCGCCTCAGCAAGTTTCGACGGCACAGTCAAACTTTGGAGATACGACGGTAAAGCGCTTGAAACCTTAAAGGGGCATAGCGATGGGGTGTTCGGAGTTACTTTTAGTCCTGATGGGAAGTTAATCGCCTCAGCAAGTCAGGATAGAACCGCAATTTTGTGGAATTTAGAGCGAATTTTCCAGCTCGATTTCCTCCAGTATGGATGCAATTGGGTGCAGGATTATCTGCGAACAAATGCCGAATTGAAGGAAGAGGACAGACATCTGTGTGATGGAGTCAAAACTCAAAACGTTGCACAGTAGTTAAAAACGTTCCATCCAGGGCGTAGCCCCGTTGCACTAAATTCTAATCAGCGATTACCTTTTGCTGCGCTAATCGAGGTGTAGATAAAGATGAAGAAGATAAAGCCTAGTTAGAATGCCATGAACCCCTCCTGACTTCAAGCGAGTCTGTGCTTCTTGTCTAAGAAGCAGTACAACACCAGTTAGATAGACTTGTGCCAAATTTACACTGCTTAAGTTGGTGTTCCTCAAGTTTGCGCCGCTTAAGTTGGTGTTCCTCAAGTTTGCGCCGCTTAAGTTGGTATTCCTCAAGTTTGCATGGCTTAAGTTGGTGTTCCTCAAGTTTGCACCGCTTAAGTTGGTGTTCCTCAAGCATAGAAGGTACGCACCACCTTTCCCTTGCCTTTTTCATCAAGCTCGACTACCTCAACACAGCATCGTGTCGTTTATGAGTTGGTCGTGGATAGTGTTGTTGGACAAGGAATGCCATTTAGTTCAGCACAATTGTTGATCTAGACCAAACTCTTGAGTCTCAGTAATTCTACTCAAGACAATTACGCTAAATGGCTGAGACTGAAGACTGTCATCCCTCTTAAGATGTACGTCAGTGAACCTTGTGCCTAGTTCACAACTCTACGTATCCTTCTGCTTCTTTACGACCGATAAAATGCTTGACCTTCAAACCTTCAATAATAAGCGGATTATACATCTGACCGAAGTGTCAGCCACTGATTTTCCTGTTTCTAGTCAATATAAGTATAAGTGCCGAGTACAAATTGCTTCTCATGAAGGTGAAACCTTGTTGGAACGAGATTTGTTTGCTCGGATGCAGCCAACTTGGTTACTGGAGCTGAAAAACAAGGGGGATTGCACGATCGCAATCACGTTTTGCTGTCGAGAGGGAGATATTACGCATCCCTGGCAGGATGTTGGAACCGTGACCTTTGCCACCCACGAATACCTGAACGATGATCGCAATGCCGATCTAGAGCTTCCAATTACAACCTGGGAACAAGCCCCGCAACTCAAGCTGAAAGTCCGCCTGACTGAAAGTACCAGTGAAGGTAGTAGCAGCACGGTGATGGTATTCGGCAGGCAAAATGGCTTTCGTCGTCGGACTCAAGGTACAGCAGAACCAGTAGAGATTGAGCTGCCTCAGCCCACACCACTCACCCCGCAAGACGAAGTGATCGTTAAGGATGTCTGGAACAAGCTGCGGGCGTGGAAAGAATTGCAGATGGAGAAATTCCTGAAGCGGATGCTCTTGGAAGAGCCAGAGCTTGAGTATCTGTTTGGGGAAGCGCTCGACAGTATGAGCGACTTTTTCTATGAGTTGTTTGACTGTGCCATCCACCAACTACAACCGGACACGCAAGTAGTAGTGGGCGAACCTCTGATGGGCGTGCCACCCGAAAAAGGGGATGGATTGGACACCATTGAAGACTATGGCAGGTTATTTGCCGATGTAGGGATGCGTCCTGAGCATTGGGTGAAGGCGCGACAAGTGTGGATGTGGATGCTGCCGTCTATCCCCTATTTGGAAGACTACGATCGCGAGGATTTGCAAAAAGGCGCAAACTCGGCTCTCTACAAGTTCTTCAATACCTACATCATTCTGCCGATGGCAAAGGCAGTCCGGCGCTACGACGAAGCTTTGCCTCCTGAAATGCTGCAAAAAATGGCAGAGTCCTGGTCTGTGTTTAGCCAGAACAAGCAGCAGATGGGCATGGAGTTTTACCAAATTCTGTTTGAGAAATATCCGTTTGTTCTGCCGATTTTTGGACGGGCAGACATGGATTATCTCTCACTGCACCTGTTTCAGGCATTGGAGTTTTTGGTGCGTTGTCTGCAAAGTGGCAGCAGTGATGAAATCTTACGAGAACTGCGGTTTTTGGGACAGGTTCATAGCTTCGCTGATGTGCCAACCTGTGCCTATCCTGCCATTGGCGAAACCATGTTTGCTCTGTTTGAACGGTATCTCCCCGACTTTACCCCTGAACTACGGCAAGGATGGCAAACGTTGCTTGATCGGGTGATCAATGTTGTTAAGCTGCCCATGCTCAACCAGGAGCGATTGCTCAAGAAAGCCAAGCAGTTCCTCGATCTAATTTCATCAGAACAAGCCTGGGAACCGGAGGACAAAGAGCGACGCTGGAAAGAAATTCGTGAGGAAGTGAAAGCGACTGGCACTTATACCCACACCTATGAAGAACTAGCATATGGAGCGCAGGTAGCATGGCGTAATGCCTCTAAGTGTGTCGGGCGTATTGCCTGGAACAATATGGTGATACGCGATTGCCGCCATGTCACTGATCCAGATGAAATGTTCCGCGAATGTCACGAACACGTCAAATTTGCGACGAATGGTGGGAATTTGCAGATTACGATGAGCGTCTTTCGTCCCAAGCTACCCAAAGAACGCTGGGGCCCGCGCTTCTGGAACTCGCAACTGTATCGTTATGCAGCATACGAGCAACCCGATGGTAGTGTAATGGGCGATCCAGCCAACCTGGCATTGACCAACGCCATCATCAAATTTGGCTGGCAACCCCCCGAACCGCGCAGCGCCTACGACATTTTGCCACTGGTGATTGAGGTTCCTGGTCAGGAGCCGAAGATGTACCACTGGCAGCGCGAAGAAGTGCTGGAAGTGCATATTGAGCATCCCACTGTTCCAGAGTTCAAAGACATCGGAATGCGTTGGTATGCCATTCCTGCTATCAGCAACTTCTCCGTTCACATTGGCGGTATCCAATATGGCTGTATGCCGTTCAATGGCTGGTATATGGATACCGAAATCATGCGCGATTTCCTGGATGAGTACCGCTACAACAAGATGGAGGAGATTGCCAAAGTTCTGAAACTGGACACTAGCTCGGAGCAAACCCTGTGGCGCGATCGCGTTGCCTTAGAACTCAACATTGCTATCCTGCACTCCTTCCAGAAAGCCAAGGTGACGATGGTCGATCACCAAACCGCGTCTCGCCAGTTCTTAACCCATGATTTACGCGAAAAGAAAGCGGGACGTGAATGTCCTGGCGATTGGGGCTGGGTTGTTCCTGCTACAGGTGGCAGTGCTTGTCCGGTGTGGCATCACCAGATGCGCGATTTTTATTTGGAACCTGCCTATCACCATTCCGCTGATCGCTGGGACGTGGAAGATGGCATTGATCTAGAGAAGCTCACGGCTGTTGCGAATGAAGACGGCGATAAGCGCGATCGCATTCTGATTCTCTATGCCTCTGAAACGGGAACCGCAGAGGGGTTTGCCCGCAAAGCCGCTCGTCAGTTGCAGCAATTCCGTCCTAAAGTGATGGCACTTGATGAATATCCTGTTGATACGCTTGCCTCTGAGAAGTTGCTGCTGATTATCACCTCCACCTTCGGCAATGGTGAAATGCCAAGTAACGGCAAGCGATTCTTGCAATGGGTGAAACAACAGCCTGCGGGAGCGCTCGACGGCTTGAACTATTCCGTGTTGGGCATTGGCAGCACGGTGTATGAAAAATTCTGCGCGGCTGGCATCGCGGTTGATAAAGCCCTGACGAGAGCCGGGGCGAACTGTGCTGTCCCCATGCATAAAGGCGATGAAATTAAAGGTCAGGCGGATACCTTTAAGCAGTGGTTAGGCTTAATTTCCCGTGTGCTGGGTGCAGACGAAACAACAGGTAACGCGACCAATTCTGCTGCTCCTAAACTTACCGTTACCTTCCTAAACGAAGCAGAAGCGGCAACTATTGCACCTGTGCAAGTCAGTGGTGATCGCGGCGTTGAAGTTCCCATCCTTGCCAACGATGAACTGCTGCAAGAAGTCATCCCCGGCAGCCGTTCCACTCGCTATATTGTCTTTGATATTGCAGGAACCGATTTGCAGTATGAAACAGGGGATCATGTAGCGGTTCATCCCTGCAATCCACCCGAACTGGTGAACCGATTGTGCGATCGCATCGGTGTGACAGCAAATACCTACTTCACGGCTTCTTACGTCAATCCAGACGGCACAACTACCGACGATCAGCCCCCTGTCGCAGTTCCGACTACCGTGGGTCAACTGCTCTCTGAAGAACTGGATCTATCATTACGGGAACCCTTCAACGATCTGCTGACTTACCTGTATTCATCTGCCCAGAATCCCCAAGATAAACAACGCCTAGAAGTCTGGCTAGAGATTTTGCGGCAAGGTGAGGACAATCCCGATGCTGTGACGCTCAAGAAAACTATCTCTGATAATTTCATGAGTGTTGCCGATTTGTTTGATGAATTTCCTTCGGCAACGATTACGCTGGAAGCGCTGTTGGAAGTGCTGCCCAAGCAAAAGCCACGCCTCTATTCTATCTCGTCCTGTCCGTTGTTGCATCCTGACAAAATTCAAGTGACGATCGGTGTGCTGCAAATTACTACCGATGCTGGCAAAGTTCGTCAGGGGTTGTGTTCCAACTATCTAGCTGGACTGCAACCTGGCTCAAAAGTTCGCATTGGGGTTCGCACCTCTGGCTTCCGTCCCCCTGCTAATCCGCAAGCACCGATGTTGATGGTTGGTCCTGGTACAGGCGTATCGCCACTCATTGCCTTCCTGCAATACCGGGAAGCTCTACAGAAGCAGGGAACGACCTTGGGCGAAGCTTGCCTCTACTTTGGCTGTCGCAATCACAGTGATTTTCTGTATGGCGAACAACTAATAACCTGGCAAAATCAGGGCGTGTTGACAGATTTGCAAGTAGCTTTCTCCCGTCTCACCGACAAGAAAGTTTACGTGCAAGGCTTAATGCAAGAGAACGCACAAGCCTTGTGGCAGTCACTCAGCCATCCTCAGTGTCATTACTACGTTTGTGGCGACGCGAAGATGGCGGATGATGTGTTCGAGGTGTTTTTGGCGATCGCCAAAAATGAAGGCAAACTTTCTCACATTGAAGCCGTTGAATTTTTCGACAAAATGAAGCAAGAAAAACGCTTCCATACCGATGTATGGGGTGTGCAACTCAACTTCAAACAAGCCATCCAACAGTTGCAAAAAGATAACTACTCCAAAGCCGAAAAGTGGCTGGAACGGGTGAAGCAGCCCAGAGAGCAATTATCTGCCGATCCAAACCAGACTGTTTTAGTCTAATCTGGGCAAGCCTATTTAGGCGAGGGTGAGTCTGACTTTGAACTTGTACATCTTTTGATAGATTATGTCCTTGCAGATTCGCCACTCGCCTAATTTTTTCTTTAATCCGTCACTACTAATCTTTGTCTAACACATCAGGGAAAAAACTGCTATTAGGAATGAAAAGACTTGGGTTTTGCCAATTTATATTAGTCTGTGTTCTGACAATAGTATGGTGTATCATCGCTCATGCCCACCAGGTTTATGCATCAAATATAGAAGGGCAGAATCGAACTGTTACATCAAAATCAGAGCCGGAATTCAAGCTTGTCAGTCAAGTCACTGAACAATTTGCTCAAACAGAATCAGTAAATAACTCCTCCTGGCAAACTGAAGTATCAAACTCGGTGCGTCAGCCCAGTCCTTATAAGCCGACCATTGTTTTTGTTGATGTGAGATTAAACACCGTTTCTCAGATTAACCTACCAGAGAAAACCTACAACATATCAGCAGAAGTTGTTTTAGAGTGGCAAGACGGTCGATTGGCTTTCACACCTAATAATAAAGAGACAAATACGCTATTAAAATTTAATGGTAATGATGTCGATTTGATACTAGGAAAAATCTGGTCACCAAGTTTTACAATTGGTAATGAAATTCAGCCGCGAGAAACACAAAATCGTTCGGTTCAGGTTGCTTCTAACGGTTGGGTAAGAGTCTACGAACAGTTTAATGATGTGGTGAAATTTGATGCAGATGTCCACACTTTTCCCTTTAGTAACCAGACACTCACTCTAGCTATTAATTCTGCCCTAGACGACCTCAGTGCCGTTGCCTTCAGTCTTCGGGAGTTTAAGTTTAATTCCCCAGACCCATCACAGCAAATTATTGGACGCTGGTCGCTGAAAAAGCTGAATGCTAATACGAGAAGCTTTAGCCGTCTCGATTCCAAAGTCAGTTTTCCACAAATTCTTATATTCATGCACATTCAGCATAAACCGCAATACGTCATTTTCAACTTTTTTATCCCACTATTTGTCATTTTTGTTGCTGCGGCTGCTGTAACCTGGATTGACCCGACTAAAACGGCTCCTCATACTGCTCCGCGAGTCCTTGGGACAATAATATTAATTCTGACGACAATTACTCTCAAGTTCGCTCTAGCCAGAGAAATTCCTGCTGTAAATTACATTACTTTGACCGATGCAGTTTTCGGTGTGACTGTTCTCATCCTAATCCTGAGTTTAATCATGTCTTGTACAATCATCTACTTGAAAGAGCATGTACAAAAAGACGTTCTATCCAAAAGACTTAATGCAAACTTCCGAACGATTTATCCTCTTTTATATGTTGCTTGCATGAGTGCTGTTTTTCTGCTCTTCTACACAGTGAATTGGAACTCTTGATCAATACCTGGAGTTTATGGTTAATTCTGTTTCTACAGATATCTCAATGCCTCATCCTGATTTCGCTGCCGCTCTCAGTTGTGTTTGCCAAGCGATTAATTGGGACTATGGCGAAGTTTGGATACCAAATCCAGAAACAACACTGCTCGAACTCAGTCCATTTTGGTATTGCCATCCCAACCGAAGTAGCGATCGCCTGGATGCCCTTGAAAAATTTAGAGCCTGTAGTGAACAGTTCGTTTTATCAATCGATCAAGGATTGCCGGGAAGAATTTGGCGCTCGCGTCAGCCTGAGTGGGTTAACGATGTTTCTACGCAGCCAGAGAACTACTTTCTTCGCAACCAAATTGCGAAAGCATTCAACGTCAAAGCTGGATTTGGATTTCCAGTTGTTTACGAGCAAGCGATCATTGGAATTTTAGTGTTTTTTACCGATTACGCCTGTGAAGAAGACCACTCTTTAGTTCAGCTTGCGATCGCGACAGCAACTACATATAGAGCATGAAGAATTTTGGTTTCTCTACGGCGAGAATCTTCATCCTTCTGCTTGTTGCTGTAACTGTGTTGCTGTCTGCTTGTAGTGGAGTCTCGGTAAGTTCTGAGCATCAAATGCTCACAGTCTGGTCGTCCTACGCCAATCAAGACATAGAAATTCTGATTAAGAACTATCAGACTGTTCGCCCGAATGTGGAAGTGATTCATACCAGCGAAGGGCTGCTCAATTACTTCTCCTTTTTAAAAGAGCGAATGAGTCAAGGGCTAGGACCTGATCTAGCGATCGTACCCGATCAGGTGCTGCCCTCCCTGATTGAAGCAGGAATTATTGAAGATTTAGAAAAATATAGCCTGGATACGTCCAACTTTTATTCCAAAGCCCTGGTATCGTTGCGAACAGAAAATAAACACTTATATGGTGTGCCATTTGGCTTTCAAACCATAGCACTTTGCTATAACCGCGACCAGACGAGTGACCCACCAACAACGTTAGAAGCGGTGTTAGATCAAGCCAATCAGGGTAAGGGGATTGCCATTGACCCTAGCTTTTTGAATAGTGTTTGGGGAGTTGGTGCAATGGGCGGTACATTCTTTAATTCTATTGACCAATTTACGCTTGAGGAAGATTCGTTGAGCCGTTGGCTTTCTTGGCTCAAGAATGCTCAGCAAGCTCCAAATATTTATATAGATAACCGTCGCGACGTTTTATTTGACTTGTTTGCAACAGGTAAGGTTGCGTATTTTCCTTGCTGGACTTTTGAGCTATCAGCGTTCCAGAAAAAACTGGGCAATCAATTGGGCGTTGCCGTATTACCTGGCAACTTAAATAGTGCCTCTCCAGCCTTGGTAACGGATTCCCTGGTGCTGAATGTTCATGCATCGGCTGCCCAAAAAAAGTTGGCACTCGACTTTGCGGAGTTCGTAACCCGTCGAGAACAACAGTTGGCATTCCAATCGGCTCAAGACGCGATCATTATCCCAATCAATCCCAAAGTATTGGTTGATCGAAGGCTCCTGCCGATTCGACGGAGCTTGATCGAGCAAGTCCAAAACAGTTTTCCAATTCCGATCGCTCAGTTCCGCTATCAAACCAATCGCCTAGTTTATTATGGGAATGCGATTTACACCCAGGTAATGCAGGGAGATATTTCTCCCATTGAGGGAGCACGTCAGTTTATTAATCAGATTAACCAATCTGCGGAGGGTAAAGTCATTAATGGGTCTGCCTCAATAACCAATGCAGTAGGTAGCAACAATGTACAAACTGACATCACACCAAAAGCTGATTACTTGCTTCAGCTATTTCGGATTCAATGGCAAATTCTGCGCCGTCCTTTTATTTGGTTACAAATGGTTCTCTTTACTGTTGTGGTGTTATTAGTATGGTTGATCGCTCGCGGCTTAAATCGCTTCATCAGCAATTTCAGCCAGCGCTTCACCGAGTGACAACCTTTTTGCAACTCCACTCCTACCAGTGGGTCAGAATTGGCACTGAGTTGTCTCGTGCGCTTTTGTTTCCGTTGCTGCTGTGGGGAACGCTCTGGCTACTGGTGCAAGTTTTTCCCAGTTCAGGGCATTGGAACCTGAATTTAATCGCGACATTCTTTTTACCGTTGGTCTCTCTGTTTGTCGTTTATCGGGCGATCGCGGCGATTGTCCTATTGATGGGTGGGAAAGAGGTTCATGCATCGCTGGTGGTAGGTTTTTTGCTGCCGCTCTTTATCACTTACGCCGTGATTCAGTTCATAGGGTTGTTTAGCGACATTTCACTGTTGGGAGATACCCAACTCTTCACAGTTGCTAAAACCACCATCACCCTGCGCGGTTTATTTGCGGCATCGATTGGGCTATATCTCTGGTTCGCCGGAGTGAGCAGTTTGGCGCAATTCTTACGTAAATTGCTGCTCAATCGCCTGCACGTAGACGAAGCAACGCTGGATGCTTTGCTAATCCTGCTGCGTTACTTTTTGATTGGCTTAGGGCTGTTTGTGGCGTTTAGTGAATTGAAACTCGATTCAACTGCGATCGCTGCCATCTCTGGTGGGTTAGCGGTGGGCATCGGCTTTGGTCTTAAGGATATTGTGATCAACTTCCTAAGCGGCATCATACTGCTGTTTGAGCGCAGCCTACGTCCAGGGGATATTATTGAATTCAACAACAAGATGGGACGAGTTGAAGAAATTAACCTGCGTGCCACGACGATCAAGACCAGAGATCACGTAGAGTTAGTGATTCCCAATCAACTGTTTTGGAATGCAGCTCTCACCTCTTATACGCGCAGAAGCCGCATGGCTCGATTTAAGATCGAGGTGCTGCTCGACTATGACTACTCGCCTGACACCGTAACCGCCATTTTGGTGAATGCTGCTCGCGAAAATTCCAAAATCGCCACTAGTTTGACGGCAAAAGTTGAAATCGTCAATTTCGGTCAGGAGGGAGTTCTCTACAAGCTCAAGTTCTGGACAGATGACCCTCTGGCAATTAACAGCCTTCGAGACAAGATTCATCGCCACCTCTGGAAAGCTTTTGAAGAAGAGGGCATTAAGCTGGAAACCCCAACGAATATTACCATTCATTCCCCCAAGACTCTAACCTCAAAAGACTGGGCGCCAGTCGAACCCCCTGAAGATCAGATTCGCCATCCAACCCGCTCAAGTCCGTTACAGCCAGAAATCGCTTTACAACAAACTGCTCCCGTACAACCAAAAGCCCCTACTCAGGTTGAGTTAGTTGAGAGTAGTTTTGAAAAAATTAAGCCTCATGCAACTGAATTCTCAGTAAGTTTTTATCGCAATCTGTTTAGAAACAGCCCAGAACTGCGCTCGATGTTTAGCAACACCGACATGGAAAAACAGCAGCAAAAACTGCTCAGTGCGCTGGTTCTTCTAGTTGAAAATGTCCGCAATCCCGATCGCTTAGTTCCCATCCTGCAAGATTTAGGAGCCAAACATAAAGGCTATGGGGTAATCGAAAAACATTATCCGGCAGTTGGCGCTGCCTTGCTGCAAACCTTTGAGCAGTATCTTAAAGAAGGTTGGACGAAAGAAGTCAAGCAAGCCTGGACAAATACCTTTGATGCGATCGCCCAAATCATGCTAGACGGCGCAGAAGAAGCTTAACTTGAATGGCACTGATAAGCTTCTGTAGACCATCGCTTGCTGTTGATGCGTTGCTTCATCGACTTAGCCGCTACAGCATAGCCACCATCCGCACTTTTCCCTTTAGTAACCAGACACTCACTCTAGCTACAGTAAGCTTTTTAACCTTTCTCAACTGGCGCACTCAAACTCTGGAAGATAGCAGTCGCCACAAATGTTAGGACATTAACAGGAGAAGAGCGTTCCCCAGCTAGAGCCGATTTGACCCAAAGCTGACTGCTGATTACTATAACGAAAATCGAGAGTCAATAATGGTTACTTATAGCCCCAAGCTGCGATCGCAAGACAGCCCCAACCGATAATAAAAGCGACTCCTCCTAAGGGAGTGATCGCTCCTAACCATTTGATGCCGCTGAAACTCAAGGCATACAAGCTGCCGGAAAAGATGGCAACGCCGATGATAAAGGCAGAACCCGCCGCTATCAATAAACTTTGTGAGGCTTCAGCACGGCTTAAGAGCAACGCCACTACCAACAGGGCAAGAGAATGATACATCTGATAACGGGCACCCGTTTCAAAAATTTCTATTGCCCGTTCACTCAGCTTTTCTTTCAAGGCATGAGCGGCAAAGGCACCCCCGGCAACGGATAGACCTGCCAAGATTGATGCTACGCTCAAAAATAATCGAGTCATTAATCGCGCTTTTAACTAACTAATAAAGATTTCTCGAACTTCAAAAGCTAGAGATGGAATTGGTAGACAATGCCACCATCATCAAGGGGTTCAAATGTTGCATTGAACTCTTTTGCTCGTTCATCCAGATAGTCTCTAGCTTGCTCTCCGGATAGCTGTGCTTCCATCGCAAAATATAGGACGCTTAGCTGCCCATTGTTTTCTTTGACTAACCGATAAAACGTAGATCGAAGGCGATCGCGTGTTTCTTTATCACCCGCTTTATACAATCTCCATGCTACCCATCCTCCCACACTAGCCGCAGGTAGAGTAAGGATGAGTAGCGCCGCTAAAGCGTCCTCTCTATCCTGCGGCGAGGTTTGAGGATTCGTAATTTCTGTGACAGCAACGAGCGAAAGAGGAACGCCAAACACGAGTAGGAAACCCGCGATTACCTTCTGAAGTAGTTTCATGGTGGAGGTACCTTAACGTCGTCCATAGCGGTTTTTAGTTGGATGAGCTACAGCGGCAGGTGTGTGAAACTTAAACAGAGCAAGGAAAAAAAGCTGATAGCTGATAGCTGATAGCTGACGGCTAACCGCTATATATTGCCCCGATTTTAACGCTATCTACGAGTGGCTTCCAAAATCCGTGAGAAGTAGAAACGAGTACGAGTCATTGCACTGCGCTGTACACAAAAGCCATTATTTTCCAGAATTTTAACCACATCTGCTTCACGGTGGAGATAAGCACGAGTCGCTTTACTAGGGCCAGGGAAGAAACTGCCGATTTTTTTGAGCAGACTGAGTGCAACGGTTTTTGGTGCAAAGCTCAGAATCAGCCGAGATTCTGCCAAAGACGCCAGGTGAGCAATCATTTGCGCTGCCTTGTCTTGGGGATAATGGATGAGTACATCCAGGCAAATGACGGTGTGGTAGCTGCCACTCAATGCCTCTAAATCCTGCACTGTAAACGTGGGATTAGCAGCCTGTCCCAAGCTATCTTTCGCTCTTGCCTGAGCTTCGCTGACCATTTTTTCGGAGATGTCAGAAGCATTGACTTTTGCCCCTGCTTGTGCAAGAGGAATGCTGAGGCTGCCAACACCACAACCTGCGTCGCAAATTGATAAATCAGCTAAATTCCCGTCAGCATTGAGCCAGCTAAGGACTGTATCGACTGTCTGCTGATGACCAGTGCGGATATCTAGCTGAACTTTGTTCACCTCACCATCGCCGTAAATCCGCTGCCAACGGTCAAACCCTGTGGCATTGAAATAGTCTTTGACAATGGTTTTGTCATCAACAGTGTTCATATTGGATGTTAATAAAGGATTCGGGACAGTTAATTACTTTAGTTCTTAATTGACAGTTGAGACAACCTGAACACCGTGATTTGAGAACTTCGTCACCCAAAAATCTAGATCTGGATCGGCAATCCTTGCTCTTACGTTCTGCTGGATTTCCTGCGCGTGAACTTCTGATTCACAAAGTGCAAAGACAGTTGGACCAGAACCCGACATCATCATTCCTAAAGGCCCACTACTCTCAAACGCTTCCCGTAACTGCGTGACTTGGGGATTAGCTGGTAAGACGACTTTCTCTAAATCATTGTGTAGGAGTTGACCAATCTGCGAGGCATTTTTGTTGAAAATTGCGTTGACCATTGGGCCGGAATGCACCCTTGCTGCACGAGATTCCAAGCTTTCGGCAGACGCTCCTAATGTCGGTAATCCTAGCTCCTCCGGAGTTACTAAGCTAACGCGATCGCGAATATAGGTATGACCAAACTCAGAACGATAAGTCTGATAAGCCCAAACTGTTGAAACCATCAGATTGCGGTGTTTTGCTAACACCACATAGAGATTTTCTAAATCCGGTAAGGGAGATAGTGCTTCCCCTCGACCTGTCGCCAATGCTGTGCCACCTGCTAGACAGAAGGGTACGTCTGAACCAAGTTTTGCGGCTAGTTCTTGTAGTTCCGGCTGGGTTAGCCCTAGTTGCCACATCAAATCCATTCCCATCAAAACAGCAGCGGCATCCGTTGATCCACCAGCTAATCCTGCGGCGACAGGAATCTGCTTTTTGATAGCGATTTCAACACCGCCAAACCGCGCAAAAACATTGGGGAATTCCTCGGCCATCAATTTTACGGCTTTGTAGGCAAGGTTGCTTTCGTCGTTAGGAACTTGGGGATGGTCGCATTGAATGCGGATTGTATCTGTGCTAATTGACCGCAGATTGATGTGGTCAGCGAGTTCTATGCTTTGGAGAATCATCGCTAGCTCGTGATATCCATCAGGGCGATCGCCTAAAATTTCCAGATACAGATTGATTTTGGCTGGGGCAATTAGGGAGTAGGAACGCATTGCTAGGGATTGGGGATGGGGGACTGGGGATTGGAAGTTAGGGTGTTACTCAAAGTTACCCATTGTTGCACGCTCAGGTCTTCTGCGCGGACTTGAGAGTTCACTTCTAATTGTTCCAGCAAGTGGTTGAGGCGATCGCGTTCCACGACTGATTGCAAATTATTTCTCAACATTTTCCGCTTGCTGGAAAATCCGAGTTTCACTAACATCTCCAGGTGCTTGGGTTCATTGACAGGTGGTTCTACCACTCGCGGATGCAGCCTCACGACAGCTGAATCGACTTTAGGCGGGGGGACAAAGGCTTTAGCAGGTACGTCACAGATAAATTCACACTCTGCTAAATACTGTACCCGGACGGATAAAGCACCAAACATTCTAGAACCCGGTTTAGCATATAAACGCTGTGCGACTTCTTTTTGCATAAGGAGTACGATTGTCTCGAATGGTTCAGTAGCTGGTTGAGCAATCGTACCTAGCAGCTTCTCTAGGATGGGGCCGGTGATGTTGTAAGGGATATTGGCAACAACTTTATTCGGTTTCTGGAATGCCGGGAAGGAGGCAAGTTGAGTATTTAAGTCAAGGGAGAGGAAGTCGCCTTGTAACAGTAAGAAGTTATCAATGGAACCGAGCTTTTTTACTAAGAGTTCACACAAGTCGCGGTCAATCTCAACGGCAACAACAGACTGAACTTGAGGTAATAACTGACGGGTGAGAATGCCTGTACCGGGGCCAATTTCGAGAATGCGATCGCTCTTTTGCAACTGAGCCGCTGCAACAATTTTATTCAGTGCCTTTTCGCTACGCAGCCAATGTTGAGCAAATTGTTTACGCGGTTGAGGGGACATATAGCAAGCCTATTTGATTCGTGCAAGAGGGCAAGGGAGACAAGGGGGAGGTATTTCACAGCTCATTTAGGATTGCCTATTAGCTTTCTATCTGAGTGATGAGAGCTGAGAATCTAATTCTAGATTTGGCTCTCTCATTTCCTGGTTTTTTTGACTGTTGGCTGCGATTAAATCCTCAATATTCTTCGATATCGTCCCGCAAAACTCTTCTAGAGGTAAGTCATTGGCATCCTCTCCGAAAGGATTTTCAATTTCTGTGCCAATTTCTTCAATTCCCAGTAAGACGAAACTTAGGATAGCAGAAATGGGGCTAGTCCACCAATGTAAGTGATCAACGACTTGAAAGGGTAACGAGATGCAATAGATTAGCAACAAGCGTTTGAGATATATTGCGTAAGCTAAGGGAATTGGTGTTGATGCAATACGTTCGCAGGTAGTAATAGCCTCCAATAAATTGTTGCTTAAAGCATTCATTGTTGCTTGTTGATTAGCAGAGATTAAATTTCGTTTGTATTGCTGCTGTATGTAATGTCCAACCCAAACTATTAATTGTAGGTATGTAGATTTAACCGTTTTGAGTAGTTGAAACTGCTCTGGGTTCATTAAAGCTTCTAATTCACTATTGACTGGCTGATATCGTAATTGCAGTTTGGTAGCAACAGCAAAGGCAGTGAGCAAGCGAAGATTTGATACTTTATTCTCTCGATCTGTCGGCTCAGTTTCAACAATTGATACCAAAATCAAGTACCCTAAACTACGAATATTTGCTGTTAAACTTGCCCAGGCTTTGCGTCCTTCCCAAAAGCGCTCGTAGGCGGTATTCGTGCGAAAAACCAACAATAAACCTAAGACCAAATTGTAGGAAACGTTAGTAACAACAATATCGAATCCCTGCCAGGAAACAGGAAATCCTAAATGATCGAGTAGCGAGACAAAAATTCCTAATCCTCCACATAAGAGGACACCAGGAAGCACTTTGGGGGCGACTGAACCTCGCCACCGTAAAACTACTCTCAGCCAACTCGCTTGTTCAACACTCATGCGATCGCCCCTAACCTTTTCCTCCGTCCGCCACTAACCCATGATAGCGAGACAGTGTTAGAGCTAATGCCAATTGTATGGCAGTGGTAAGAGCTTATTGTCCCTTCGTATCGTCCCCAAAAGAGGCAGAAGGCAGAGGAAATGCCTTCGCCCTTTGCCCACGATCATAAAATTTAACCTCACTCGCTGATTCAATTATGTAGCACTAAATAACACCAATGTAGTACAATTGAGTCAGAAGTCGTCATGGGCGATCGCCCACTACCAGACATGAAAATTACATTGACCAATCAAACTCATCGATTCTCCGTCAGAACAGGGATTCTCCCCTATCCAGTTAACTACTCAAAGCTTACCGTATGGAAAGACAATCATTACTATCAGCCTATGACGTAACCTACGAATTTGCTGTAGGTAAGACGCTCTTTAGTGGTATCAATGCTGGCATTAATCAGGGAGATAAAATTGCTCTGATTGGTGCTAACGGAATAGGTAAATCAACCTTATTAAAAATACTGGCGGGTCAAATCCAGCCGAGTTCTGGTTCGATGGTTACTAATAGCTGCATCTATTATTTGCCCCAAATCAGTACGATTGGTCAAGAAAATAAAGATATAACAGTTCTAGATTTCATCGGCTCTTTGTCAGAAGAATGGTGGCAAATCACTAGCGTTTTGGAAACCAGACTAGATACAAAGATCGATTTGTCTATACCAATCGGTAGTTTAAGCGGAGGAGAGATAACCAAGCTATTTTTGGCTATTGGTCTATGTAGAGAACCTAATGTTTTACTCTTAGATGAGCCAACCAATCATATGGATTTTTTAGCTTTAGAAAATCTCAGTCATTTTTTAAGCGAGTTTTCTGGAGCTTTTGTAATTGTCTCTCACAAACCCTTCTTTCTCGACCAAGTTGCTAATACGACTTGGGAGTTAACGGCTGAGGGAGTAAAGGTTTATGGAGGTAACTTTTCTTTATATAAAGACCAAAAAGAGACAGAACGACAAGCTGCACTCAGAACCCAAGAGGTTGCCAAAAAAGAACTAAAACGTGCTAGAGAAAGTGCCTTAAGAGAGCAACAACGGGCAGCGCGTTCAAGACGAGAAGGGCGTATCCAAGCTTTTGATGGAAGTATGGGGAAGGCCGCGCAACACTTTTTTGCTAACCGTGCCTCAGCTTCAGCAGGAAGTTCCTCTAAAAAACACGATACAGCTATGAAGAACGCTGTTCAAAAAGTTGAAGACTCAAAGCTAAGAAAACATAAAGCTACAGCAATTCATCTAGACGAAGGAAGTAGTAAACGAGGAAAAAACTTAATTGATATTCAAGGGGCAACTCTAAAAGTAGGAAACCAGTTTTTAATTGATGATATTCATCTTCATATCGCCTATGGAGATAGAATAGCTATTTCCGGCTCTAATGGTTCAGGAAAATCAAGCCTGATTCAAGGAATCTTAAGTTCCACTAGCGGTGCCAACTCCATAACCTCATTTGAGGCTGGCAAAATTCTCGTTTCAGAGGACATAAAAATAGTCTCTCTCGATCAAAATTATAAATTAATCAATAGAGAGAAGACTGTCCTGGGAAATATGCAACAAGCTAATTCAAGTCTTAATTATCAATTATTAAGGCAGCAGTTGGGGAGTTTTCTCTTCCTTAATGATGAGGTTCATAAAAGTGCATCAGTGCTGAGTGGTGGTGAGCTAGCTAGACTTGCCTTAGCAATTGTTAGTATCTCTGAAATTGACTTACTGATTTTGGATGAACCAACAAACAATCTTGATATAGAAACAGTTAATCAAATTGTTGAGGCATTAAACCTATATCAAGGAGCACTTTTAGTCATATCACATGATCTGGATTTCTTGAGTAGGATTGGTATCACCAAAGCTTTTAAGCTAAAAGAAAAAGCATTCAAGGCTACAGATTATCTTCCTCATGAAGTTGATGAATATTATCAAGAACTTCTCTATTGATTAAGAGTTAGACAATGCAACCGAACCAATATGAAACTTGCGATGGGGAGCATGTCACCGATGGGAAGCCCTCACCCTAAATCCCTCTCCCACGGGGAGAGGGACGCATGAAATCTTACTCCCCTTCTCCCATTGGGAGAAGGGATTGGGGGATGTTAGCGTAGCGGTACGCAGTGCGGGCTGTTCCTCCACTTGCTTTCCTTGACATGCTCCCCTTGCGATCGCTCTTTTCGTTGCTCAAGAGGGGAGGAGAGTGCAAGCTGATAACGCTAAAATCGCAGACAACCACGATCAAGTAGGTGAGGCAGCTTACTCAGCAAATAGTTCAGTCAAGGTATCTAAAACGGCTTTTTGTTCGCTAGTATTAATCTGACCAAGCCGTCTGACTAATCGAGTTTTGTCAACAGTCCGAATTTGATCGAGAACAATCTGCCCATCTTTGCCCTGAAACTGACAAGCTACTCGCGTGGGATAGGGTTGACCTTTTGTAGTCATGGGAGCGACGATGACAGTGGCAATGTGTCTGTTCATCTCATCTGGTGAGATCACCACACACGGTCTTGTCTTCTGAATCTCACTGCCAACAGTCGGATTGAGGTTAACCAGAAAAACATCAAAACGCTTAATTACCATTCCCACTCAAAGTGTTCCCACTCTGTAGGGTTTACATCGTCAAGCAGGATATCATCGTGTCGCTCTGCCATTGATGCAAACGCTTCATCCCAGCCAACACGCGATTTTGGCGCTGCACGGACTATTAAATAATCATCCTGTACTTCGATTTCAACTTCTGTGCAAATACCACTCACCTCCAACAGAGGTTTAGGAATGCGAATGCCCTGAGAGTTGCCAATTTTGACAATGCGAGTTCTAATTGCGGTGCCCATAACTAAGTTTCTCTACAAGCCATCGTAATTACATTGTGAACACATACAAAAATGCAGTCAAGTAGCGATCGCTCTTTTCCTTACTGAACGGAGGAGATATTATCCCCCCAAATCTGTGTGGGCTGACAACAATAAAATTGTAAACACTGCCTATTGTCAGAATGTAAGAAAGCGTGATGGTTCCTCTCCTTTTATTCTCTTGTTCTCGTAATGTCAATCGTAATTTTGCCGCTAAAGTCGGGAATAGGGGCAGCGAGTTTGCTAAACCGAACTTGCACTTGCTGCACCTGCTCGAATTTCAACATGGCATCCGCGATCGCATTTGCCACTTTTTCCAGTAACGCAACTTTAGAGGTTTTCACCAACTGCTTGACTGTTTCAATCGCACGACAGTAGTCAAGCGTATCGGTAATATTGTCACTCTGACCTGCTGGTGCTAAATCCATCCATAACGTCAGGTCAACCTCAAACCACTGTCCCAGCACTTGCTCCTCTTTGAGGTAGCCGATGTAGCCGTAGCAATTAATTCCAGTTATTTGAATGCAATCCATTGAAATTCAATTGGCATATTGTCTTTTACCAAGTGTTATGTGTTGTCCCTAAGGCTTTGGGTTCTACCTAAGAGTTGCTACGGCATGACTGAAGAATCTCTCGAACCTCACCTGGCGGCTGCCCGCTTGTTTTCGCGTCTTGGACAATCTTCCTAAATTCGTCAAAGGTGTACCTGTTCTGAATCTCCTTAATCGCGCAAGTACAAAGTGCCTGTACCTTAGCACCACGATCTTTCGCACAAGCTTCCGTAAAACGCTGGACTGCCACCTCTGGGTAAACGTTAGTCGTCTTCTGGGAACTAGCTGTTGGTTGTGAACTGACTGTTGGTTGTGAACTAACTGTTGGTGGGGGACTGACTGTTGGTGGGGAACTGACTGTTGGTTGTGAACTGACTGTTGGTGGGGAACTGGTACTAGCCTCAGGTGCGGTATTAGATTTAGGTGTGGAGTTGCAAGCAGTAATAGTAAGTATTGCTAAGCAAGTACTGACAAGAGATAGCTTCTGCAGTCGCTTTTTCATGTATTTCTCTTGTAAATTCTTTCAGTAAGGGGTTGAAACAATCATGACTTCAAGCAGAGCATAAGTCTTTAATGGTAGAAGTTGCCCCTCCCTTAGGGAGAAATAGCTTGAAAAAGCATGGCAGGAGAAGCTGGAGAGGAGTTTTTACGAGCTGGTCTAGTTTAATTTAATTTAGTAGGCAGCACACTCTATTATCTTTAGGCGCTCAATTCCTTACCTTGCTTGGAAATGTAGGAGTTGCGATCGCCTTTTCTCAGCATAATCCACTCACACGTTAATTAAGTACCCAGATTGCGCTTGGGTACTAATCCCAGAGCGTGGCACATAACATAATAAATAATCCAATTCAAAATATTACAGAGAACAGGACTCGCCTATGCAATCTCTCAATCGCGTTCTGGGGAGCCTGAATGCTTACCGCTTCATCGCTATTGGGGCTGTTGTGAGTTTGTTGCTGCTGACGGCAGCTAATGCCGTGACTCCGCAACTCTTTCGTTGGGCCATTGATCAGGGTATTGCCCAAAAAAATCTACAAATTGTTCTCTACAGTGCGGCTTTAATGGTTTTAGTCGCTGTTGGGCGTGGCTTGTTCAACTTTGGGCAAAGCTTTTGGGCAGAAGCCGCCTCTCAGGGTGTTGCCTATGACTTGCGTAATACAATTTTCACTAAAATTCAAAACCTTAGTTTCAGCTACCACGATCAATCGCAAACCTCACAACTATTAACCCGCATCACCAGTGATATTGAGCAAATTCGTACATTTGTTGGTACAACGCTAATTCAGGTTGTTGGTTCTGTCGTTACGCTGGTTAGCATTGCGATAATTTTGCTGTTGATGGACTGGCAATTGGCGCTGATTACTTTGGTAATGGTACCGATTGCAGGATTTTTACTAGCACAGTTTCTCACCCGAAATCAAAAGCTATTTGAGCGGGTACAAGAACAATTAGGTAATCTCAATGGAGTTTTGCAAGAAAACCTGTTCGGTATCCGGGTGGTGAAAGCTTTTGTGCGTGAGCCAGTGGAGATGGGACGCTACTCGAAGCTGAACGATGACTTGATAGCGGTGAATATGCGAACGATTCGCGCTATTGCCAATACCTTCCCAGTCATTTTTCTCTTGAGTAACCTGATTACGCTAGCGGTGGTAGGTTATGGCGGGGCTGAGGTAATAGGGGAGAGGTTCTCGATTGGTGAGTTGGTGGCGTTTAACTCCTACCTGATGTTTATCCTTCAGCCGATTTTGCTGATTGGTTTTGCCGCACCCGTAATTGCACAGGCGGCAGCTTCGGCAGAACGAGTGTATGAAGTTGTAGATGCAGAAATTGAAATTCGCGATCGCCCTAATGCTATACCCTTTGAGAAATGTGGTGGCAGAATCACCTTTGAAAATGTCCATTTCCGCTATCCAGGAGCGGCAACAGAGGCGCTAAAAGGAATTTCTTTTGAAACCAAACCAAAAGAATTGATTGCGATTCTAGGGGCAACTGGCTCTGGTAAAAGTACGATTATGAACCTGATTCCGCGCTTCTATGATGTTACAGAAGGAGCGGTTCGGATTGATGGCAGGGATGTCCGGGATTTGACGTTAGAAAGTTTGCGATCGCATATTGGCATTGTCTTCCAAGAAACAACGCTTTTCTCTGGCACAATCCGCGATAACCTCACCTATGCAGCACCCAATGCGCCTTTAGAACGAGTGATTGAAGTCGCAAAGACGGCTCAAATTCACGACTTTATTACCAGCTTGCCAGATGGCTATGAGACACTTGTCGGTGAACGAGGAGTGGGTTTGTCGGGTGGACAGAAACAACGAATTGCGGTCGCTCGAACCTTACTCACCGACTATCGCATCCTGATTCTGGACGATAGCACCTCTGCTGTTGATGCCAAAACTGCTGCTCAAATCCAGGAAGCTTTGGATGAGTTGATGCGCTTACATACTTGTACCGCCTTCGTCATTGCCCAGCGTATCAGTACAGTTCGCAATGCCGATCGCATCTTACTCATGAATCAAGGGCAACTAGTCGCACAAGGTACTCATGATGAACTAATGCACAGTAGTCCTCTGTATGGCTCGATTCTAGAATCTCAAGTTCGCCAAGCGGCTTAGAGATTTCAATTTACAGCAGTTTTCAAGTCAATAGACCTCTTGCATAAATACGAAAAACCCCTCCCCAGCCCTCCCCGAAACTGAGAGGGAGCAAGATTTCTTCCCCCCGCATCGGGGGGATTGAGGGGGGTCAATTTGACTTTTGCAAGAGGTCTAATGAAGTACAGATGGCTTGTAGGGGCGTACGGCTGTGCGCCCTTAATTGTATTGCACTTGTGTAGTAATTGTCCTTTGCGCGATCGCACTCAATCTCTCTGCTGTAACTGACTCTTAATTAACCGTTGTACACTGACCAAAGCTCGATTCAACTCATAACTTCGGCGTTCTGGATGCGTCAGATACGCTTGTTGTTCTTCCTCAATCATCTGCACATCCTGACGAACCAATCCATCCAGTAACTTTTGTGCTGAACCCAGTAAACTATCTTTTACAAATCGACGAAACCACACGGGTAATTTGTGCAAGCGCCAAAATGCATTTAGCGAAGTGAAATGAATTAGATAAGCACGAGTCGCCGTTTCGCTTACCGGACAAAGTAGACAGTAAATCTTGAAATCCTTCCCTAATGTTGAAACCCAGTGTGGGTAAACATAGCTGACATCCAACGGTTCTGGATGCAGTCGTCGCAAGGCGGGGAAGAATAGTTGAGAAATTGACCAAATTTTATCAATTTTGTAATAACTTTGTGCCTGATAGTGGGCATCTACACGGTTAGTCTCTTCTTGAATATCCTCTAAGACAGCATCCGTCCAAGCTTGCCAGTCCTGATGTAAATGCCCGTGGTACATATCCATCAGGTTTTCTATCAAATAAGAATAGTGGGCGTTGCATTCAATGACTGAGACAGTGGCGATGTAGTTGAGATGTTCCCATTCTGGGACACCCATCGGTTGTAGGGGTACACAATGCTTCCCTTCTATAGCGTTGATATCTCCAGGAAATAGCCAAATAAACCCATCCTGTTCCTGTACCGGATACTTACGAATCTTGCAGTTGGGTAGTTTCTGGTTATCAGCCAGGTAAGGGACATCTGCACACTCACCACTGGACTTAAATCGCCATCCATGATAGGCACATTCCAGTAGTTCGCCAGTGACGCGACCATGACTGAGTTTAACTTGTCGGTGGGGGCAACGATCTTCTAAGGCATGGACTGCCCCCTCATCATCTCGATAAAGCACAATCGGGTGATTCCAAAGAGTCACTCCTAGAGGCTGGGTTTGAACCTCTGTGCTGCGAGCAACAACATACCAATGATTGGGGTTGATTCCCAACTGACGGATATCAAGGTGCTGGGTGGTGAGAGAGGAGGATTGCATCGTGTTAGCTTGCAGACGAAGTTAGGTCTATATTGTCGCTTTCAAAAGTGTTCATGATGTATCAAATCTTTCATCTTTTCAATCAAACCAAACAGCTTATAGGTCAAGTCACTTGCGTTCAAACTTAGAAAATCTAGCCTCAAAAAGAAAAGGAAACCCTTATCCCTAGAATTTCAGGCTTTCTCGTAGAAGCTAGATTTTCAAGATACCTTCTGGATTCACCGAAAAAAGCGATCGCCTTTGCAACCCTTCCCGATGCAG
The DNA here is from genome assembly GCF_059505465.1 of Symplocastrum torsivum. Taxonomy (NCBI): domain Bacteria; kingdom Bacillati; phylum Cyanobacteriota; class Cyanophyceae; order Oscillatoriales; family Microcoleaceae; genus Symplocastrum; species Symplocastrum torsivum. The sequence continues at coordinate 34,308 of NZ_JCACKQ010000120.1, read as the reverse complement.
AATCTCATTCGCTGCCAGTAACCCACTACTAATTGCCCGTTCCATCAAACCACAAGGAAAGGGCATCTTCACCCAATCCCCAGCAAATATAAGATTCGGGACACCTGTGTCAGTTTCTGGTCGTTCAGCATAGCTACCAGGTGGATAACCAGAAAAGTTCTTCTGATTTACCAGTTCCCTATGTAGCATCTTCGCCTGTGCAAGAGATGGCACAATCTCATAAAGTTCCTGCTCAAAGGTTGTTAGTAGTGCTTGCTGAGTGGGAAATTCTTTCTCTTTGTAGCAGTAAGCGTGTAACTCCACGACACTACCACCCGTTTTTTGATTCCAATCAATGAATTGATCTTGAATTCGGTGGTAAAGGGTGATGCTGTCAGTCAGTTGATAACCAGACAAAGAGGAGAAGTTGCTGTGTTCCCAATCAAAATCTCGGTCAAACCAGAATCGGGCAACAGCAAAGGGGTCAGCGATGCTCAATTTCTCCACCTGAGTGTGTACCTGAGTATTCACCTCACCCTCACATAGCTTAAATAGCTGTTGAACTCCCGGTACATCTGTTGCAAAGACGTAATAATCTGCCTTAATCGTGGCTTCAGCCGTCTCTAGAGGGGTAACACTTTGCACCCCTACCAGTTGTATCTGGTCTTCAGCACGTTGAGCAATTTCAAAGTGGGGTAAATCCCGTTTAGCTGGCCCTGCAATGACTCGCCCTTCAGCATCATAGAGTGCGCCATGGCAAGGACAGAGAAACTTTCCATCAGCTTGGTGCTGCACCGTACAACCCTGATGAGTGCAAGTAAGAGATACAGCTTTCGTGTCTCCTGGTGCAACAGCAAAAACCGCATCCCCAGCACCGTAATATTCCAGGCTTGGTGATTGTGCATCGGTAGGGGATTGGGAAGATAAGGAAGCGGTTTGTTCAGAAATTTCCGTAAAGTTGCCCCCTTGTCCCCCTTCTCTAGTTCCCATAATCGTGTTGCGCTTCACCCAAAAGGGAACATTACTCTGGATACTTCCTTGCTGGTAGCTGAGGGAATCAATCTGTTCTTGCTGCCAGTTAAAGCGGCTTACTGTTGCTTCTGTCACAATCTTGCCGCCATTGCGCTGAATCGCCCTGGCAATTGGCTGCACTAAACTTGTCCCCATGTCCTGACGTGTACCATTAAACGCCAGTCCCTCCGGGTTACCAAAAAAGTAGAAATGGAAGAACTGCATTAGTTCTCCCACACTTAGCTCATCTGGCGCGTTCAGACTAGATTTGGCAAAGGGTAAAAAATACAAGTCATAAAGCCCTTGGGGGAAATCTTGCTCTACCCATTCGGCAACTGACAGATGATCGAGACGATCGAAACTTCTTGGTATCTGGAATCCACCAATTGCCTGGAAGACTTGCCAGTGTTTCGGTTTTATCAGATTTATCCCCCAGTTGAGACAATTGGGACTAGCGATCGCCAAATCTACAATATTCCAAGGAAATGCAGAGTGGTTGGGTCGAAATACTTCTGGGTTATACTTACCGTCTCGGAAAACAACGGAGTAGGACTCTAATGAGAGAAAATTGTCTTTAATTTCTAGTTCTTCAACTAAGCTGTTGAGGTTGTAATACTGGGGAAAAAAGCCGTGGAAGCCATGTTCCATCATGAAGGTTTCATTCCCCACTTGGATCTGCCAACTCGCAACTTTCCCTCCTAGCTGAGGCGATCGCTCTAAAAGTGTTACTTTAAACCCACGTTGGCTGAGTTCATACGCACAGGCTAATCCAGCAAGTCCCGCCCCAACCACAACAACACTTCTGTCTTGATTCAGATACCGTGGTAAATCCAAGCTATCTTGCTGAAAAATCGTTGGTTGAGGCTTTGAGAAGCGGGAGTACCCCAGCATCCCACCAACAGCACCTACACCCAATAGCTTCAGCGCCGTCCGTCGAGAGATTCCAGGGAAGTTCTGTGCGCTTTCATCGTTCTTTTGGATAGGGGTGGAGGCTGGGACTACAGGAGAATTGGAGAATTGATTCTTCATGAAACTAAAGCTAAATCCTCAGACAACGAGCTTGAGCTACCTATTAATTGGTAGGTTAAATTGCGAAAAAAATTATTGGGGCTGCAATCCGTCTAACAGAACTGAAATTACTTCAGATGCAATAACGTCTTTCGGTGAGGTTCCCGGTAACGTACTAGCAAAGTTCATCCCGTCCATCGCCGACAGAAAAAGACCAGCGAGGATAGTAGGCTTCACCTCTCTAATCTGACCTTGTTCTTGTGCGGCGATGAAGGCTAGCCTAAGTGGATCAAAGACAGACTCTTGAGCAATTAACGACAATCGCTGAATGTGTTCCTCGCTCAAAGTTGGTACATCAGTATGCATTAAACTCAGAAAATTGAGAGGTGGTTGCGAGATGAACCAACGGGAAACCGCGTGCAACTGTCCTCTTAGATCTGACCCAGCCTCATGAATTGCCTGCTGTAAACCATTCCGGTGCCGTGCAAAAACTTGTTCGGTCACGGTGATGAACAACTGCTCCTTACTGGGAAAGTGATAGTACAGCGATGCCTGACGAATTCCCACTTCCTCAGCGATATCTCGCATCGTAACGTTGCTGTAACCCCCTTGACGGAAAAGAGTTTCAGCCGCAGCCAAGATACGTTCGCGTGGATCTAATGGAACTTGATCAAGCACTTCAAGTCAGTTGGGAGATTGGCTGCTTACCTAATTAATTGGTAGACTACCTACTAGTCAGTAGTTTTGAAAATTTTCTTAACTTTGTCAAGCAGTTTAGCGAGACTTTAGAAACTTTTAAACTATCCACTCTTGAGTACTTATACTTACCTCTATCAAGGTTAAGGCGCGTAGGTGGTAGGTTTTAGGGGAAAATCTAGCTCAAAACTTGGTCATATTAGGACTTTGGGAAATTCTAACTCCAAGACTCGCCTTTCACCCTACTACCTAAAACCTAAAACCTGTCACCAAGACACAGGGGTAAGTCCTTATAGGTTAGTCAGCAACCTCTCACGATGAAATATTGGCGCGAAACCTTGGCTGTAGCACAGCGAATTTTGATTGAATTGTGGCGACGACGCCGCAGCCTGGTTTTTTGGAGTATTTTCCCGATTTCTGTCCTCTTACTCAACGGATTTATTTTGGCAGAACGGGCGAAGCTCTCAACAGAAGTTGCATTTGAAAGTGCTGCTCCTTCAACTTTAGTAGGTGCCGCCTTGTTTTTTAGTTGCTTAGGCGGTAGTGTCGCAACGGTAGTTGCAGAACGAGAGCAGCAAACTCTCAAGCGCTTATTTATCTCCCCTCTCAGTGGAACCTCCTATTTTCTTGGTATCTTTTTTGCTCATAGCTGCATTGGTATTGGTCAAGCACTTCTGGTTTACACTATCTCAGCCTTTTTTGGAGCTAAGTTTCAGGGTTCTGTGCCACTGGGAGTAGTGATTATCCTACTCAGCATTATTTCTTATGTGGGTGTAGGATTTGTTCTCGGTACACAGTTTGCGCGACGCACAGAGGATGTCAATGCTTTAGTCGCGGCTTTCGGTGTACCGCTTTTGATTTTGGGTGGAGCTTTTCTTCCCTCATCCTTGTTTCCGGATAAGTTGCTGAAAATTGCAAAATTTAATCCGATTTATCACATGAATGAAGCACTACTAGGGGTTTGGGGCGGAGGTAAGGATTTGGCAGAAATTTCAACACATTTCTCGTTTCTATGTGTGTTTGCTGTTTTGATGGTAGCAGCGGGATGGCTTTCTTATCGGCGAATGCTAAGTGTTGAAAGGAGGTTGTGATGAAGGCTAAGCCGATGCTACCTATGTCCTGAATCATCAATGATTAGGGTAAATCCTCGACTTCGTTTAAGTACCGCTAATAACAAACAACAAACAACCCGAAATTCCACACCCTTACTTACGGGGGATGAGTTAAGCCTCAGGGTTAGTAAGGCGTCCGCTAAGTTTGGCAAGCTCGACAACTAACGTTACTGGCTCAATTGGCTTCGGTATATGTGCATGGAATCCTACTGCCATTGCCCTAGCACGATCGACATCTCTAGCAGACGCTGTCACAGCCACAGCGATAATTTCCCTTCGCCGTGCTGTCTCGTAAGCATAAACGAACTCCAAAAGCGAGTAGCCATCTATATCTGGTAAGGCAATGTTGCTGACTAGGATATCTGGTTTATAGGTTTCCAGTCTTACCAAAGCTTCACCCGCTGAAGACACATTTACCACCTGTGCTTCAGCTATTTCAAATATGAAATTAAATAACTCTGCTGAATCTGGGTCATCCTCTACAAGGAGTATACTCAAATCCTTAAGTAAACCATCTATATCCATGACAACAGGTTTAGCCCTGCTACTCGGCAGAGGTAAACCTAACGAATAGGGCATCAAGGTGATTGTCATAATAAAGCTTTTTACAGTGCAATAAAAAGTGTTGTTTTACAACTATTCATGAGCATCAAGCACTTCAACCTCTTTCTGAAGATAGATGAGTACAAATGCTTAAGGATATCTTAAGGTTTGTCAGGTACAAGAGGTACTACTTTAGACCTATCTATGTTGACAGTTGATATAGCAAAAGGCAGAGAGCAGTGGGCAAAAGCCAGAAGGGAAAAGATTGATGGTTAAGGTTTCAGTATGAGAGCGAGTGTCAAGAGTCACCCTGGTGACTGCTATATTACCCAGCAGATAAGCTGACTTTCGCGTCTATTTAGCCAATTGACCATAAAGCCTGTATTCGCTAGTTTTGAAGGCTGACAATTCTTTGGTACGCCTGAATCATTGCCAGAGCGATCGCATCCCAACTATAGTTTTTCAAAGCATACTCCTGAGCATTTTCCCCCCGCCGCTTCTGCTCACCAACATCCTGAAGCGCCTCTCGTAAAACCTCAGTCAAAGCATCCACCTCACAAGGGCAAACCCACCCCGCTTCAGCACCCTTGACTTCCTGCCAAATATGTACTTGGTCAGAAATCACCACAGGCGTTCCGGCAACCATTGCTTCCGCCACTGCAATGCCGAAGTTTTCGTAGTAAGACGGCAGGACAAACAAATCAGCATCTTGTAATAAAGTCGTCTTCAATTCACCCGTAACAAAACCTGTAATTGTAGTGGATGACGAGAGGGGTGAAGCCTTTATCTGTTCCCGAATCTGGTTTTCATAATTTGGGTCTTGAGGATTTGTCCCTGCCAGAACAAAGTGGAAATTTGGTGAGCGCACACAGTCGTGCGCCCCTGCTAACAATCTTTCCAGCGCTGGGATAAGCAGATTCAACCCCTTCTTTGGCTCGATGCGAGACATAAACAGCATCAAAGGCTGGTCGTCTGGAATATTTAACTCAGTCCGCGCTTGACCTTTGGGTTGCCCCACTAACGGCTTCACACCCAACGGAATTACCAAATCTGGTGTATGCGTCCCAAAGCGTTCTGAAATCTTTGCCTCTTGAGCGCTTGTGAAGTGAATGCCAGCAGCACCCGCCAAATTAGGTCGCTCTAGCAAGGACGCATAAACTTGCTTCAAACGCCGCTTTTTTTGTAAATCAGCCGGGTCAAGTGTACCCAAAGGGCGTAGGATATACGGCAGCTTCTTGCGTCGGGCAACCATTGCCGCCGCTGTACTCACTGGTGAAAACAGCGCATGGATATGGGCAAGATCAAATTCCGTAGCGTGCTGCGATAACCAGCGCAATAGGTCGAGAGAGAACTTGTAGCGGCGGAAGGGAGAGCAACGGAAGTATCGCACTTGATAACCATCCTGCTCAACTGGTTTATCCAGAGGAACATCCAGTGGCGGCTGACCTGCATCTCCATTCGAGTCAGTTGTCAGCACCGTAACCTCTACGCCTTGAGTAGCAAGCGCAGAGGATAGCCCCATCACCATCTGGCTGGGGCCACCATAAATCAGAGATATTGAAGGGACAATTTGCAGGATTCTCAGAGGTTCGCTCACAAATTCATAGCCAATTCAGCGATAAAGCTGTCAGCTATCAGCTATCAGCTTTTTTGTTTTCCTTGCTCTCTTTTTTCACACACCTCCCGCTGTACCTCATCTCTCCAGGAAACCGTGATAAAGTTACCGCAAACTGTTATGGAAACCTTAATATCTCCACCTCCCTTTATCTATTTTTATCTGCGGTTCTACTTATCTCGTTTTCACCAGGAGAATCTTGCGATCGCTTCACGTCCTTAAGGAGACGGAGTTGCCTCTCCTACCTCATCAGGTTGCGTCTGAATAAAGGGGTCTAAAGGCGCAGATTCGCTCTCGTACCAACTGGTAGACGATTCTGGTTCAGACGTTTTCTCTTCTTTGAGTTTTGGCGTGATTTCTGGCAAAGCAGCGAGAGTTTGTCGTCCAACAATTCCATCTACCTTGAGTCCTTTCTCTTGCTGGAATTTCTGAACCGCCTCTAGAGTTACCTCATCAAACGTGCCGATGTCACCCACAGGATATCCTGCGACTTCCAGCCGTCTTTGGATATCGCTGACTTTTTCACCGCGATCGCCAACTCTCAATAGACCATCAGAAGCATTACTCACCACTTGCTCATCTAATGCCGCTTGAGTGTTTGCACCAACAACGCCATCCGCTGTCAGTCCTTCTGCTTCCTGGAATTCTATCACTGCCCTTTTGGTGAGTGAACCAAAATAACCAGTAGCATTGGCTTTAAGATAGCCCAACTTCTGTAAACGCTCTTGGAGAGTCGTAACTTCCGGATTGTAGTTGCCTTGCCGCAGCGCTGCCGAAGCCTGACTCGCCATCCCCACAACACTCAGGACAACAGTGAAGGCAATAAACTTTGCCAATAGTTTTGGGGATTTCCAGAGTGTTGCGATCGCTAGTTCATTAGTGCCTAGTGGAGCTTCGTCAGCTAAAGCAAGATGTAAATAAGCAAGAGTTTCCATAGTTTCAGATTAAAATAACTCAGTCAAGCACTAGTTTAGCTTGAAGATTCCGCTACGCTTAATAAGCTTTCTCCAAGGAATTATTTAAATACTATTGATGGCAAGAATGTCAAGCAAGCAATTGCTTATAAAACCCCAATATTTGCCTTGCTAGTGCCTGATTTGTATAGTGACTCATCACCCGTTCATAACCCAGCCGAACCAACTTTTGGGCTAACTCAGGCTGCTCCATCAAGGACAGTATGCACTTTTGTAAAGCAGCTACATCCCTCTCCGGAAATATTAATCCTGCCTCTGCAATCACATAAGGAATTTCCCCAGAATCAGAACCAATCACTGGTACCTTAGATGCCATTGCTTCAATCAACACATGACCGAACTGTTCCTTCCAGCCTGCAGCAGTTAGGGTTTTAAATTGAGTATTTGTTTCTGAAGGCAGTACTAAAGTACTCATTAAATTGATGTAACGGGGTACCTCATCATGGGCAACACTCTCAACCCAAATCAGCCGCTCTTTGATACCCCACTCAACGGCTTTTTCCATTAATACTGTCTGCAAGGGTCCGCGTCCCAGTAGTAGCCACTTCCAGGGACGCTCTCTTAATCCAGCAAGCGCTAATCCCAGAGTTAACAGCCCTTTTTCTTCAACAAACCGTCCCACAAATCCCACAACAAAGTCATCAGGTTGAATTCCTAACTGGCTTTTCAGTTCTGGCTGTGGTTGAGGGCAAAACCGATTTTCATCCACACCCAACTGAGGCATAACTTTAACAAGTCCACGGTAGCCGTGCTGCCGCAACACCTCTGCCCCATCCTGATTACCAGCAATAACCCCGTCAGTGTTGCGTAGGTTATAAGCTTCAAGGACAGACACCGGGAATTTCAAGTCGTAGGGTAAGTTCCACCAGGTAAAAAACAGATTTTTTGCCTTCAGCCGCATCAGCTTGTTCAGCGTAATTAGCTGCGCGTAGCCTAATGCCTTAGCACCTTGTTCCACTTGAATAATCTGTGGTCGAAACTGACGCAAGAGGGAAATGATGTCAGCCCCAAAGGTTAGCAATCCTTGGTTATTTTCACTAAAGTTGGAAACTGGCACTACCCGAAACGAGCCTTCCTGACGCGGCTGGGTTTCGATTATCTTGTTCTGAACACCACCGGGACGCCAACGGCGGGGTACGACTACAGTTACTTCTATTTCAGGTTCCAATCGAGCCAATGCTCGTAGTTTCTCGCAGTTGAGGTCAACAATATAGGAGTGGCTAGCGACTAGAATTCTCATCATCTTTGTCATTCGTCGAATAACTAGGCGCTGAAATCCTACAATACTAATACTTCGCCTGAGAAAGTTGGTAACAAAAGAGGAGAGGTTGACCTGTGCAAAGTCTGATTGTAACCTAGCGATCAGAGACTTCAAGAGAATTGGCGATCGCTAATACTTACATTCTTAATCCAACTGGTTTGAGTTTTCGCTCAACCAAGTTACTAAGTCTGCTTCATTTGAGAAATCCAACAGCGCCTCAGCCAAATTCTCTAATTGAGCAACAGATAATAGATTAACCTGCTCCTGCAACTCAGGATTCACTGCACCGAGACGGCGTTGAAGCAAGCGCTTAATTAACTCTAGAGCCTCTTCCTGCCGGACTTCCTGTTGAAGTTCTTGGCGAACAGCTTGGCGAACTTCCTGTTGAAGTTCCTCTCGGACTTCCTCTCGGACTTCCTGATAGTACCTTGTCTTTCTCAGCTCATTGAGTCCAAACATCCTTGCCAACTCCTGACGATTGATGAGGGGCAGTTTATACAACACAATCGTCTCTATCAAATCTAGCACCTGCCGCTGTACAGCTTCATCTGCTAGTTCTGAACGTGCTTTGTCAACCAACTGTCTAACTCGCTCAGGAGTTCGCTTTTTCGTCTCCACCACTAACTTGATCATTCCGACTCCTAAGGATTGTTCAGCCGTATTCCCTAACTCGTTCAGGTATAAACGAGTAATCTGGGAACTCTCCAGCAAAACCCGATATGGTTCTATTTCAATTGGTTCCAAGCTGCGTCGGGGAAAGACAACTACGGCGTGCCAAGCCTTGGTTGGTGCATACAGGCGTAGGTAGAGAAAAATTTCGCAAAAGAAACGTGAGTAAAATTCTGGGTCTTTTTGAAATTGAACTTCTAAAAAGTAAATGGGACGTTCGCGTAGATTCGGTACTGGGAGAAAGATGCCGTCAATCCGAAAAGCTGTTTGTTTTAACTCCACTGAAGCGAACTCATAAGCGTTAGCTTCAGAAGCCTGACGATTAATAAGTTCAAAAAATGTCCCTGGAAAGGCTTGAAATAAGCGATAAAAAATCGAATCCGTTTTCACAGTGGCTTAGAGGCTTAGATGAGTATTCGGTGTTAGTCTAAGTCGTGATGAGCCTGATGAAGTAACAGCAGGCGTGCGACCAGTGAATGATCTTCCTGGTAACAGCAATTTAATATAAGTTAATATAATGTTATACTCTCGGACTGCTAACTATGGCTAATTCAGAAGAACGCAAAAAACAGATACTCGATCACGTCAACAGAACGGTAAAACTCCCTCAGCAGTTGTCTTCTACAAATTCAGAGTCTAGAAAGCAGCAAATAATGGATCACATCAAGAGAACTCGAAATTAAGAGTTGTTGCCTCAAGCCTACCAATGGATTTGGGTAGGCTTGGATTTTATAGCAGAGAAAATGGGCGTAGGATATCGACAGATTTCTCCGCGTATAGCTTGACAAAAACGACAGCTTCTGGATTATTGCTTCAAGAGAAACGCCAACAAGCTTCAAGTGCGTAAGTCCTAAGATTGCTCATCAATCCGGTGTCGCTAACAACGAAACATGAGCGCTGACGATGCGCCACCCTTCCTCTGTTCGCATCCAGGTTTGGCTTTGTCGTCCTGTACGATTTGAGCTTTGACGCTGAAACTCTATATTGGCTGTGGCGAACTTTCGTCCGTAAGTCGTAATCACTGTATTCATTAGCGATCGCTCTAAATTTGCAGGTGAGCGATTTTTGCGAAAATTGGCGATCGCCTCGTACCCATACAGATTTTCTGTCACGCCATAGCGCAACGTGTGCGGACTGTTCCAAAATAGTTCGTCCAGCACCGCAACATCATTACTTACCAAAGCTTTTTCGTAACGTTCAAAGGCGACTGTCACCTCAGCCACCACTTCGGGGATATTAATCTCCATCTCAAACTCCCTCTCTTATAGGGCAAACATCTTGTCTGCCACCAGACTACAAAACGGGTTGAAAAGCCCGTTTCACAGGAACTGTGCAGTTACGAGTAACTTTTACTCAATTGCTCTGGCAACCCCATCACACCACGATAATGAGCTTCAATTTGACTAACAGTAGCAGACTGGCGATTGATACTCCACTCGGAACGCTCAAACAGGTTTTTCCTTAACGCATCGACATCAATGGTTGTCACCTTGCTATCCGCTACCACTCGCTTACCATTCACCCAAACACTATCAACCGCTTGAGTTGGACGTCCTAAAATTAATAAGCCAATCGGGTCAGTGCGGGGCAAGAGTGAGAGACTAGTAAGGTCATACAGTACCAAATCCGCTTTTTTGCCCTCAGTCAGCGAACCGAGTTCATCGGCAACATTCAATCCCTTTGCACCACCCAAGGAAGCTATTTCCACTGATTCGCGTGGGGTAATCCAGTGGTGATAGTCCATATCGGTAATGTTGTGCAGAATCGAACCAATTTTGATCGCTTCGAGTAAGTCTTGGGAGTCATTACTGGCAGCACCGTCACAACCAAATGAAACGTTCACACCTGCTTGACGATATTTCAAAATTGGGGCAATACCACTGCCCAAACGCAGATTGCTGAGGGGGTTGTGGACTACGGTTGAACGTGTTTCTGCCAAGATGGCGATGTCGTTGTCACTCAACCAAACACAATGCGCGAGAGACGTGCGATCGCTTAAATAACCAAGCTGCTTTAGGTGTTCTACTGCACTACAGCCGTATTTTTCTTGAGCAAGTTTTTCTTGTGCCTTGGTTTCCAATAAGTGGGCATGGCGACAGAGATTGTAGCGATCGCTTAATTCCCGACATCCTTCAAACAACGCATCAGAACATAACTGAATCCCAGTTGGGGCAACGAGGATATTCACACCTTCAGAAGGGTTGTGAAACTTGTCTACCGCTTCTTGCATTAGCGCTAAAGTGGCTTCGGTTGAGCGAACGTAGGTTTTATGTTCCCGTTGGGCACCACCATCAGGGATTCCTGCTGTGAGGGATTCATCTTGAATCAAAGGACCAATAAACGCCCGGATGCCAATTTCTTGGTAGGCACGGACAGCAGATGCGATCGTTTCAATTTCCTTGCCTGGAATCAAAACCAGGTGATCAACAACACTCGTACCACCCGATAGTAATGTCTCTACTGCTGTTCCCAATGCACTTAGATAAACCTGATCAGGTTCCAAGGGAGCAAAATCGTAGAGTTCAGCAATCCACAATTCCAGAGGAACCGGAGGAATGATACCTCGTTGCCACATCTCTGAAGAGTGCGTGTGGGCGTTGACGAAACCAGGGAGGAGGAGTTTGTTTTGTCCATCAATCACTGTTCCCACAACATCTAGATTTGGGGCAATAGCCTGGATGTGATTGTCTACGATTTGCACATCAACAGTGGCATAGCCCTGATCCACCGCAACCAATACATTTTGAATTGTAAAGCTCACAGACTAACCCTTTCTTCTTCCTAATGCCGTTATTAATATATCCCTTCAACATTTACTAAATGAAATGTTGTGATCAAGTTTTGCTAAATTCTTTGTTAATTTAAATAAATTTTATTACTTTATCCCCTCCTTGTTAATCAAGCATATTTTTTGTATTTCACTATACAAAACAAAACTTTAAACTTCCTATTGTAGAACAGCGGGTACGTCCTGAATGTTTTATTTCTTTTGATAGAGAAGCGCTTCATCCATTGGAGCGGTAAATAAGTTAAGTAATTTCTAATACTTAAATAACACTTAGATTTAGGCTATAAGATGGCTGTGGCACCAGAATTGGTGTGGAATTGGAAGAGATTTCTTTGCTAAAACAATGACGCGATCGCTTCGTACCTTAGGTGTCCCGCCGAATGCTTGGGCAGTTGATGCAGAAATTGCTGATCTCACTCGCCCTGCCATCACCCCTCACGTCATCACCCTGCCAACCGAAACGAAAAAGCTGCATCTAGATTTGGCAAAAGCCGCAATTCTAGTCATTGATATGCAGAATGACTTCTGTCACCCCGAAGGTTGGCTTGCCCATATTGGCGTTGATGTCACACCTGCAAGAACCCCAATTGAACCGTTGCAAGCGTTACTTCCAGAACTACGACGTGCAAGTGTTCCTGTAATCTGGGTGAATTGGGGCAACCGTCCCGACTTACTCAATATCAGCCCTGCCGCATTACACGTTTACAACCCAACGGGCGATGGTGTGGGTTTAGGCGATCCTTTGCCCAGTCGAGGTGCGCCAGTCCTCACAGTGGGAAGTTGGGCAGCAGCAGTAGTGGATGAACTCGAACAAACACCAGAAGATATTTGTGTGGATAAGTACCGCATGAGTGGGTTCTGGGATACTCCCCTAGATAGTATTTTGCGAAACTTAGGCAAAACAACCCTATTCTTTGGTGGAGTGAATGCCGATCAATGCGTGATGGCTACCTTACAAGATGCAAATTTCTTAGGCTATGATTGCATTTTGCTCAAAGATTGTACCGCAACAACATCCCCAGACTATTGCTGGCAAGCCACCCTTTATAACGTCAAGCAATGTTTTGGGTTTGTGACAGATTCACAAGCTGTATTAGCAGGAATTAAAGCTTAGGAAAGTACAGTTGGAGTAAAAATCTGCCTGGAAATAAGAGTGTTAATCTTAATGATGCGTCCTTAGATAGTGTCTTAATTAAGGTAACCGTTGAATCCTATAAGTACAAAGCAATAGGCACAAGGAGCTTAAGGCTAAGTTGAGAATTAACAGGGATTATTCAGCCTTAGAACCTCTGTAGTTCAACAGCAAAAATCCAAAATTCATAAAGGAGTAACCGCCAGATGAATATGACTCATTGCATGATTCCTGTCGTTCAGTCTCCGAGAGACTATCAAGCGTATCGTATTAGTCCTAATGATACAAATCGCTTAGCTATTGTTTTTGAGCCAGCAACAGCCCATGCTTCTTTAACCTTTTGTGTAGAGATTTTTGATGAGGGAGGTAAAACTCCACCCAATCGTCATCAATTTGCGATCGAAATGTTTTTTGTCCTCAAAGGAGAAGGACTCGCTACCTGTGACGGAAAATCTGTATCCATCCGTCCTGGTGACAGTCTATTAGTGCCGCCAACAGGAATTCATGAAATCAAAAATACAGGTTCTGGTCGCTTATATGCCTTATGCATTATGGTGCCGAATGAAGATTTCGCTGAACTGATTCATAGTGGCATACCCGTTGAATTGGATGAAGAGGATTTGAGAGTTCTAGGACGTTCAGATGCTCTTGTTCCCTGCTAAATGGACTACTCGATTCTCTCACTAATGAAGGACGATGAGCCGTTTATTTGGGAAATGCTATACGAAGCGGCTCATCTGGGAGAAGGGTCAATGGTATCGTTGCTTGAGGTTACGAATTGCAGCACTAGTGTTACGTTCATAAGCAATCTGAAGACATTGAGCAATCACCTCTTTTAACTCAATTTTAGGAAAATAGAGGCTTTTTTCCTGAAGACTATATTCCGTCCCTTGCAACTGGTAAATCAATAGTTGCTTTTTGCGAAATAGCCAAACTTCAGGAACTCGATAAGGTAAATAATCATTGATATTGGAATAACTGGTCACATCGATTTCCAAAATCAAATCTGGTGGGGGTTCGCTGCTCCAATCAATTCGCTCTTTGCCTGAAACCGCTTCCCAATTGTCGATATAGAAACAATAGTCTGGCTCAATGCCACTTTCCTCTGGCAGTTCCATCGTTACGGGAGTAAAAGAGTCATATTCCCGTCCGGTGTAATCTAGGAGAACTTTGATAATGTCAGCAATCAGACTAGCATCTCGTCCATGTTTGGGCAAAGGAGACATCAGTAAAACCTCTCCATCTCGATACTTCATCCGGGGAATGGAGCCATCGCCCCGTTGCTGACACAACACTTGGTAATCTTGCCACGTTGCAGGCAAATGCACAATCGCTCCTGGTGGAAGTTGGATTCTTTCGGGTGAGACGAGGGCAAACATGGCTAAATCGCTCCCTTGCATAACCGCTTAGTGCCATAATATCGAGATTTATGTAGGCGTTTGAAATCCTGCTACTTGCTCATTGTTGATCTAGGCACCATCATGCTCAAGGTTCGACCGAAAGAAACTGCTTCAATGCTTACCCGTGATGGCGTGCGGCTAGATGCAGATATATACCGTCCCGATGTTGAGGGAGAGTTCCCAGTGCTGCTGATGCGGCAACCGTATGGAAGAGCGATCGCATCTAGTGTCGTGTATGCTCATCCGACTTGGTACGCTGCCCAAGGTTATATTGTCGTTATTCAAGATGTGCGAGGACGTGGTACCTCCCAAGGAGAATTTCAGCTTTTTGTCAACGAGACAGAAGATGGTGAGGACACAGTAAACTGGGCAGCAGCGCTTCCAGGTAGCACGGGACAGGTGGGAATGTATGGCTTTTCCTACCAGGCAATGACTCAGCTTTATGCCGCTATTACTAAACCTCGTGCCCTCAAAACCATCTGCCCTGCAATGATGGGCTACGACTTATACACGGACTGGGTTTATGAAGGGGGAGCCTTTTGTTTAGAGAGTAATCTAGGTTGGGCAATTCAACTTGCCGCAGAATCAGCACGACTCAAGGGAGATGCGGCTGCCCATTACACCCTCTACGCAGCTTCCCACAATTTTCCACAGTACGACCCGATTCCCAGCCTGACAGAATGCTTGAAAAAGTTCGCACCAAACGCTTTCTATCACGAGTGGATAGAGCATTCAAAACCTGATGAATACTGGGAGCGAATCTCTCCAAAGCGCTACATGCAAGACGTTGACTTGCCGATGTTCCACATTGGGGGATGGTTCGATACATTCCTGCGCGGCAATATCCATTTGTACAAAGACATTACCGTCCGTAGTGCCTATCGCCAACAACTATTAATTGGTCCTTGGACACACCTGCCTTGGTGTCGCAAGGTTGGTGCAGTTGACTTTGGTTTAGAGGCAACTAATCCGGTTGATTGGTTGCAAGTGCGGTGGTTCGATCACTTTCTCAAAGGTATAGATACTGGACTATTGGAGGAACCACCCGTTCGCCTCTTTGAGATGGGCAGTAACCGTTGGCGCAACTTTGATAACTGGCCTGATGTAACTCAGAAATCTTATTTTTTGTCAACTACCGGGCTTGCCTGTATCCGGGAGAACGAAGGCAGCCTTACAACTACTCACCCAGACAGTTGCCCTAGTGATGTCTTGGTTCACGACCCTTGGCGACCTGTTCCAGCACTGGGGGGTCATGCTTCGATACCTTCTGGTTCATTTGAGCGATCGCATTTAGATTGTCGTTCTGATGTCTTGACCTATACTACTGAACCCTTAACCGCAGACTTGCATTTCGCCGGAGAGGTTGCCGTTGAAGTTTGGTGTAGCGCCGACCAACCGAGCCATGACCTATGCGCCATACTCTCAGAAGTTCGATCGAATGGCAATGTTTACAATCTGACGCAGGGTTATCTTCATGTGGAGTCGAGTCAGAATACACCGTTACGAGTATCACTCCAAGCAACTTGTGCTTGCATTGCAAAGGGGAATTCCTTGCGTCTTAGTTTGAGTGCAGCTTGTTTTCCTGCCTATCCTTTGAATCCAGGTACAGGTTCACCACTCGGAAGCGATCGCTTAATGGATGCTCAGATTGTGACTTTAACCGTAAGCTGTGGAGGCGATCAACCATCTCAGGTTTTGTTACCTGTGGTTTCTGCTTGTCCTTCTTAGCACCCTAATCATTAACGTCTCTTAACATTTAACCATCCAAACAAATCAGCCGCCGATAGTTGCCAATCAGCTAAGACATCTAAAATAGGTAAACTATCTGAGTCTTGCTTCACCTCTGGTTGCTGCTGGGGTTTAAAGATAATCACTAATCGAGCTTTTGAGTCGATTAGCCAACCTAGTTTTGTGCCATGATTTAAACAAAAAATAATTTTCTCTATTACACGAGCATCATGTTGTTCTGGTGAGAGAATTTCAATAACCCAGTCAGGGGAGATTTCAAAGCTATCCTCTATCTCTCCCTCATCGTTAAAAGGAAGTCGCGACCATTCAAAAACGGAAATATCTGGAACAATAGAACGTCCTCCAAAGGTACATCGTAATTCAGTAAAAGCATGAGCAATTTGCTGCGGTAAATAAACTTGGTTAATCGAAGCACTCAACCGAACTTGCAGTGTACTGTGTCTTCCTTTCGGCATTGGCTTGTGATAGACTTTCCCATTGATATATTCACTAGCAGGTTCCGTTTCTGGCAGTTCTAAAAACTCTACCAATGACAACTTTATCTGGGTATCTGTGGAAGTCATAGTTCATTTACCCTGGAATCATCTAATACAACCAAATGTAATTCCGTAAGAGGTGAAAGCTCATCAGCTTTATACATTACTTAAAAGAGTGTCACCCAAAGGCAACACTTAGGAGAAGCCAGTTTGAAGCAGAAGCTTGTGAGGTCAGAGTGACTAGAGCCTGATGCTATTTCGCTCATCTATCTAAAGTGCTAATGCTGTCGTAAGTCCTATCACAACGCGACTACCTGGCTAAAGACTTGTTACCGTAAACATAGCAATTATTAAGTTTTTATACATATCTCTCATAAATCTTTGTAAAGGCTTTATGGTATAAATACCTACTTTACTAAACCTTTATAAAACAAAAGTGTCAAACTCCTCCTGGAAGACGCTATCTCAGATTCGCCTTATCCCTGGCGCGATGTCTGATTTATTCGCTCAAGTTAGTAGCTCTGGTCGAATCACACTAGCCGACCAATATGGGTTAATGGCAGCCTTGTTAGAGGAAGAACTCGCCGAACAGGAGAGAGCCTCAATTGATAGGTTGCTGTATGCCTTGAAACGGGGACGGCTAAAAGTAGTACGTGAAATTTCAGCCAAATAATGTGAGTGAGGTAACTCTGACTTGCCCAATGCCTTGTCAAGTCCTAATTACTCAAGCACGTTGTTCAGAGGTAGATGCACCCTGATGATTGCCTTCACCTCAAGCGTGAATGGGACGGGTATGTTTGCCTGGAGCTGGGCGACTTAGCCTGAAAAAAAAGATCCAGAACTCGGATTTCTCATAATTGAGGCTGTGTTGGCTCCCTTAATTTCTGACATTGGAAACTCAGACACAAGTCTTTCCTACCGGCACGAAATGGTGGAGTTATTTTTGGACACCCCCTTAAGGCTATTTAATTGTTGATCAGCTATTACTTTTGTTTACTTAGAGATTGCACCCCACCCAAACACAAAGCCCTTGGTGTCGTTGTCCAGGGGCTTGTTTTTACCTTTCTTTGTAAGCTTGCAAAAGTGCTGCTGCTGCCTCATTCCTGGTATGGTGAAGCCCTTCACTCTTGCCTTGCGATTTCCATCTCCAAGGAGTTTCGGCAGGACCGTCCTTGACAACGATGCCTTTAGTTTTACCGTCAAGACAGACTTCCCAACCATCAGGTGTGCGTTTGTAGATCCAGATTCTCTCAGTCTTTTTCTTTTTGACCATCTCCCGTTCTCTTGCTAAACATAAGCCTACGAGTAACTCAGCTAACTAATAGAGAAATTTAGGCAACTTAATGATAAAGCTTGTTCCTTTGCCCTGTGCACTTTCAACTTCAATCCAACTCCAAAAGCAGAGTGCGTTGTTTAACGTACCCTACCCCACATAGCGTTTGATAGAGGATTTGGCGTAAGTCCTGAGAGACTCAAATTGTGACGTTGACCGTAAGTTGTGGAGGCACGCGACCTTCACAAGTGTTACTGTCTGCTCTGAATCACTAATTGTAACTATGGACTGTCCAGTGTTTGGAGTCATTCATGTCTGAATCATCACTGATATCCACTACTTTGTCACTTCCCGAACTCGCTTCCTGATTTTTTAGTTTTTTTTCTAAAAGCGTTAGATAAGAGATAGGAACCACAAGCGGCCAGGCAAGCGTCCCTATAAACAAAACTACCCAAGACAAACGCCTTTCCTCAAGCGTCATCTCGGTATCTCTCTCGAAAAACCTTAGCCAGATCTTGAAAAAGTACCAAGCGAACAGCAGGTAAACAGAAACTAAAACGACTACAAGTAATGTCATGGTGATTAACCCTTGTAATTGAGTATTAGCTTACCTGCTGTGAACATCATTGATCAATTGCAAAATACTACAATCACCCTCCCTGCGCTAGAACGGCAGGGTTTCTCGGAGGATTCCAGATTTTTGGAGATTTAGTACAGTCGCCACGTTTCGTCGAGACTGTTGCTGACAAGTTGAGCAGTTTGCATGAGTTTGGTGCTAAAGGAACGCTCGTCCGATTGTCGCAGGCACAGTAATGGCATTACTTAATATCTTCTAGCTAGAAAATGTCTAAGTCCCCCTAAGCCGTCTTCCCTCTAGCCAAACCATCTATCTTAAGGCGGATTTTCCTCAGGGAGTAACTTAGCTTGAATGGAGAAGACCGTGTATGCATACGGATGGCTCTTCATGAAGCGCGACGCCACAGGCAAGTTTGTTAGCAATTGGCACTCAGAGACGAAACAACGAGTTAGCGTATCTCTGACCAATACAGCATGGCGATCGCTCGATAAAGAGGCTCAGAGGCGAGGAAATTCTCGCTCTGAAGTCATTGAATGCTTTGCCCGCACTCTTGAAGGCGAACAGCTTCTTGATTCTGAGAAAAATGGGGCGGATACTCAAATTATTTCGCTACAGGAGCAGATTCTTGAACAGCAGCAAGCGATCGCAACCTTGCAGCGTCAGAAACAGGAGTTAGAAGCCTTATTAGAGAATGCTCCAGATGCGATCGCTGCCCAAGAAACGGAGCGCAAGGTGGCAATGATTCTTGAAAGCATTACGGATGCGTTTGTCGCCTTCGATCGCAACTGGCACTACACCTACGTGAATTGGGCGGCGGCTAAAATCCTGCACAAAACGCCAGAAGAGTTACTGGGGAAGCACGTTTGGCATGAGGTTTTTCCTGAGTTGGTTGGTGGAATTGCCTATCAGGAACTCCATCGGGCAGTAGCCCAACAGGTTCCTGTTTCCTGGGAAGAAGGGGAACCTGTCGAGTGTTGGTTAGAGGTGAATGCTTATCCCTCTACAGCAGGGGTAGCCGTTTATTTTCGGGATGTGAGTGATCGCAAGCAAGCAGAGGCAGAACGAGAAAGGTTGTTGCACGAGCTTGAAATTGAACGCGCCCGATTTGAAGCCGTTTTGCGACAGATGCCTGCTGGAGTCATGATTGCCGATGCGGCATCCGGTAAATTAGTTCTGGCTAACGAACAAACCAAGCAAATTGTTGGGTATGGCTACGAACAGTTGCTTGAGCTTGAGGACTATGCACCCATTATTCCATGTGAAATCTTTCGCTTAGATGGTCAACTCTATTCGCCTCATGAATATCCATTGGTGCGATCGCTAAAAACAGGTGAAGTCGTTACCAACGAAGAGATAGCAATTCATCGAGATGATGGTAACTGCATTTTCGTTAACGTCAACTCAGCACCAATTTTAGATAATCAGGGGCAGATTGTTGCAGCGGTTGCTATCTTTCAAGACGTGAGCGAACAGCAAGCTGCGCTACGGGAACGCAAACGGATGGAGCAAGCCTTACTCAAGAGCGAATCGCGGCTACGAGGATTATTGGAGGCGAATCTCATTGGCATTATTGTTGGCGATTTTCAAGGCAATATTCTGGAAGTCAACGACGCTTGGCTTGCCACTTTAGGGTACACACGAGAAGAAGTTTTATCGGGAGAGGTAAACTTCCTGGAGATTACTCCACCGGAGTTTCGACATTTAGACGAGCAAGCAATGGCACAGATGAAACAACTTGGTCGCCATGCGCCGTTTGAGAAAGAATACATTCGTAAAGATGGTAGCCGAGTTCCCGTTTTAATTGGGACTGCCTATTTAGGAGAACCCAACAATTTAGGTGTAGGCTTCTTAATCGACTTAACAGAGCGCAAACGCTTGGAACGCAAACTGTGGCAGCGAGAGCAACAGTTCAAAATGGTGGCTGAAAATGCCCCGGATATTATTAGCCGAATCGATTCAGAATTTCGTCACCTTTATGTCAGCCCTTCTGTAGAACTGGCAACAGGTATTCCATCAGAGCAATTTGTTGGCAAGACCAATGTTGAGCTAGGAATGCCAGAAGACCTCTATCGTTTTTGGCATGATAGTTTACGGCAAGTCTTTGCAACGGGACAAGAAAAGACGATTGAATTTAAATTTCCGACTTCTTATGGTAGTCGATGGTATCAGTCGCGTATCGTACCTGAATGTGCCAGCGATGGCTCCGTGGAAACGGTACTGAGTATTGCTCGTGATGTGACCGATTACAAACAAGTTGAACAGGCATTACGAGAGAGCGAAGAACGCCTGCGATTGGCACTGAGGGCAGCTCAGACAGTTGTCTGGGATATGGATTTGCAGACTTATCAGGTTGTGTGTTCTACCAATGCTCTAGACGTTTGGGGTTTTCACGAAGGCACGGGAGAGGACTTTTTTGCGCTCATTCATCCAGACGATCGACAACAGGTGATGCAAGCGGCCCAACGGGCAATGTCTGGAGAACAGTCCTACGCACAGGAGTATCGGGTAATTAGTCCAGACGGCGTTGTGCGCTGGATCAACAGTCAGGGACGAGTTTACCTGGATGAAACCGGACGGGGAGTTCGCATGATTGGCGTTTCGGTTGATATTACAGAACGCAAACAGATGGAAGCAGAGCGCGATCGCCTTTTAAAACGAGAACAAGCTGCCCGACTCGAAGCAGAAAGCGAACGCAAGCGGTTGCATGACATCCTGATGCAATTGCCTGCCATGATTGCCATTGTTAAAGGTGCCGATCTTGTGTATGAATTTGCCAATCCCACCTACCTGCAAGGGACTGGACGCACTCCAGACATGATCGGCAAATCAATTCGGGATGTTTTCCCGGAGATAGAGGGGCAAATTTACTTTGACGTGCTTGAACAGGTTTATCGAACGGGAGAAACATTTATTCGGTATGAGTCGCCTGCTTACTGGGATCGGAACGGTGATGGTGTGTTGGAAGAGGGATTTTTCAACTGCATCTGTCCGGCTTGGCAAGATGCTGAGGGAACCATTCAGGGCGTCTTGATTTATAACATCGAAGTGACAGCCCAGGTGCGGGCAAGGCAACAGATTGAGGAATTACTGGCAGAACTTCAGCACAAGGAGAGACAGCAGCAATTCCTGATCGAATTGAATGACGCGATTCGTGCCATTCAAGACCCCAAGGAAATTATGTGGAAAGTGGTTTGTGCCACAGGGCAACACTTTGGTGTCAGTCGCTGTAGCTACGGTGAAATTGACCCAACGCAGGAATATGTCATTATTGATCGCGACTATTGCAATGGTGCGATCAGCGTGGTGGGTAAACACCACATGGATTCCTATGGACCCGAAATTATTGCTGAACTCAGGCAGGGCAAAACCTTAATCGTTGATGATGTCGAGCGCGATCCTCGAACTACCGGAGTGGAAACGGCGAGCTTTGATGCAATCCAGACAAAATCTATTCTGTGTGTCCCGTTAGTGAAAGCAGGACGTTTTGTCGCCGTGTTTGTGCTGCACCATGTCTCTGTTCGCCACTGGACGGAGGAAGATGTGGTGCTGATGGAGCGAATTGCTCAAAAAACCTGGCTAGCCGTGGAGCGATCGCGCTCAGAAGAGGAATTGCGCGAAAGTGAAGCTCACCTGCAACTCGCGCTGAAGGTCGGACGCATGGGAACGTGGGACTGGGATATGCAGACCGATGCCTTGCTTTGGTCAGAAGGTCACTTCACGATACTAGGGCTAAAACCGAATGAGTGCGAACCGGGCTATAAGGTTTGGGCAAGTCGGGTTCATCCTGATGACCTAGCAGAAGCTGAGGCAAAACTTCAGCAAGCCATAGCTGACAAGAAGGAGTATCACCATGAATATCGCCTGCGTTGGTCAGATGGCTCCATTCACTGGGTCGAAGCGAGAGGTCAGCTTACTTATGATAGTCAGGGAAATCCCAAGCATTCGATCGGAGCCGTCATTGAGATCACAGAACGCAAGCAAGCGGAACAGGAACGAGAACAACTACTAGAGCGCGAACGCATTGCCCGTACAGAGGCAGAAGCGGCACAGCACCAATTGGCAACTATTTTTAATACATCCCCGATTGGACTTGCCCTGTTAGATGCCCAGCAGCGATTTATTGCCATCAACGAAGCCTTAGCAGAAATTAATGGATTAACTCGCGAACAACACTTAGGACAATCCATTGCAGAACTTTTCGGCCAGTCCGATCCTCAATTAGTTGAAGTCTTTCATCAGATCTACACCACAGGGAATCCTTTCATTTCACCGAACTTTGCGGTGAATGTTCCCGGACGTAGCGATCGCCGTCCCGGTTACTACAACGTTTACTATCTTCCGACTGTTAACTCAAATGGTCAGGTAGAAGGGGTTCTAGTCTATGTAGTCGATGTGACTGAGCGCGTCAGGTTAGAGCTTGCCCAACGCTTTCTGTCTGAGGCAAGTGCCGTCCTTGCATCCTCCCTGTATTATCAAACGACTCTAGAGCGAGTCGCGCAGCTTACAGTGCCCCAATTAGCGGACTGGTGTACGGTTCACATGATAGAAGAGGATGGTGCGATCGAGCAGATCGCGGTGGCTCACATCGACCCTGCGAAACTGGAATGGGCACATCAAATTAGAGACAAGTATCCACTAAACCCCGATGACCCTCGTGGTAGTGCATTTACATTGCGAACTGGGCAATCTGACTTGCTGCCGGATATCCCCGATGAGTTGTTGGTACAGGTAGCGCATGACGCAGAACATTTAGAGATTCTGCGGCAGGTGGGATTTAGATCTGTAATGACGGTGCCACTACGAACTCAGGCACGAATTCTAGGGGTCATCTCCTTTGTCTCAGCCGAATCTGAACGACAGTACACCTTGGCAGATTTGCAACTGGCAGAGGAATTGGCTCGTCGTGCATCCTTGGCGATCGACAATGCTCAGTTGTACCGGGTGGCTCAACGCGATCGCACAAAAGCAGAAGCCGCTAACCGAATTAAAGACGAATTCTTGGCGGTGTTGTCCCACGAGTTGCGATCGCCCCTCAACCCGATTCTGGGTTGGACAAAATTGCTCCGAACTGGGCGATTAGATGGCACAAAAACGCAGCAAGCCCTGGAAACGATTGAACGCAACGCCAAGCTGCAAGCGCAATTAATTGAGGACTTGTTGGATGTCTCGCGCATTCTGCAAGGAAAAATGACGTTAAACGTCGCTCCCGTGAATCTAGCAGTAATGATAGAAGCCGCCCTGGAAACGGTACGACTGGCAGCCGAAGCCAAACACATTCAAATCCAGACCACATTTAATCCTATTTCAGGAACGGTTTCAGGCGATACCAATCGCCTCCAACAAGTAGTCTGGAACCTCCTCTCCAATGCTGTGAAGTTCACCCCAACCGGAGGACGAGTCGAGGTGCAACTAGAGCAGGTTGGTATGTATGCTCAGATTCAAGTCAAAGATACGGGAAAAGGCATCAGTCCAGACTTCTTACCCTATGTGTTTGACTACTTCCGTCAAGAAGATGGCACAACAACCCGACAATTTGGCGGATTGGGATTGGGACTGGCGATCGTCCGGCATTTTACCGAATTGCATGGAGGAACCGTTGAAGCAGACAGCTTAGGACAGAACTTAGGGGCTACATTTACCATCCGACTCCCGTTAAACATTGTTGAGTCGGAACCCTCTTCTGATGACAGGCACACAGAAAGTGCGACAGACTTAGCAGGTATTCATGTCTTGGTTGTGGACGACGATGCCGATATGCGGGAGTTGGCAGCATTCACCCTGATGCAATCTGGCGCACAAGTTACGACAGCCGCTTCGGCTGCACAGGCGTTGACTCTCCTGAATCAATCTGTCCCCGATTTGCTGTTATGTGACATTGGGATGCCAGAGATGGATGGCTATTCCCTGATTCGGCAAATTAGAAAGTGGTCACCTGAACAGGGAGGTATGATTCCTGCGATCGCACTTACTGCCTATGCTGGAGAAATCAACCAACAGCAAGCCTTAGCTGCCGGATTTGGGATGCATATCTCAAAGCCTGTCGAACCTGATGAATTGGTAAAAGCGATCGCCCGTTTGTTGAGATACTGAATGATTTGAGGACGACGCTAATGCTGCTTGGCATAGATTTAGGAACAGGCTCTGCTAAGGCATTGCTCCTAGCGACAGACGGAACCGCAATAGGTGAGGCATCAAGCTCCTATCCTGTTCATGCACCTCACCCCGGATGGGCTGAGTCTGAGCCAGGGGATTGGTGGTTAGCTGTTGGCGAGGCTGTTAGGAAGGCAGAGGGAAATCACACTGATCAGGTACAGGCGATCGCACTTTCAGGACAAATGCATGGTGTTGTCCTAGCGTCGGAGTCCGGTCAGCCCCTGCGTCCTGCTATCCTTTGGGCAGATACTCGCTCTAGTGCAACGCTTAGCGCTTATCATTCGCTCGATGCCGCTATTCTAGAGCGATTGGGCAACCCGATTACGGCTGGAATGGCGGGGCCAACTTTGTTGTGGTTACGAGAACACGAGGCTACTGTCTACACCGAAGCGCGTTGGGCACTCCAGCCAAAAGATTGGCTGCGGTTACGGCTGACTGGAGAAGTTGCAACCGAACCATCTGATGCTAGTGGTACTTTGCTTTACGATGTTGTAGCGGACAACTGGGCTGGGGATGCAATCTCAGCGCTGAATCTACGTGGTGATTGGTTACCAAAAATTATCTCCTCTAGTGCGATCGCAGGTTACCTAACAACTGATGCTTCAGAGCATCTTGGCTTAAGAGTTGGCTTAAGAGTTATTGCTGGTGCTGCGGATACGGCAGCGGCGGCACTTGGTAACGGACTACTACCTGGTTTAGTTCAACTAACCATCGGCACAGGCGCTCAAATCATTACACCTCGCTCCCAACCCATTATCGATCCTCAGGGTCGTACACATCTCTATCGAACCGCCTTACCTAACCAGTGGTACACCCTTGCAGCCATGCAAAATGCAGGGTTAGCGCTTGAGTGGGTGCGAGGTATCCTCGGTTTGAGCTGGGAGCAAGTCTATACTCAAGCGTTTTTTGTTCCCCCAGGATGTGAAGGGTTGACATTTTTGCCATACCTCACGGGTGAGCGAACTCCACACCTTGACCCTTATGTACGCGGGGCATGGGTGGGGCTTGGACTTCATCACACACAGGCGCACCTGATGCGGGCGGCTTTAGAGGGAGTTGCCTTTGCCTTGCGACAAGGTTTAGAGGCACTTGAGGCAACAGGTTTTAAAGCGACAGAACTGCGTTTAGCAGGCGGTGGAACGGCAGAAATGCCTTGGAAACAATTACTGACTGATGTATTGAGAATACCCCTCTATGCAACTACCGTTTCTGCTGCTTCCGCGCGGGGTGCTGCTTTAGTGGCGGGTATCGGAATTGGTGTATACGCAGATGCTAATGACACGCTCAAACTGGCAGCCACACCAACGCTTGCTGCAACTCCCCAATCCGTAGATTCAGCCCTAGAAGAGGCTTGGATGCGATATCAATCCCTTTATCCACGACTTAAAAAAACCTGAAGTACTTTTGCCCTCACTTTTTTATTTAGTGCGATCTGCTCAAAGGTGGCATAGAGGTTAACAGCCGCCGCATGTACCCAGGTATCCAACCGTCCAAATACTTGAATCGCTCTGACGGCAACGGCATTCACCTGATCGAATACGGTTGCATCGGCAACAACAGCCACCGCATCACCACCCATCTGAGATGTCAATCCTCTACTCGATAACCCAACTCTGCTAACTGGAGGCGAGATTGCCGCCATTTGGGCTGTACTTTCACATACAGTTCTAGGTAAACCTTACCCGCAATCAGTTTTTGCATTTGTTCACGGGCAGCACTGCCAATGCTTTTGAGCATACTGCCCTTTTTGCCAATTACAATTCCTTTTTGGGAGTCGCGCTCAACGTAAATCGTGGCAAGAATCCGGGTAATTGTCGGTTCCTCCTCAACCACATCAATCGTAATCGCTACTGAGTGGGGGACTTCCTCACGAGTTAGCAGCAAGATTTGCTCCCGAATTAATTCCCCCATGATGAACCGTTCGGGCTGGTCAGTGACTAAATCAGGAGGATAGTAGTATGGCCCTGGTTCTAGGTGATTGATTAGTAGTTGTTGCAGTGCTTCTAGTCCATCACCTGTGAGGGCAGAGAATTTTGCTATCTGCCAGTTGTTCGGTGCAGCGAGTTGTGCGTAACTAGCATCAATTGCCTCGTAATTGGGGGGTTGCTCGTCAACTTTATTGATACCTAGAATTATTGGTGTCTGAGTACGGGAAAGGATGTCAACAATAAAGCGATCGCCTCCTCCTGCCTCTACGGAACCATCTACCACAAATAACACCACATCCACCGATTCAATCGCAATCTGGGCATTTTGTACCAACACCTTACCTAGTTGGTGATGCGGCTTATGAATCCCAGGTGTATCGACAAAAATTAGCTGCGCCTCCGGCGTTGTCAGGATACCCCGCAAGCGATTGCGTGTTGTCTGTGCGACAGGTGACGTGATCGCAATTTTTTGCCCCACCAACTCATTCATCAGAGTCGATTTGCCAACATTGGGGCGTCCGATGATGCCAATAAAGCCGGATTTAAATCCTGCCGGGGATTGGGGAATACTCGACCACTCAGGAACGTTACCTTGGTCGCCTTCTAAAGAAAAATCTGTGTTGTCGCCGTCTTCCATACTGTGCCCGTCGCTGAGAAATCTCCGATCTGCTTCCTTCAATCTACTGCGTTAGCTCTTCTGCCGCACAAAGTCTGTTCATGAATAAACGACACAAGAGATTTGCATTTCCTATCGCCACGGTTGCCGATGCTAAGATCGACCCAGCTATAGATATCTAAATTCGGTTGAATATGGTAGCTTCGCCTTCTCGCTTCTCTGATATTCAAAATCACTGGGCACGATTATTCATTGAAGGGTTAGCAAGTCGAGGCATCATTAGCGGATTTCCGGATGGGACATTCCGACCGAATCAAGCAATGAGTCGGGCTGAGTTTGCTGCCCTACTACAAAAAGCCTTTACCACAGCGAAAAAACGTTCCTACGTGCCTTTTGTCGATGTACCTGCCAAACATTGGGCAGCCGCCGCGATTCAAAAAGCTTACGAAGCGGGATTTATATCCGGCTATCCGGGGAATCGCTTCCGTCCCGATGCCAGCATTGCTCGAATCGAAGTGCTAATTTCCTTAACTACTGGCTTAGAAATTACGTCCAACACACCCTCTGAGACAAAAGCGGCATTCCCAGAATTCTATCAAGATGCGGCTCAAATTCCTGTCTATGCAATGGATAAGCTGGCTGCTGCGACAGATGCCCGAATTGTCGTCAATTACCCAAATGTGAAACTTCTCAAACCGCTTGAATTCGCAAATCGTGCGGATGTGGCAGCTTTTGTTTACCAAGCTTTGGTGTATTTAGGCAGGGTGCCGACAGTCTCTTCTGAATACATTGTTACTGGTCAAAAAACCGTAGCCGTTAGCCATAAACGAGAATTTCGCGGAGTTTGGGTGACAACGGGCTGGAACATTGATTGGCCGTCCAAACGGGGATTGTCTGTCGAACAACAACAAAGCGAACTGATCCAAATTCTCGACCGGATGCAAGGGCTAAACCTGAATGCTTTGGTTTTTCAGGTACGACCGACAGGAGATGCTTTATATGCCTCTGAATTAGAACCTTGGAGTGGCTGGTTAACGGGAACGCAAGGCAATGCCCCTGAACCATTTTATGACCCACTAGCGTTTGCGATCGCCCAATGCCATCAGCGCAACATCGAACTTCACGCCTGGTTCAATCCTTACCGTGCGGGAACCTCCTCAGAAAATTCTCCTAAAGTACCCCCTCACATTACCCTGACTCATCCTGATTATGTCTACACCTACGGTAATGATTTGTGGATGGACCCAGGAGTCAAAGTTATTCAAGACTGGACTTACAACGTCATCCTTGATGTGGTGCGTCGTTACGATGTGGATGGCGTTCACCTGGATGATTATTTCTATCCCTATCCAGTCTCAGGTCAAACATTTCCCGACAACAAAACCTACAGTGCTTATCAAGCGACAGGAGGTAAACTTGCTCTGGCTGACTGGCGACGGAACAATGTCAATCAAATGGTGCAACGCTTATCCTCAGGGATTCGGGCAACAAAGCGTCACGTCAAGTTTGGTATTAGTCCCTTTGGCATTTATCGTCCCGGACAACCACCGCAGGCGAAAGGCTTAGATCAGTACGAGGCGCTTTATGCTGACCCGAAAAAATGGCTGGAAGAGGGTTGGGTGGATTATATGGCACCGCAACTTTACTGGCGCATTGACCCACCTGCTCAAAGTTATCCCGTTTTATTGCAATGGTGGACGGACAACAATCCCAAGCGCCGCCACATCTATCCCGGCAATCGGCTGAGTGCGTTAGATGGCAAAGATTGGTCGATTTCTGAGTATGAAAAACAAGTTGAGATTACCCGCAATCTTGTCTCAAAACAATCTTTAGGGAATATCTTCTACAACATGAAGGTATTCAATGAAAATCGCTTGGGGGTTGTTGATACATTGAAAGCCTCGGTTTATGCCGAACCAGCACTAGCTCCTACGATGCAATGGCTAGGTGATGCAAAACCAGCATTGCCAACAGGTGTAGAGGAAAAAAACGGCAAGCTTAGCTGGAAAGCCGCAACTTCTGGGATTCGGTCTTGGACACTTTATAAGCAAAATGGTGCTACCTGGAAGCTTGTACGAATTCTTGGAGGCACGACAACTTCTATAGCCGTAGAACCGGGAACCTATGCGCTGTGTGCCGTGGATAATCTTGCGAATGAAAGTGCAGGTGCCGTTGTTGCTGTGAAGTAAAGCAAGACTGAGGATTGGGGCAAGATTAAGCGATCGCTGACTTTAATCACGGTTTTTCTCAGGTTTGTGCGTTGTGATTAGGGAGTGCTGAGCGATCGCATCAATGAGTTGTAGCCAAAGGCAGAAGGCAGAAGGCAGAAGCTTTTATGTTTATTACTAGTACATGGTTGTTTCGGCTGTTAAATCTGTCCTAACCTTTTGCCTTTAAAGTTTTACCAAGATGCTTCTATCCATAGATAGGTAACAGGTCACGCCTATTGGCAGATACAGATCTACATGGTTTTTGAAATATTTTGTAATAACACATTATTCATACTGATATTTTTGGAAAAAACTGATAATAAATGCTCACATCTGGGAATAGTAACTAGTTAAGTAGGGTTTTAAATTATTATTCATTTCCTCTAGACACGATCAGAGCTGGCAAACTTCATTCCCTACTCCTTCCAATTCACCAATTACCATGTTTTCTCATCGCCAGCTACTCAGTGTACTGTGGCAAAAGTAACTATCCAGTTGAAAAAGGTTAAAAAGCTTATCTTACAAGCAATATTCATAAAAGCCTCCTGCATAAGAGCCTTCTTGCACTCAGTTCCTACCCATAACAACATCGCAGTTGACGTTTTTTGGGGCTGAGCTATTTAGAACAATCAGGTTTACGGTCATGACGTTGATAAGAGGAGTGATCTTGTGTCTCCAAGCCTAAAAGTAAGCATCAAACCACCCAGTTCCTCAACAACGCCTTTATCTCAATCAGCTCAGGGATTAATTTTTGTCATTGCAATGTGGCTGATCAGCCGGATTGTCATCATCATTGCAATGCAGGTACTTGCTCCCCTGTATCCGGGTATTCCTGCTGAACACCCTCTCCCAGTGCCACTGAGTTTTACTCCTGGTTTTGTACCTAAACCGAGTTGGGATCTCTTCACTCATTGGGATGCTGCTTGGTACGAGCAAATCGTTACTCAAGGCTATGACTATGCCGATGATGGAGAAATGCATAACATTGCATTTTTTCCTCTTTTTCCAATACTCGTTCGTAGCGTGATGGCTCTTGGTATCCCCTTTGTCATCGCTGGATTCTTGGTAAATAACTTGGCACTGCTTGGGGCAATGATTCTTCTGTATCGCTGGGCAGATGAGCGTCATGGAGTCAATGCGGCTAGGTGGGCAACGGCGGTTATGGCTTGGTGTCCTTTTTCCTTATTTGGAACAGTCGTCTACACTGAAGGTCTGTTTTTGTTGCTCAGCACAGCCGCTTTACGGGCTTTCGAGAAGCAGCAATATGTCAGGGCAGGACTTTGGGGGGCATTGACTACGGCGACTCGCGTGACAGGTGTGGCGCTTATACCGACTTTTTTTCTTGTGGCTTGGAGAGAACGCCGACCTGTTACAGCCTACGTTGCTGGTTTGGCAGTCGGTTTAGGACTACTTGCCTACATGGTTTATTGTGCAATTCATGTCGGTGATCCCTTAGCATTTGTTCATGTACAGAAGGCATGGGGTACGGCTTCTGGTGTCAACTGGAAGGGTTGGTTAGATACCTTCTTGAATATGTTCCAGTTGCGGTTTGGTGCAATCAAAGAAATGACGAAAGTGGTCATGGTCTTTGGTGGCGTATATCTGTTTTGGCACCTACGCAGTCAGCTTAGCCGTGTTGCTGTCATCTACGGTTTTTGTTCACTAGCAATTATCATCAACTCCGGAGCCATTATGTCCGTCAACCGCTATGTTTACGGGATTGCGCCAGCATCGTTAGCATTCGGATTGTTGCTTTCCCGTTATCCTCGTTGGGGATACGCCATTATGGGCTTCTTCGGTGTGGTACTCGTCGGCTTTACCGTTCGTTTCTCTTGGTGGCGCTTTATAGCGTAGAGGTCGTACCAAAGATAACAGCGAGTTTTTAGATTGGTCGCTCTTAGTCATGAGTCCAGAGTTGAATAGGACTAAGGCTAAGGGCGATCGCTTTTGTGTAAGAATGTCGCTACTCTAGAGGATTTAGGTTAGCGACTAAAACGTATCCTGTATCAAGAAAGTTCGCACAAATCAGGCTTTCGTTTCCCTGAAGCAGTAAGTGATTGCCTTTCTTTGTAGTCAAAAAT
This sequence comes from Symplocastrum torsivum, assembly GCF_059505465.1. NCBI lineage: Bacteria > Bacillati > Cyanobacteriota > Cyanophyceae > Oscillatoriales > Microcoleaceae > Symplocastrum > Symplocastrum torsivum. The sequence goes on along the minus strand of NZ_JCACKQ010000120.1, from coordinate 3,057 downwards.
ACAGAGTTTGCCTCCAAAGGTGCGTCTTAATAAAAAGTAATATCCCTGGAAGAACGCAGATTGACTGAACCTATTCCTGGATTACTAGACGCAGCGCGACTCCTGTTCGACTTACAGCAAGGTAATGAAATCGCTCAGAGCTTCTCTGGCTGTCTCGATCCAGAGGAAATTGCTCGTCGCGTGACTGATGGTTTGGTCGAAAAATTTGACTGTGCCTTTGCTCGTATCTGGCTGGTAGAACCGGATAAAACTGCCCTCCGATTAGTAGCTTCCTCTGGAATGTACACCCATACAAACGGTGCTTTTGCTAGGGTGCCAATGGGAGCCTTCAAGGTCGGTAAAATTGCTCAGAACCGCGTTTCGTTTCTGAGCAATAATTTGGCAAATGAGTCTTGGGTGAAAGACCGAGACTGGGCACTTAGCCACAAGATTCGCGGTTTCGCAGGCTATCCCCTCACTGTCGGAGACAGAGTTATCGGAGTTCTTGCAACCTTTAGTCATCAGGTGATGGCACCGGAATTTCTGGAATTCTTACAGATATTGTGTACAACTGTAACTGTTGCCCTGGAAAATGCCGTTCAACATCAGCAGGAAAAGCAATCCTGGCAGCCTTCAATCCATAAGCTATCTTGGAGCAATCTTTCCCTGTCCGATCAGTTAGCGAGTATTCTGAGTTCTGTTCGGTTAACGTTAATTGGAACAGAGCAGCCCCTCACACTACCCCTAAATTATCTATTTCTACAGGCGGCAGAAGTGCTGCACACAATGGGGTGTACCTACTGTCGGCTCATCTACAGTGCCCAATTCGTTGGGCTGGAAGCGATTATTACTGCTCCTGATCTGGGATTTCAGGAGCAAAGCGACTGGGTTCGCTCTGCCTTTGAACCTTTCTTGTTTACAGTTTCTTGCCTGGGCGGAGTGCTTCAAACCCAGACAGGAGCTAATCAAAAAGTCATTCAGTTTTTACTCAAACTTCCCTACCCTAGCTCTACTCTAGGAGCGCGTTTGCGAATTCACTGCCGTCTACCCGTGTTGCAGATGGCATTCACTCATCTGGCTTATTTGGCAGACTTAACAGTTTGCGATACCACTGATCAGGAGATTCCACTACTTACCGACGAACTTGCCCAGATTCAGACGGCTAAACGAGTTTTGTGGCTCAAACAGGGTGTTTGGGCTTTGCCTAAAGGGGTTAGCGCTAAAGTTGACCTGGCAATTAGTGCAGTGCAGCTACGGGAGGCAGTAGAGGCAGTCTTACGTGACAAAACTTGGGGTATTGATTCAGATACGGAAAGTCAGCCACTTCTCTCAGAGCGAGAACAGGAAATTATGTCTCTACTAGCACAGGGATTACGCGATCGCGATATTGCTAACCATCTCATTATCAGCGAGAGTACGGTCAAATTTCACGTCAACAACATCCTCTCTAAACTTAAGGCGCGCACTCGTTACCAGGCACTCCACCAAGTTATTGTCAACGGCTGGATTCAGTAGGCTAACCAGACTACTTAAAGAGTGGAACAATCCAAGCAGCAGTTAGGCTCATCAACACGATAATCTCTAAAACTTTGATGGGAAAAGACAGTTTTCGCCACTCTTTAGCCAAAGTCGGTCGCAAACCATACCACCAGTGAACAATATTTTCGCGCCACAAAGCGGGACTATCTTTAGGGCGGAACTGGTAACTTAAGATTGACAAGAGAAGAGGAACTCCTCCCACCTTGGCACTCATTAACAGATGCAAGGCAATGCAGACAACCATCACCACCCAGGAAATGAGGTGAGCATAATACCAACCATGATTAAGCTCTCCCCTAGGTAACCAATTTTCATCCATCATCTTGCCGGAGAAAACGGCAAAAGTCAGTGCCAAGATAGCAAGTGTGTTAATGACTCGATGCAGCGTGTACCACCATACGGGTTTACCCAACTGTCCAAGCTTTGCCACAAAATCCTGCTGGATAAGTCTTTTATGTCCACGATGGAAAGCGTATAAAGCAAATAGAGGGAATACAAGTAAGGCATATAGCCCAAACGTGCCATGAATTCCTTCTATTTCCTTTAACTCAGGCAAGGGAATTCTTCCCCATCGTCCGTCGTAGACATCGTATGTCCAGAATGCGGTCAAAATCGCGGCAATGACGAAAAGACCAGTAAAGCCATGCAGAATCCGAAGCAGAAAAGGTTGGTATGGCCCAGAGAGTTTTGCAGGCATATTCAGAAAGTTACCGACAGCTACTGAAATCTTCCCTACGTCTTTCACTCATTAAATTTTCTCACTCTGCGATCGCCTCATGATTAGTGAGAGTACTGTCAAGTTCCAAGTGTTTTAGTTGGGTTCCTCAAAAAGAGACGGAAAATTACGACGACCACTAATAACTCGCAAAATCTCAACACCATCATCCAACACCCTGTAGAAAATAATATAGCCGTCTAGGGACAATCCTCGGAAGCCTGGACGAATTTGTGCATAGCTTTGGCCACTGTTTGGGAAGGCAACGAGTTGCTGGCACTTGCGGTTGAATTCACGAAAAAACCGCTCTCCTGCTTCAAGGCTATTTTCGGCAAAGTAGTCAGCAATTTCGGTGAGATCTCGCGACGCGAGAATGTTGATGACGTAGCGACTCATGCTTGTGTCTGTTGCGCTTGCTCGAATCGCTCTAGAATTTGGTTGACGAATGTCTCGCCATCAATAGGTGGTGTGTGGTCTGAAGCTGAAATCGCTGCATCTATTTTTTCTCGCACATCCTCCACCCATTCAGCCTCTGCGCGATCGTATTCATCAAGCAACCGCAGGGCGATTTCCAGAACTTCTTGTGCAGAGCGGTATTTCCCAGCTTGGAGCTTGGTTTGAATAAAGCGTTCTTGGTCGGGTGTGAGACTAATGCTCATGGAAAACCTATCTTCAAACTATCTACCATTTTAAGGTGAAAACCTCACCCTACCTTTGAACTACGGCAATATGCGCGATCGCACTAGCACGAGAGACAACGCGATCGCGATATTAGACCTCTTGCAAAAGTCGTCGCTGGGGTACTATGGGGTCTGAACAAAAGC